>CAZOWT010000073.1:0-13257 GCA_964583345.1 uncultured Clostridia bacterium
CCCTGCATATCCTGCTCGACCCACTACCTGAACGTGGAATTTAAAAAATAGATCTATCATGGTATGATAAGAAGGAGGGCATATGAATAAAAAAATATTGGATATCGATGATGATGCTGATGTATTGGAAGCCAGAAGAATGGTTCTGGAACACAACAATTATGATGTTATCCAGGCGACGAACATTTCGGTTGCCAGAGAAATCCTCGAAACCGAACCCATCGATCTGATTATCCTGGATGTCATGATGCACAAGGACACGGACGGATTCAATTTCGCCCAATTCGTGAAAATGAATCAAAAATTCAAACATATCCCCATCATTATGGTCACGGCAGTCAGCCAGAGAACCCCCTTCAAATTCAATCCGGAAACCGACGGCGCGTTTCTGCCGGTGGAGAAGTTCCTGGACAAACCGGTGGATCCGGATGACCTGATCGCCACCATACGGGGTTTGATGAAAAAATAAGCGGTTTGATTTAACCGGAATCGACAAAGCCGAGGCAAATGCTCAGGCATGAAACAAGATTGACGAATTGATGGGAAACCGGGCGCTTGAAAATTTTAAACCATGAATGAAAAAGAATCAAAAGACCTGATAAATTCTCCCGTTGCTCACTGGGAAAAAATATACCCGGAAAAATTCGCGTCTGAAGATCAGGTCTTTAAAAACATTCACCGGGGAGACCGGATATTTATCAGTACCGGTTGCGGAGAGCCGCAATACCTGGTTCAGTCCCTGGTGGAATATGTCAAAAAACATCCCAAAGCATTTGCCGATGCCGAGATTTTTCATATCTGGACCCTGGGTGTCGCCCCCTACACGGATGAAAGTTTTACCTACAATTTCAGGCATAACTCATTTTTTGTGGGGAACAATACCCGGAAATCAGTTAACACAGGCCTGGCGGATTATACCCCCATTTTTCTCTCCCAGGTTCCCAAACTCCTGAACAGCAGAAGAATTCCCATCGATGTCGCCCTGATTCAAACGTCACTGCCGGATAAAAACGGATATGTCAGCCTGGGAATAAGCGTGGACATCACCATGACAGCCATCGAAAACGCGGCAGTGGTGATTGCCCAGGTAAACACCAATATGCCCCGCACCCACGGAAACAGCTTCATACACCTTCAGGATATAGATTTTGTGATTCATCATGATGAAAAAGTACTTGAGTTTTCGCCCATGATTCCGGATGAAATCGCCCAGCAGATCGGAAAGTACGTTTCCCGAATTGTAAATGACGGCGATACCATTCAACTGGGCTACGGCAGCGTACCCAACGCGGTGTTAAACTGTCTGAAAAATAAAAAGCATCTGGGGGTCCATACCGAACTGCTCACCGACAAACTCGTCGAACTGATTTCGGCCGGGGTAATCGATAACTCGAGGAAAAATCTGAATAAAGGAAAAACCGTGGCCTCCTTCTGCATGGGTACGGAAAAAACCTATCAATATATTGACGACAACCCGCAATTTGAATTCAGGACCATTGATTATACCAACGATCCCCTGGTGATTTCCCGCATCAAAAATATTGCCGCCATTAATTCCGCGCTTCAGGTGGATTTGACCGGCCAGGCCAGCGCAGAATCAATCGGCAGCACATTTTACAGCGGCATTGGCGGAAGCGCTGACTTCATGCGGGGAAGTATCCTGGCCCCGGGCGGAAAAACCATTCTGGTTTTGCAGACAACCGCCCAGGACGGTGAAATATCCAGGATTGTGCCCTTTCTGGACACCGGAGCCGGGGTTACCCTGAACCGGGGCGATATCCATTATCTGGTAACAGAATACGGAATCGCCTATATTCATGGTAAAAATATCCGGGAAAGGGCCATGGATATTATTGCCATTGCCCATCCAAAATTCCGGCCCTGGCTCATCGAAGAAGCCAAAAAGTTGAATCTCATCTATAAAGACCAGGCATTCATCCCCGGTAAAAGCGGAGAATACCCCGAATACCTGGAAACCTTTCGAACCACCCGGAAAGGCCTGCTTATCACCATGAGGCCGGTCAGAATCAATGACGAAACCCTGATCAAGGATCTCTTTTACTCACTTTCGGACCGGAGTCTGGAACGGCGATTCATGTCCATGAGAAAAGACATACCCCATAAGATGCGACAGGAATATGTGGTCATCGACTATTCAGCCGAAATGATTATTCTGGCAACCACCGAACAGGATGGCACCGAAATCATTATAGGCATGGGACAGTATATCATCAACAATAACACCCATACCGCCGAGGTTGCCTTTACCGTTCGGGAAGACTATCAGAACATGGGCGTGGGAACACAGCTCATCACCTACCTGACCCAGCTGGCCAAGAATGAAGGGCTTCTGGGTTTCACGGCCGAGGTCCTGGTGGAAAACGAACCCATGCTGCATCTGTTCGAGAAAATGGGCTTTGACATGTACAAGGTCATTGAAGGCAATTCATATTCGCTGGTTATGAATTTCGGAGAGAAACATGCCAAGCCATAACCAGGAATCAATCAAATTTCTCTTCGAACCCAGGAGTGTGGCGGTGATCGGGGCGTCCCATATCAAGGGGAAAATCGGGCACACCATATTCAATAACATCCTGTCAGGCGGATACACCGGCAGCGTATTCCCGGTAAATCCCAAGGGCGGCCAGATCATGGGGCACAGGGTTTTCCGGAATGTGACAGAAATCGAAGAGGATATCGACCTGGTCACCATTACCGTACCGGCATCCTTTGTACTGGAAGCGGTGGAGTCATGCGCCAGCAAAGGTGTAAAATACATCCAAATCATTACCTCGGGCTTTTCCGAAGTCGGGAACATCGAAGAGGAGAAAAAGATCGTGTCCATTGCCCGGGCCCATGACATGAGAATATTGGGGCCCAATATTTTCGGCCTGTACTCAGCCTCCTGTTCCATGAACGCCACCTTTTCAGCATCGAAAATAAAGGCCGGCCATGTGGCCATCCTCACCCAGAGTGGCGCCCTGGGCGTGGCCATGATCGGAAAAACCACGGTGGATAATATCGGGTTGTCTGCCATCGTTTCCACGGGAAACAAATGTGATATCGATGAAAGTGACCTGCTGGAATATCTGGTCCCCCAGAAAGAGACCCGGGTCATCCTGGTCTATATCGAAGGGGTTAAAAACGGGCCCAAACTTATCGAAACCCTTAAATGGGCGACCGAGAAAAAACCGATTGTGGTCATCAAGTCGGGACGCTCGAAACGGGGGGCAATGGCCGCGGCTTCCCATACCGGTTCACTGGCCGGGTCGGATGAAATTTTCGAGGCCATCATGAAACAATGCGGTGTTTCCCGGGCGGAATCGCTCAATGAGGCTTTCAACTGGTGTAAATTTCTGGCTTTCAGTCCCCGGCCCAGGGGAAAAAATACCGTCATCATCACCAACGGGGGAGGTGTGGGCGTTCTGGCCACCGATACCTCGGAAAAATTCGGTATCGAGCTTTATGATGATCAGACGGTTCTGAAAAAAATTTTTGAATCTTCGGTCCCCTCATTCGGTTCAACCAAGAATCCGGTTGATATAACCGGAGGCGCAAATTCGGAACAATACCGGATGGCCCTGACTGCTCCAGTGAGTTGCGAAAATCTTGATTCCACCATCGCTCTGTATTGTGAAACCTCAACATTCGATTCCGAGAATTTGGTTTCCATGATCCATGATACCTTTTTGGCCCATAAAAAAGCCGGCAAGCCCATCAGCTATGCCATTGTGGGAGGGGAGGACGTTGAAAAAGCCCTGGTGCTTTTAAAAAGAGAAAATGTGCCGGTCTATGGCGAGGTGGTTGATGCGGTTTCTTCCCTGGGTATTGCCTCCCAGTACCAGCGGTATCTGGAAGAAAAATCAGATGTGGTGGATGAAGCGGATATCGATTTGGAAAAAATAAACAGCATCATTAAAATCGCCCTTCAGGAACAGCGGTCGTTTCTCCTGGCCAACGAAGGCGCGGCAATCATGAATGCCGCCGGCATCACCATGCCCAAGAGCAAAATTGCCAGAAACATCCATCAGGCGGTTCAATTTGCCGGGGAAATCGGATATCCGGTGGTCATGAAGGTGGTTTCCCGGGATATCCTCCACAAAAGCGATGCCGGTGGCGTAGCCCTGGATCTACTCAACCAGGCAGAAGTCATTGACGCCTATGAGGCCATCATCCAGAATTCAATGGCCTACAACCCGTCTGCTTCCATCGAGGGAATCGAAGTCACGGAGATGGTGTCAGGGGGCGTTGAACTCATCATCGGGGCCCGGGTGGACAGATCGTTCGGCCCGATCGTTATGTGCGGAATGGGCGGTATATATGTCGAAGTGATAAAGGATGTCGTATTCAGGGGGCTGCCGGTTAACCGAAAAACAGTGATGAACATGCTCAAGGAAATCAGGTCGTTTCCGGTTTTGCTGGGTGTACGGGGTGAAAAAAAGAAAGATATCGAGGGTGTCATTGATACCCTTATCAAAGTGGGATCGATTATAAAAAAATGCAACAGTATAACCGATATTGAAATCAACCCGGTTGTGGTATATGAACAAGACCGAGGATTAAGGGCTTTGGATGTCAGGATTCTGATAAAAAAGCCGGAGGAGGGTAATTAGATGAAAAAAATACTGGTGGCATCGGTCCGGGAAGGCGCCGGGAAAACCTCGTTAATTGTCGGAATCGCCGCATCCGCCAAATTCAAATACGGTTTTTTGAAACCCTTTGGCGACAGGCTGGTGTACCGAAGGAAAAAGAACTGGGATTATGACTGTTTTCTGATTCGAAATTTATGGAAACTGGATACCGAAACAGAATCAGAGGATATCACCCTGGGATTCAATCATTCAAAACTCAGGTATGTCTATAACCGGGAGAGTATAAAAGAAAAGCTACTGGAAATGGCCAATATTGCCGGCGCCGGCAAGGATTATCTTTTTATCGAAGGCGGGAAAACCCTGTCATACGGCACATCGATATTCCTGGATTCGATTTCCATGGCCAGGCACCTCGGCGCTAAAATAATTTTTGTTGTCAGCGGAGACGACGACACCATCATCGATGACATTACCTACATAAAAAACCATGCCGACCTGAAAGACATGGATTTCGGAGGCGTCATCCTGAACAAGGTTCAGGATGTGGAAAACTTTTCAAATTTTTACCTGAAGGGAATTTCAGACATGAATGTACCGGTACTGGGAATCTTACCGTACATGGACCAACTCACCTTTTTCTCGGTTGATTACCTGGCCAAGAAAATTGCCGCCAAAGTCATCGCCGGAGAAAACGGGTTGAAAAACATTGTCAAGAATATTTTTGTCGGAGCCATGTCAACCAACCGGGCCTTAAGGAATCCCCTCTTCAACAAGCCCCAGAAATTACTGATTACCAGCGGTGACCGGATCGACATGATACTGGCCTCTCTGGAAAGCGATACCTCGGGAATTATCCTGACCAACAACATACTGCCACCGTCAAACATTATTTCCCGGGCATCGGAAAAAGACATTCCGTTGCTGCTGGTTGAAAGCGATACCTTTGAAGTCGCCAAACAAACCGACAAAATTGAAGCCCTTCTGACCGAAGACTCCCCTGAAAAAATCAATACCCTGATCCAGCTGGTCAAACAGCACCTCAAGCTGGAACAGATTTTAAACTAGGATTTTTTTTAATCCGGATGTGAAAATTTTCGGCTAAACCCGCCTATCCGCATCAAGTGATTCGAATTTCTGCCTACTGGTTGGAATCCTTATAAACTGTCGCCATCTTTTTAATTTGATCTTCTGTAAAAGGTTCGGCATAGCAAGAAAACTGAATGATCGGCTTCTCTTTATTCTTCAGCAGCATCCACTGGTCGCCTTCTTTCTCAGCAAAATCCCACTTCAGTTTTTCCGGTACCAGGGGAACAATCCCATTCCAGGAAATCATGCGATGGTCTTTAAAAATCGCCATGGGTATTGAATTGCCCTTCTGGATCTGGCGGACCGCAAAATTCCCGTGGCAGTCCCTGCATTCCCTGGCTTTGGCCTGAACCGCATGGGTAAAATAAGGCGCATAGGTAATGAATTTTTTCCCATTATGGATGAGGGTTTGCACATTGCCCGACGTTACCTTTCCTTTGTAATTCACCAGAATGATCCAATCCTGGCAGGGGGGGAAAAAATTTCCTTTCCGGGTTCCCTGTTCCAGAAATCGATCAAAATGACAATTCAGGCAGGAGGTGGTGTTGGCGATATGGCAAGCGGCGCAATCCAATTTATCGCCATGCACCGCATGGGCTTTAACCTGTTCTTTTTTTTCATGACAGTCCAGACAGGCTACATTCACGGCCCCCGGGTCACGCATGGTTTTATGAATGGTTCCGTCGCCATGAACGTCATTGCCTTTATGACAATCAACGCACCCCATGCCGCTGGCGATGTGTACATCCAGGTTTTTTTTGTTTTTACACAGATCAAAGGTTACCTTCGCTCTGGAATGGCAGGAAAGGCAGGTATTTAAATCCCTGGCCTTGGTCAGGCTGTAGGAACATTTTTCGCCACTTTTTATGGCATGGCACTGTTCACAGGATCGCACATGACAATTTTGGCAGTCAAGTTCTTTGTAGGGAATCCCGGTTACATTCTTGAATCCACCATTTTCTTCGTACCAGAATCTCATTCCCTCTCCGGTATGATGCAAACTGTTGTAAAAACAGGATTTTTCTTCATCCTTTTCAGAGCCAGCGATGAGAAACCATCCCAAAAAAATGACGGATAAAAATAATGCGATAAATAACGATTTTTTAAGCCAGGGTTTCTTTCTCATAAACGATCCTCCTTGTTGATAATGATTTCCAATACCAATATAAAAAATTAATTTTATTTTGTCAACCGTAATGAAAAAATAATTTTTATTTGGTCCCTGAATGCTGAATTTCAATCACATGGTCACAGTAAACGTCTCCCCGGGGAATGGACTTGGTTATCCGGTATCGAAGATGATTGCCCAGTGACTCCACCAGGGTTTTTTTCCATTAATTCAGTCATTGCCTTCCCCATTGCCCGGGATGGCTTTTTCAGGCATCTTCCCATCCCGGAAATGTTTCTCCAGCCAACCGCAATATACATTTTCCCGTGAATCAAAATAGGTCACATACGGTTTTATGTCCAACAGCGGCGTCCCATCCAATACATCAACTTCCGTAAAAAAGATTTCATTCCTTACAATCCGCTGTATCTTTACAATCGAAAAACCGATATGGTTGGGACGATGTGGGCTCCTGATGGCAAAAATTCCGTGTTTCTTTTTCTCCAGGAATGGCCTACCGACCATTTCTTCCTTTTCTGATTGGTGAAAATAGTAAATGATAATGGCATGGCTGAACTGATCAAGATCTTTAAGGCCCGAGATATATTCATCTTTTAGCTCAATAAAGGCTTCGATATTGCCTTTAAAAATTCCCTGAATGGGAATATCTCGGCTTTTTTTGTAGGGTGAATGGATCATTCCGATTGGTTTCATGACAATTGGATTCATGGTTGTCCTCTCATCGCTTAACGACCCATTAAAGAAATACTTTTTTACCGAAAGGTAAAAACATCCGGGTTCCGTACCCTTGCTTTATGGAATTTAATACCATGGTATCGCCCGTCTCGAAAATGGCCCCGAATATTCGTCTGATGTTCCTATACCCGAACATATCCTTGTCCAATATACTGGACGGCCCCAAAAGAAATATATCACATTTGACTCCAGAAGAATTCACAATATCCAGAAACGTATTGTTGGCAATACTGGAGGCGGAAAGTATGATAGCGTCCGCTTTTTTTACATATTCCATCTTTTCTTCCTCAGGAATAAGACTGGCATCTTTCTTAATCATGTCAAAAACATGAATGTTTATATTCTCCAACCTAAGCTTCTCCAGAAGGGGCTTGAAAAGCCCAATCATGACCAGGTTCCGGTAAACTTGGAAATTGATACGATCAAAAATATCGGCCGTGCCCCGGTAATGATCTGAATAGTTCAACATTCCATTAAAATACGCATTCATAACGATTCGCTGTTCAACGCGGTTTAAATCCGGGACCTTTAAATGCTCAACTTTTATAGTGATTTTGTTTGACTGATTGGCCGAAACACCGATATGTCCATTTTTCAGGAGAACTGCCGTGTATTTTTCCCCGCAAGCGATCTCCCTGATGTTTGAAATATCAATATCATATTTTTCTGCAAAGTGTTTTAATGGCTCTTTGATAAGCTTACCCATGACATTATCATTTCTGATGTATGATGATCGTTTCCCCTATCCCAGATTTTCTTGAAGTTTTTTCCAAACCTCAGCAATCTGTCCCTTGACCCTTCGGCCTCCCTCATATTCCATGATGGTCTTTCCCTCCACCATGGCTTTCACAAAAGCATCGTCAAAGGCAATCTTTCCAATGAGTTCTATCTGATGGTCCCTGCAGTATGTTTCAATCTTCTTTGTCATGTCCCTGTTTAAATCATACTTGTTGACCAATATTTTGGTCTTCACACCAAAATGACTGGCCACTTGAACAACCCGGTCCGCATCATGCATTCCCGAAATCGTAGGCTCGGTGACCACCAGCGCACAATCAATTCCCGATAATGAAGCAATCACCGGACAGCCAATCCCCGGTGCGCCATCAATGATAACCCAATCACAATTATTTTTCTCAGCCAATGCTTTCGCTTCCTTTCTTACCAGGGCAACCAGTTTACCGGAATTTTCCTCAGCAATACCGAGCCTGGCATGGACAAAAGGGCCAAAACGGGTATCGGAAACAACCCATTCCCCGGAGACATTTTCATTCATGTTGATGGCTCCTTCAGGACAGACAAAACTGCAGAACGCGCATCCCTCACAGGATATCGAATCAACCACAAAATCATTATTAATGGCATCAAAACGGCAGACACTAACACATTTCCCACAGGAATTACAGAGCGTTGAATCGATGAATGCCGTCTGACCGCTTCTGAATTCATGCCGTTCCTTAACGACCGGATTCAGCAAAAGGTGCAAATCAGCGGCATCAACATCGCAATCAGCCATAACTTTGTTGTGAACCAAAGCTGCGAGCGCACCGGTAATAACCGTCTTGCCTGTCCCGCCCTTTCCGCTTATCACAATGATTTGCTTGATCATCCGGTTCCTTGCATCAAGAATCCGATTTGGAATACAACCTGCATTTTTTAAACAATTCTTGGAACTCAATTTTATATGCCGGGAAAGCCTTGACCATTGATTCGCCTCGGGAATACGCTTCTGCTATTTGTTTTTTAAAAGGGATTTTCATCAAAACGGGTATGTGTTTTTTTTGACAAAATTCATCTGTTTTTTCGTCCCCCAAATCAGAGCGATTAATGACAATCCCATGGGGAACGCCCAGTTTTTCCAACACCTGAACCGAAAGGACGAGATCATTAAGTCCAAAAGGTGTGGGTTCGGTGACCAGAATACAAAAATCACTGTCTTTAATTGATTCGACAACAGGACATGAAGTCCCCGGCGGGGCGTCCATAATGACCGTTCGGGACTTGTCCAGATGTTTCTTTTCCTGTCTAATCAATGGGGGTGCCAACGCTTCACCGATATGAAGCCTTCCCTGAATAAATTCGATGGACCCGGATGATCCAACCTCCACTACCCCGATTTCCCTGTTGACTTCTGTTATGGCTTGGCTAGGGCAAAAATAACCGCAACTCCCACAGCCATGACACAGGTTGGAAAAAACCAAAGTGCTGCCTTTTCTATCTCTCTCAGGTGGAACCACGGCAATGGCATTGTATGCACAAACTTCAGCGCACTTGCCGCAATATGAACATTTTTCCAAATCAATCTCAGGAACAGGAATAGAAACCTTATGGATTTTATTAATCACCGGTTTTAAAAAGATATGGGCATTTGGCTCTTCAACATCACAATCAATAAATTGAACATTGTGATTTACCGATAACGACAGCGCCACCGCCACACTGGTTTTCCCAGTTCCACCTTTCCCGCTTGCTATAGAAATAACCATTTTTTTACCCTTGAAACAAGATAGTACCATTTTTGGTATTTTTCCATGCTATTCATATAAAGTTTATTATATTGAAAATGATTTTCAATTTCAATTATGATATATATTTATATATCAAAATTCAGCCCCTGTCAAGTCACTTTAAAAACTCAAATAGATCCATACTACATAACACCAGCAATATGAGGCCCCCCACATCTTGACATTTGCTTATTATTATACTAAAATATAAATGATAATAATTATCATTTTCATTTATTTTAAATTGTCATTACCAATGATCTCAGAGAAAAATGTCAACATGGATTATAAAAAATCTATTCCATATAAGGAGGAACGATTATGAAAATTGCAATCTCAACTGATGGTGAATATGTATCCGCTCATTTCGGAAGATGCCCATCATTTACCATAGTGGACATAAACGACGGAAAAGTCGTTAGCAGGGAGGTTATCAATAATCCAGGTCATCACCCGGGTTTCTTACCTCAATTCTTTAATGAAAAAGGAGTGGAATGTATTGTTGCCGGGGGAATGGGAAATAAAGCGATCGACCTGTTTAATCAATATGATGTCAAACAGATTATCGGGATAACCGGTAAAGTTGAGGACACCATCTCTCAAATCTTAGAGGGCACTCTGAAAGGTGGAGAATCCCTCTGCAAGCCTGGAGGAGGAAAAGGATACGGCATTGAAAAAAAAGAGTGCGATCATGGAGGGGAAGAATGAAAATATGCATTACTTCACAGGGAAAAACACTGGAATCCCAGGTTGATCCAAGATTTGGAAGATGTGCGTATTTTATTATCATGGATCCGGATTCAATGGAATTCGAAGCCATAGAAAATACCAATGCCCAGACAATGGGAGGAGCCGGTATTCAATCAGCACAATTTATCATGAATAAAGAAGTCAAGGTACTGTTAACCGGAAATGTGGGGCCCAATGCGTTTCAAACATTGAAGGCCAGCCAGATCGAGACAATAACCGGCGTATCAGGAACCGTTGAGGACGTGGTTAAAAAATACAAGCAAGGAAGTTACAAGCCTGTTGAAAAAGCAACCGTTGATTCACATCACGGGATGAACTGAGGATGACCGACTATCAAAAAACCAATCCAGTCATATTTTCATTCATTTCATATTAGGCTCATCCAACTAAAAATAGTCCTCCATCCGATCGAAAGCTTTGTTGATCTCATCTTCGGATACGCAGAACGATAATCGCAAATGACCTTCTCCGTTCGGACCGAAAGCGACGCCAGGTGTAGTGGAGACTCTGGCTTCACCCAACAATTTTTTACAAAACTCAGTGGAGTTTTTCCCCGCTTCGAGTAATATTTTAGGAAACATCAAATAGGAACCGCCCGGTTTCTGGACCTCAAAGATTTCACGCAATCGGTCCAGACGCGAACACATCAGGTTACGGGTCTTCAAATAATGATTTTTAAATTGAAAAACACAGTCCTGAGACCCCTTCAAAGCCGCCAGAGCCGCATACTGCGAAACAACCGGCGCGCAAATTGACAGGGGGATATGGGCCTTCTTTATCTGAGTCAGCATCTCAGCTTCGGCATGCAGGTAACCGATTCTCCAGCCGGTCATGGCGTAAGTCTTGGTGAATGTAAAACAACTGATCACATTTTTCCGCATTTCCGGGATGGCTGCCACACAAAAATGCCGGTGCTGATCATAGACAAAATATTCATACGCTTCATCGGTAATGATCATCAGGTTGTGTTCAAGAGCGATTTTCCCAAGTTGCCTCAACTGCTCTTCAGGGAAAACCGTGCCGGTGGGATTGCTGGGATTGCAGTACATGATGGCTTTGGTTTTTGGATTAATCGCGTCTTCGATTGCATCCAGATTAAGTGAATAACCGGCCTGTTCAATCAGGGGAACGAGGACCGGTTTCCCGGAAGCCAGAACCACCTGTTGGATGTGGGTGGAGTAGGTGGGAGTGGGTAATATAACTTCATCACCGGGGTCGACAACCGACATCACCGATGCAGCCAGTCCTTCGATAGCCCCAACCGTTGCCAGCACCTGGGAACCATCGGCATCGATCTGGTTGTCCCGTTTCAATTTCTTTACAATCTCCAGCCGCAACTCTTCCAGACCATCACTGGAGGAATATCCTCCGGTAAGTCCGTTTCTGATGGATTGGACGGCTGCCTGGTTGATATGGTCAGGAGTCCCTGCCGTGGGTTTGGCCCACGACAAAAAAGCAACATCATCAAATTGTTTTGATAAGCGGGTCATCTCATGAATGGCGGACCCGCTGATCTGATTGACCCGGTTTGAAACAATAAGTTCTTTTTCCATTTTTTTTCTTCTATAAATTTATGGGATACGAACCGGCTTCATCATCAACATCTCCGGTGGCTTCTTTGGAAATGAAATTCAATTGATTTTTGTTTCCGTGGTGTCCGTAACGGATATTCTAACCCGATTGCTTCCGTTCATAATCCTGAATGGCATCGTGAAGCGCGTTCACCGCCAGAAGCGAGCAATGTTTTTTTCGCTCGGGAATACCGCCCAGCGCTTCAATAACGTCATCATCGGTGATTTTTTTCGCCTCTTCGATACTCTTGCCTTTTGCCAGAACCGTCAGCATGCTGCTGGTGGATATCGCTCCGGGACAGCCAAAAGTCTTGAACTTGATATCGATTATTTTTGCGGATTCCACTTTTATCCACAGATACAACTGGTCCCCGCAGGCCGGGTCGCCGGTAATAGAAAACCCATCTGCTTCACCATCGGGCATTTCACCCACATTTCTGGGATTTTGAACATGGTCCATCACCACATCATTGTAATACAGTACCGGCCCGATTTGTTCATTGAAATCATTTTCAAATGTATCCATTTTTTTTTAGCTTAAAAATAATTTATAAAACTGCACCCTCATAGTAGAGAAGATTAAAGGAATAACGAAAAAAATTTATTGTAAAATGGTAAATTCGTTTTAACCTCCCCAGTATTTCAGTCAGAGAAATGTCTCCCGGGAGTTTTAGCACATAAATTAAAGCATCGGGCGAAATTCCGGTTTTACTCTCGATGCTCACAAATGAATCCTGACCGGAAATGTCAACCCGATTTAAATTTTTTTCCTGCGGTAATCGTTTTAATTCTGTCTTTCTGGTATCTATCCGTAGTTTTTTATCGGCTGAATTCAAGGCCATATTCCCGCTAGAGAGTATTGACTTTTTGGCCATCTGATGTTTCCC
>CAZOWT010000074.1:0-7277 GCA_964583345.1 uncultured Clostridia bacterium
TATCCAGATTATTGACGGCAATAAAAATGTTGTGCTAGATCAAAGCAAAATGGTTTTATCGAAGGAAAAAGAAATTATGATTTCAATCCGATTGAACCAACTGGAACGTGTCAAATACTTTATATTCCTTTCCGTAAAAGACCTGATAACAAATAAAACCGACAATATCACCAAAATTATACAATAAAAGGATTTCCCGTCTGATCCAGAAAGTGATGGAAGGCATGATGAACAGATCAGGTAGGATAAATATTATGTAAACGGAATCGGTACGGATTATCCCTTAAAAACTGAACATTTTTCTTAAATCACCACTTTACAAGGAAAATATTGGGGTGTAAAATGATTTCAGGAGCAAAAAATGCCAATTTATGAATACAAATGCCGGCAATGCGAACGGGTTTTTGAGAAACTCATCAGGACCAAAAGTCAAATCGATCATATTTCCTGTGAAGCCTGCGGATGCAATAATGTGGTTAAACTGGTTTCATCATTTGCCTTCTCGGGCGCCGATAAATCTTCGGATGCCGGTAATTCCGATACATCCTGTAATTCCTGTGCCCACCAACAGTGCAGCTCCTGTAAATGATTGAAATACACTCCCAATGGTGATATTCAGTGGATAGAGGAATCGATTATACCCGAATCATAAAGGTACCGGAACATGGCCTGCAAATACCCGGGGGGGACGAGGAATTAATAAGCCGGGATCATGCCTTAAATAATCGGATCAACCGGGTACTGATTCCCGAGATATGCATTAAAAAGCGGGTGGAAGCTCTGGCACGTCAGATTGCCGACGACCACATTGGAAAGCGTCAAATTTTACTGGTTCCAGTTTTAAAGGGCGCTTTTGTCTTTGCGGCCGACCTGGGACGCCAGATCATTAACTGCCGGGGCCCGGAGGTAAAAATTGATTTTTATCATGCCGAGACCTATGGATCTGAAATAAAGGCCGAAGGAGAGGCGGGGCGTCTGGTAAAAATTATTCGCCGCCCTCGTTTCCACGAAAATACCGATCTGTTGCTGATTGATGATGTGGCCGATACCGTCCGGACCCTAACAGCAATCCTGAACGATGCCATTGAAATTATCGGTTTTGAACCTTCGAGAATAAAAATATGTTTTCTGCTGAATAAAATTTTAAAAAATCCTTCCATCGAAATCGAGAAACTGAAAAATGATTTAAAACCCGATTATGTGGGATTCGAAGTACCTGACCTATGGATTGCCGGATATGGGATCGATGCCGGCGAAGACTTCAGACTGCTTCCTTACATTGTTTCGGTCAATGAAGAATACTATCGGTAAAATCAAAATCAGGTTATCGTCAACTGCCGGTATCTCGAATATGCAGCCATACGCTTTGGCCTATCGATGGAATAATAGGAAGAAATCATGCATGATTTAATACTGAAAAACGGGCAGATCATTGATTGTTCAACCGGAAAAATCTGTCAGGAAGATATTATTGTCCAGGACGGTGTCATCAAAACCATCGAACCTGGCACAGAAATGAATGCCAGAAAGGAGATTGATGTCCGTGGGAAATATATCGTTCCAGGTTTTATCGATTTTCATCTACATGTGGAAAGCAGCCTGCTCAACCCGCTTGAATTTGCCAGGGAAGCGGTGAGGCATGGAACCACGTCAATATTTGTCGATCCGCACGAGATCGCCAATGTATGCGGCCGTAAAGGCATCGATTTCTTTCTGGAAATGTCTGAACAGCTTCCGCTGGATATGGTGGTGGGAATCCCTTCCTGCGTGCCGGCCACCCATCTTGAAACAGCCGGAGCGGAAATTTCCCTGTCGGATATAGAGGCAATGCTCCCGGATAGACGCATATACGGCCTGGCGGAAATGATGAATTTTCCTGGCATCATCAATGGATTCGGGGATGCCCGACAGAAAGTCGACCTGGTTTTCAATGCCGGGAAAATAGTCGACGGTCACTGCCCGGGTGTAACCGGAGAATCACTGAAAACCTATCTCTCCAACGGAAAATCTGACCACCGAATCCGGATCATGTCTGATCATGAAACAACAAGTTTTGAGGAAGCTGTTGAAAAGATTAATCTCGGAATGTTTGTCGGCCTTCGCTACGGAAGTGCCAGCCGGGATATGGAGCGGATTTTACCGGATCTGATAAAGAACAAGATTTCTCTGAACCGCTTTATGCTATGTTCCGATGATCTTGATCCGCTGGAGCTTCACCAGAACGGACATATAGACCGGATAATCAGACGGGCCCGGGAAATCATACAAGATCATTCCGATCAGGATCTGGAAACTGCCACCATCACGGCAATCTCCCTGGCGACGCTGAATCCGGGAAACTATTTTTCCAGTTATTTTCTCCGGCATCAACTGCCCGGAATCGGGCAAATAAAAACAGGAATGAAAGCCAATATCGTGGTTCTGAAGTCGCTGGATTCGCTGGAGATCGACCGGGTCATTCACAATGGGAAAATCGTGGTTGAAAATAAGGGATATAACGGGCCCCGGATTCCATATGACTATTCCCGTTTAATGGGAAAACTCAATCTCGGCAAGAAATTAAAACCGGATGATTTTCGGATACCGTTGCCTGACCACAGTAACATGGTGAAGGTCAGGGCCATCGAAATTAATCCCGGCAGCATCCTGACCGGAGAACACATCATGCCCATGACCGTAAGTCATCATGATCTGCATGCCGATCCGGAAAAGGATATCGCAAAAATTGCCGTATTCGAAAGACACCGGGCCACCGACAATCATGCCCTCGGATTTGTCAAGGGTCTGGGGATAAAAAAAGGGGCGCTGGCTTCGACCATTGCCCACGACAGCCACAATCTCATTGTTGCCGGCATGGATAATGATAGCATGGCCCGTGCAGCAAACCACTTGATTGAAAATGGAGGCGGAATGGTGGCGGTAAATGAAAAAATCACCTATTTTCCCCTGAAAATATGTGGATTGATGTCAACCGAAAAACTGGAGGATGTGAACCGGGAATATCAACAGATAAAGGACTGCATCAGCCGCATGGGGTCGGGCCTGGATAATCCATTCATGACCCTGGCATTCATGGCGCTTCCGGTTATACCAAAATTGAAGATTACGGATCAAGGGCTGGTTGATGTCGAGCAATTCAGGTTTGTCGATTTGCTCTGCTGATCAGGCAAAATTTATTGCCGGCTGATTTCATCAGTTGTATGGACGAAACCTTTATTTATTATAAACGGAAACCGGCAGCCAAGGTTTTTAGACGTTCGGGGAATGGAATTTCCTGTTTTTTATTCTGTCTTTCATGATCAACAAACCGCCGACCAATATCAAGGCGAAACAACCCCAGGCAAAAACATCTCCGATCCGGGAATATATTGATGGCAGGCGGACCAGCGGAATCGATTGGACAATCACCTCCCGTTTGAAAAGCGGGCTGAGCTTACCCATTCTACCCAGCGCATCAATGGTGGTGGTTATTCCGGTGGTGGACAACCTGATCATGGGAACGCCATTCTCGGCGCTTCGGATGGCTGCCAACATGAGATGCTGGTAAGGAGCAGCCGTTTGACCAAACCAGCCATCATAGGTGATGTTCACCAGCAGGTGAGCGCCTCCCCGCACCGCTTTACGTGCCAGGCCCGGATAAATGGCTTCGTAACAGATCAGAAATCCATAGGGGATACCCTGGAGGGATTGAACAACGGAATCATGGCCAGCAGAAAATCGGGATGTCCAATTAATTTTTTTATATATGAAAGACAAATATTTCTCCAGCGGCATATACTCTCCGAAAGGGACCAGGATCTGTTTATCATAACGCTTTCCCATGCCGGTAATCGGATCTACATGTATGGCGCTGTTCATGGAAACAACACGTCCATTCACTTTTTTTTCCCCGTAACCACCAAGCAATATGGGATGTCCCAGTTGCCGGCTGAGCTTTAATAACATGATTTCGGCTGTGGGCGTGCCCAGGGGGACTAAAAATTCTCCCTCTGACCAGACTATCCAGTCAGCGCCTCTTTCAACCGCCTCTTTGCTCATTTTGAGATATCTTTGCCAGATATTATGGAATCCGATTGTTTGGACTTTTTCCGGAGTCAGGTTGGCCTGAATAAGGCCGGTTTTCAGAATTTGGCTTGATGACCGGTGTTTATCATAAAGCTTCATCCGGTTGAATCCGTATGCCAATACCCCGGCCAGAATTACAAACCATATCAACAGGGGTTTCAATACCGGTTTACGCCGCTTCCTGAGGTCCGAAATCACCCGGAAAAACAAGCAATTTGCATAGAATATCAGATAACTGACACCGTAAACACCCATCAGAGAGGACAGCTGTATGATGGGCGTTACCTGGTAATGACTGACACCCTGCATGTAAGGGAAAAGCTGGGGAAAAATGAATTCGATGCTGACCAGCAGGGCAGGCGCCAGAAATATCCAGGTTCCGGGGAATTTAGCTGATATTTTCGGAATAAACCAGGCCAAAATCATCCAGACCAGGCTTAGATAGCTGCAGAGCAGAAAAACCAGGAATATCGAAACAAACATGGGGATATTGGTGAAATTGGGGAGCAGATTGACCACCCAGCAAAATATAAGCCCATTTGAAATGGTACCCCCGATATAGGCCATTATCAGGTTACCCTTTCCCTTCTGAGCATGAATGGCCCATAAGAAGGGAATCCAGGCTATCCAGTGAAGCGGCCACAGGCTGAGCGGGGCGGAAATCAGTGGCTGCAGGCAGGCGCTTAGCAGGATGGCACCCAGGCGAAGCAAAAACAGCCGGTGTTTCCCCTGATTCAGGGAAAATCCCTGGGATTTTTTTGTGATGGTTGCTGGAGATGCTGTCATGGAAAGTAAGAATGGCTAAATCATTTTTACGCTGAGTTTGACGGACTTTTTTTTCTTCTTCTCCTGGCAGTGAATTCCGGTGCCTCTTTTAGTGCGGTCCAAAGGATGCGGAACGATTTTAAAAAGACACTCAGACCGGTTCTGATGAACCGGGTTCCCTTTTTTCCGACATCGGGGAATCCCCTTTCATCCGGATGCAAGTTTTCCCAGTTTTGAAAAAGACATCCCCACTTGCTGTTCAATGCAGATTTCATTTTCTTTTTTGCCCGGAATGGATACCAGAATGTGTCATGAAAAAAAACCGATGCCAGGTAGGACCAGGGAGCCAGAACGGTTTTCAGTGTCCATTCCAGGGGCTTTTTTAGAGGGCCCCAGTAGATTTTATGCTGCATGCGCGAGGCAAAGGTCATTTTATGGAACGGACCCACGAAATTCCAGTTCTGTTTCCCGATTTTTTCATCTCCTACCACCTCGATTTCACGCGGATCGCCGCAACCCAGGCCTTTTTCATGGGCCAGGCGTATATATTTAATGGAAAGCGGGTCAAAACCCATTATTTTGGCAGCCAGGGCATCGATAGCAACCTGATCCTGGCTAGCCAGGATGACATTTTTTACATGCGGGAGCATACAGCGTGGGCCCGGGCCATCTCCGGCAAAAGTCCCGTCCATAACGGCAAATATTCCTGGGTGGATTTCTTGTTGAATCATCAGGAGATCGACCAGGGTTTCATGAATTACCGGATGTGTCCAGTGGCGCCTTTCATTCAAGAGACCTCCGAAAGCGTTTTTCATGGAGCCGGTGGTGGTGGTAAAAATATGGGTTTTGACTGTCGGCAGATGGATGATATTCTCGCCGATAAACCGCCGGGGAATATGAAAGCCCTTCGGGTATACCTGGTTGAGGCAGAGAAATTTATCGGCCAATTTTCCAACTGCATCCCTAATATGAATCCATTCTTCATTTTCATAGAGATGGATGTTCCGGAGTCCGTGAGCTTCAATCACGGGTAGCTGCTTGTTTTCGCGTTCGCCAAGGTGAGCATCAATCACAACTGTGCGGTTGTGACAGGCATGAATTTTTTCAGGCCGGTAGCCATCACGCAGCAGGGCACGAATTACTCCGTCTAGCTGCCAGGGGGTGGTTGAACTTGCCGGATAGAAAAAATGCCAGGATATATTGATTTTCAATGCTGTTTCTGTATCTTTTGATAAGACATGCTGGTAATTTGCCAGATTCATTAGACGGTGGTAATCTTCAAAAACCGTTTCCGGTGATGTTTTTAAAATAGCAACCAAACTTTTTTTCATGATATCATCCTTAAAAAACAGTTGACCATTATATCTATATTTTTTCCAAAAATCAAAGATTCCGGGTAAATTGGGTGATATCGGAAAGAAGGGCTTTAAAATTAAAAATAACTGGGTCGGTATTTTTTTGAAATCAATTTTTTTATTTTTTCTTCTTCACTGCGAATAAAGGCTTTTTTCTGACCTCTCGACAGAGATGAGAAGGTGGGATCATGGTCGAAAATGACATACTGAACCTCTTTTTCCGGTTCGGGTTGGCGGATGACCATTTGAAAAAGAATTTTTTTGTTTTTCTCTGCCATGTCAAATAGACGAAACTAACCCAGAAAAAGTTACAGCCCTGCTAAAATAAAATTATACAACAAATTGCTTTAAAAATTCAATCAAATCACCGGCGTTTTCAAAGCGGTTTTCGCGTTTTTTGGCCATCATTTTATTCAGAACCGGCTGGAGGGATCTTTTTTTTCTTGGCAATTTCGGAATTCTTTTTTTGATATGCTTCATGGCCAGGGCAACATAGTGTCTTGCTTTGTAAGGAACTTCTCCGGTGAGCATTTCATAAAGCACCACGCCCAGGCTGTAGATATCCGAACGGCCATCAATATCCGTTCCCTGGATGAGTTCCGGGCTCATGTATTCCGGTGTTCCGACAGTCAAACCGGATTTGGTCAGTTTTTCCAGGGAATCGACGATTTTGGCCAGGCCGAAATCGACCAGTACTGGCGTTCCATCTTCTCTGAACATAATATTTTCGGATTTGATATCACGATGAATAATTCCTTTAAGATGAGCGTAATGCAGGGCTCCGGCAATTTTTCGGGTAATTTCCAGGCAAACCGGAACCGGAATTCTGCCAGGTAGTGAATGAATTTTTTCTGCCAGGTTGGCGGGCATGAATTCCATGATCAGGTAATTAACCTGATGTGTTTGCCCCACCCGGGTAATGGAAATGATGTTCGGGTGTCTTAGCCGGGATATGGTTTGAATCTCTTTGAGAAATCTCCTGGAAATGGAATTTTCCTTTACCAGTATGGGTTTTAATATTTTTATTGCCGCTTTCCGGCCATTTTTCCGGTTAATACCGGAATAGACCAGGGCAATCCCTCCGGAACCGAT
>CAZOWT010000074.1:7287-13148 GCA_964583345.1 uncultured Clostridia bacterium
CCCCGATCAGCTCCGGCAGAATGGACAGTACATACCGTGGATATGCGGCTCGACGATGCTGATATCCGACTCGTGACCACCGAAAATCCTGACCGGCAGCACATCGGCGGCGTAAAAGAGCTCTTCCGGGGTGTAGGTACACAGGTAACCGATTAATTTGTTATTCTTGTAACCGGTAATATCGGGTAATTATTCCTTATTTTCGTCTTTTTTAATCGGTTCTTTTGGGTTGAAGCTATAAAAAAGCGACTGCCTCCATGTCAGCTTAATTTTAACGAAAAGACTGTATTTATTCAATGGTGCTTATTTTTACTTTACATGCCTGCAACTTTGCCTTAAAATGGATCATAAAGAAAAAAACCCGTTTATGTCTGTAAAAATTGATACGGTATTCCTTTTAAAGGCCATAAAAGAAAAAGAAATTATTGATATTCATTTTGAAAAACAGAACAGGATCTTTGATCGGGCCAGTCGTTTCCTGAAACTTTCCCAGGTTGAGAAATCAATCATCATCCAGTGCCCGTCGATTAGGGGAGTTTACTTTCGGGTGCTGGAGCCCGGTGAACCGGTATCGATTACTTTTCAAACCTCGGGTTTTCGCTTCACCTTCAAATCAAAGGTTATCAGCAACGAGGAAGACTATTCACTTCCCCGGGGAACTCCGGAACCTGCCATCAAAATTGCCTGGCCCAGTTCCATTATTCATCGAAATCGTCGCAGTTTGTTTCGAATTGCCCTCCGGCTTGATGAAACCATAAAAATTAAATTTGAATTGATGAATTCCGATCCGGAAAAAAGAAAGATTTCCAGGATGGACAGGGGAATCGAGGCCATCATGATGGATATTTCGGAAACCGGAATTGCCGTCCGCTCAAAACCGGATGCGGATATCAAGGTGGGGGATATCCTGAAAATGAAATTCCAGCTGGAAGAAAACAGCGATTCTATTGAGGTCGAAGGCCAGGTCAGAAATTATCGAAAATCCAAAGATTCCCGGGCAGTTTTTTACGGCATTGAATTCATCAAGAAAAACAAGGAATCCTTTCATGAAAATCTCAAAAAGATTGCCCTGTTTATGATGTCCAGAAATGAGGAAAATGTTGATTTTTATACCCAGAACCGACTGGAATCCAATAATTACCTGGTTCAAAAGATAGCCGATAACGAAGTGGATGATGAAGTAATCGAAATGTTGCTGTCAGGAAAATTTTCATTATCGGAAATGGAAAATATGGAGGCGCTGGTCTTTGTCTGCAGCCAGAAAAGGTTCAGGATAAGGGCAAAAAATAGACTGGATATAATTCCGGAGGCAATTAAACAGGAATATATGAAACGGGAGACTGCCAACCATTCGGTCGCCCACTTCATTATGCTTGAGGCCTTAAAAAAAAACAAAACCGGTATCATTCAGACTGTGGTTGACAACCTGTGTTTTCCGGTCCAGTTTCTTCTGAAAATCGCCAGGCAAGGGTCGCCGCCCATGCTGGAGTCTCTGATCATGAATAAAAAACGATTGATTGCTTATCCGGAAATCATGAAGGTGATGGAAAAAAACCCGAAAATAACCGAAAACCTTCGCCTTGAAATCCAACGGTTAAGAAGTCAAATCAGGCTTGAAGCAACATTTACGGATGAGGTATTAAACAACCGGACCGCAAAATTATCACCAAAGGCACCGGTTCCAGCTCCGGAATCGCATTTAAAGGGGCATGAGGAGAATAAGAATAGCGAGTGGATAAAAAATGTTTTGAAAAGCCTGAAAATGATCAATGAAATGACCATTCCTTCCCGGATCCGTCTGGCATTTGCTGCCAATCCCACCGAGAGGATGATATTATGCCGGGATACCAACGCCATGGTTTTATCGGCCTTGCTTGAAAATCCGGACCTGGGCGATCATGATATCCTGATGATACTTAAAAACAAGCATGTTTCCGAAGATGCCATGCTCAGAATTTCAATGAATGAAAAATGGTTGAAGAACGGAAGCATCCTGGCTGCTCTGGTAAAAAATCAGTCCTTGCCATTACAGCGGGGTTTGACGATACTGAACAAATTGAGCCCGGAAGAACTCGGAAAATTGATGGCAAACGAAAACCTGAACAAGAAATTGCGAAAATTCGCCGATAATATTTTTCATCAAAAAATATAAATAGTAGGAATTTTCCGGAGTTCGGGAAGGATAGAGCCCAAAATGAGTTTTTACTCTTGCAAAACCGCGATATTTTAATTAAAATAAGCTCTATTTTCCTCAATTCTGAAATGAATTGTTGAAAAAGGAATGACTGATGCCATCCAATGTACGGGTTCGATTTGCTCCTTCACCGACAGGATATCTCCATGTGGGCGGTGCCAGAACCGCACTGTTTAATTTTCTTTTTGCCCGGCATCACCAGGGTATATTCCTGCTGCGTATCGAAGATACCGACCAGAAGAGATTTCAGCAGGATGCGATGAATGAGATTTTCGAAAGCCTGAAGTGGATGGGCCTCCGGTGGGATGAGGGGCCGGATATCAAAGGTGATTATGGTCCTTATATTCAATCGGAAAGGCTCCACCAGTACCGCGAGCATGCAGAAAGGTTGATCGAAAACCGAAATGCTTATCGATGTTTTTGCACACCTGAACGGTTGGCAGACCTCAGAAAAAAACAGAAGGAATCGAATATGCAGGGAGGTCTGGGATACGATCGCACTTGTCTTCATTTGTCCGATGACAAAATTAAAAATTTGCTTGATCGGAAGAAGCCCTTTGTCGTTCGATTCAAAGTTCCGGATGAGCAGATGGTGGCATTCAACGATTTGATAAGGGGAAAGATTGAATATCACAGTTCCATACTCGATGATTTTGTTTTGTTGAAGTCCGATGGATTCCCGACTTATCACCTGGCCAATGTGCTTGATGACCATTACATGAATATCAGTCATATCATGCGGGGTGATGAGTGGATCGCGTCCACTCCCAAACACATTCTCCTGTACCGGGCTTTCGGATGGGAACTGCCACTGTTTGCCCATATGCCGGTAATCCTGTCCCAGGATGGCGGCAAACTCTCAAAGCGCAAGGGGGCAGCCTCGGTAATGGATTTTAAAAAAGCGGGGTATTTGCCCGAAGCATTGCTGAATTTTCTGGCCCTATTGGGCTGGTCTCCGGGCGATGACCGGGAGATTATGACCCTGGAAGAAATGATCGGACTGTTTGATTTGGGAAAGGTTTCACCTAAAGCGGCGGTTTTCGATGAAAAAAAATTGGAGTGGATGAACGGATATTATCTCAGAGAACATGATGTCGAATCATTTCTGGAGGATGTTATTCTCCGGTGGAGAAACCTGTCCTTTTTTGATTCGAACCGGGAACCGGAGAGATCATATTGCCGGGATGTTGTCAGGCTGTTAAAAAACCGGTCCAAAACCATAAATGAAATTGCTGAACGATCCGCTTATTTTTTCCGGGATCCCGATGAATATGAACCCAAAACCGCCCGTAAACATTTCAGGGCCGAAACCATCCCATTTCTCAAAGGCATTATGGAAAAAATGGAATTATCATCGAACTTCAATCACGAAAATTTGGAAAAGGTGTTCCGGGAATACGCGGAGGAATTGAATATTTCACCCGGGAAACTCATCCATCCTGTCAGACTGGCCGTAAGCGGAGTCGGATTCGGTCCCGGATTGTTCGAACTTTTGGAAATACTGGGCCCTGAAACCGTTTCCCGGAGAATTAAAAAGGCGATTCTGCGAATTGAGAAGAATGACTCGCCTGATTTTCTGATGGGCAGTAAACACAGGTAACGGAGCAATGGAATATGCCGGATAATCATGACAAAACCGTAACGAATTTTATCAGGGAAATCATTGAATCTGATCTGGAGGCCAATAAATACGATTCCCGGGTACACACCCGCTTTCCTCCCGAACCGAACGGCTACCTGCACATCGGTCACGCCAAGTCCATCTGTCTTAATTTCGGGTTGGCCAATGAGTACAATGGGCTGTGCAATTTACGTTTTGATGACACCAATCCCAGCAAGGAAGCGACGGAATATGTGGAGGCCATAAAAAATGATATCCGCTGGCTTGGATTTGATTGGGAGGAAAGGCTCTACTTTGCCTCGGACTATTTTGAACAGATGGTCCGGTACGCCGTTCAACTTATCAAGAAGGGAAAGGCCTATGTGGACGATCTGAGTTACGAAGCGATCCGTGAATATCGGGGTACCCTGACCCGGCCTGGGAAAGAGAGCCCTTACCGCAATCGCTCTGTTGAGGAAAATCTGGATTTGTTCGAACGCATGCAAAAAGGTGAATTCCCTGACGGATCAAAGGTATTACGGGCTAAAATTGACATGGGATCTCCCAATCTGAATCTCAGGGATCCGGTCATGTATCGGATTTTGAAGCAGCCCCACCACCGCACCGGAAATAGATGGTGCATTTATCCCATGTATGACTGGGCACACGGATTGGAAGACTCAATCGAGGGCATTACGCATTCGATATGCACACTTGAATTTGAAGACCACCGCCCGCTTTATGACTGGTTCCTGGATGAACTGGAAATCTACCATCCGCAGCAGATAGAATTTGCCAGGCTTAATTTGAGTTACATGGTCATGAGCAAGCGAAAACTGCTGGAACTGGTCAACTCCGGTACGGTCAATGGCTGGGATGACCCCAGAATGCCTACCATTGCCGGTTTGAGAAGAAGGGGATATTCACCGGATTCCATCCGGCGGTTTTCCGAAATAATCGGGGTGGCCAAACGAGAAAGCACTGTGGATATCGCATTACTGGAGCATTGCCTGCGGGAGGATCTTAACCGGCGGGCTCCCCGGGTTATGGGGGTGCTGAATCCTCTGAAAGTGGTGATCGATAATTATCCCGAAGGCAAGGTGGAGTGGCTGGATGCTGAAAACAACCCGGAAGATGCCAAAATGGGATCACGAAAACTGCCTTTTTCCCGGATTCTCTTTATTGAACAGGACGATTTCCGTGAGGATCCACCCAAGAAATTTTTCAGGTTATCACCGGGCCGGGAAATTCGGCTGAAACATGCCTATTACATTACCTGCGTAAATGTGGTTAAGCATGAGAAAACCGGCGAGATTATTCAACTTCATTGCACCTATGATCCGGAAACCCGGGGAGGATGGTCATCGGACGGGCGAAAGGTCATGGGAACCTCTCACTGGGTTTCGGCAGCACACGCAATCGATGCGGAAGTAAGGCTTTATGATTATCTTTTTTCCGTGTCCAGCCCGGGTGAGGAGAAAGATGGGACGGATTTCAAGGCGCATTTGAATCCCGATTCACGGATTGTACTGAGCGGTTGCAAACTGGAGCCAGGACTGAAGGAAGCCAGGACTGGCGACTATTTTCAGTTTTTAAGGCAGGGATACTTCTGCGTTGACCCTGATTCTGAAAAGGGGATGCCGGTGTTCAACCGGTCCGTTACCCTACGTGATACCTGGGCAAAGATAGCGAAACAGACAAATCAAGGTTGAGAGCATTTTTAGGGATTGCCGTCATTTTCCATTCCAATCGGACCTGAAATAAATACGATTTATGGACTGATAATCGATGCAAAAAATCATAATTCGCCGACTGCTGAAATGGTATGAAAAAAACCGTCGTGATTTGCCATGGAGAAACACCCGAGATATATATTCCATCTGGATTTCGGAAATCATGCTCCAGCAAACTCAGGTGGCAACCGTAATTCCCTTTTACACACGATTCATGGAAACTTTCCCTTCTCTGTCAGATCTTATCCGGGCCGGAGAAGAGGATATTTTGAAAATATGGCAGGGTCTGGGTTATTATTCACGGGTTCACGATCTCATGCGGGCGATCAAACTG
>CAZOWT010000075.1:0-13126 GCA_964583345.1 uncultured Clostridia bacterium
GGTATTTTTTCTTTCGATTATCCGGTCATTGATCCGGACCCGGCGGTTCTGTATCAATTTCTGGGTTTTTGTCCGGGAAATATGCGGCAGAAATTCCTTCAAAAAATGGTCAAGGCGCGAGACCCTTTTTTTCGCTTCAAGGGTTATTTTTTTGGGCACCTTTCTTTTTGTATCCCCGGTAAAGAATGATAGCCACGATGATTCCCGCAATACTGAGGAGCTGTGGAAAGGAAAGACTGGTAAAGGGATGGTCGATTCCCCCGAATATATATCCCCGGTCCGGGTCTCCCCTGAATAGTTCCATGCAAAACCGGATAACGGAATAATTAAAAATGTAAAGGGAAAAAACCTGGCCTTCAAACTTTTTCTTTTTGAATATGACAAACAGGATAACGAAATTGAGCAGGTTCAGGGCCGATTCCATTAGCTGGGTCGGATACAGGGCCGTATTAAGGGGAACACCGGTGTGGTTGTGGGCATACGGGCTGGTGAAGGTTACGCCCAGGAAAGAGTCACCGGCCGGCCGGCCGTAACAGCAGCCGGCCGAAAAGCATCCCAGCCTGCCGAAAAAATGTCCCAGGGCAATCGAAGGGCTTATGATGTCTGCCATGCTGGCATAATTCAGCTTATGTTTTTTTATGAACCAGATTCCAAAGACGATGGCAAAAATCAAACCACCATAAAATGTGCCGCCCGAGGTAATCAGATTTTTTATTTGGCCGGGATATTTTAGGTAAAATTTTATTTCAGTGAAAAAGAGGAAAATCTTCGCACCCACAAGCGCAATGATAATTATATAGAACAGCAGGTCGACCATGATTTTTGAATCGATGTTTTCTTTCTTGGCCAGCCGCAAACTCAGCAGGATGCCTGAGAGGATTCCGATAGCAAAAAGGAATCCATAGGTATGAATGGTTATCGGTCCAATCTTCACTAAAACTGGAAACATGATTTCCTCCTTATATTATTTCATCGAAGGGCATTTCCCCCTCCACAGCGAGATGATAAGCAGGATGACACCAATGGTAATGAAGCTGTCAGCCACATTAAAGGTGGGCCAGTGAAATTTCCCCAGATACAATTCCAGGAAATCGACCACGAATCCCTGAGTGATCCGGTCGATATTGTTCCCGATGGCTCCGCCGGCGATGAACGACAGCGATGCGAGTTCGATTTTGCAGCCGGGATCGATTTTAAGAAAATAATAGATGACGACAACCAGGGCGATAATGGACAGCGCTGTTATGATCTTGGGGACGATCGTGTGGGAGTAATTTGAGAAGATGCCCCATACCGCACCAGAATTCTTGACATATTTTAGCTGGAAAAACCCTTTTATCAATTCCACTTTTTCGTACAGGCCGAAACCTGATTTAATGAGGGCTTTTGTGATCTGGTCCAGAATGATAATGAACCCGGCAATCATGAGAAACAGTTTCTTGGATTTAAGATTCAATTTTCCTCTCCTTTACGGTGCGGTCACAGCGAGAACAAAGTTCAGGCTGGATTTTATGGGCCGGGTCTTCATGGATCCAGTTCCAGCAGCGCGGGCACTTCTGGCCCTGTGATTTTCGGATGGAAATTTTTATTGATTCGGCCCGGGAGATATCTACTTTTGAGACCACCAGAATCTCTTTAAACAGATCCGGGTCTTCGGATACCGGAACATACAGGTCATCGGGCAATTCCAGCTCGATTTCGGCTTCCAGTGAATCTCCGATAAGTTTTTGATTCCGGGCCTCTTCAATTTCCTTTAGTACCTGCTCCCGCACGGTGGAGATGGCGTCCCACTTTTTCCGATCAATGGCAAACAGGTATTTTTCCTCCACCTCGGGGAACCGGTGCAGGTGAATTGAGGCTTCTTTGTCCCTGAAAGCGGGCATAAATTCCCAGGCTTCCTCGGTGGTGAAAGATAAAATCGGCGCCATCAATGTCAATGACTCTTTGAGCATCCTGAATATGGTGGTTTGAGCCGCTCTTCTTTCAACAGAGCCGGTTGGATTGCAATACAGGTTGTCTTTCTGGATATTCAGGTAGAATGAACTCAGGTCAATGGTGAAAAAATTGGAAATGGTGTGGTAAATCACGTGATATTCGTAATCCTGGTACGCCTGGATAATTTTTTTCTTGATTTCCTGAAATTTGGCGAGGATGAAACGGTCGATCTCACGAAGTTGTTCATCCGCGACCTGATGGATTTCCGGATCGAAATCCGATAGTACGCCCAGCATGAAGCGCCAGCGGTTCCGGATATTCCGGTAGCTCTCGGTTATTTTGACCAGCAGTTCGTCCCCCAGCCGGATGTCTTCCCGGTAATTGACCATGGCCACCCATAAACGCAAAATTTCCGCTCCTTTTTCCTTTATGATGCTCTGGGGTTCGATCACGTTTCCCATTGACTTGGACATGGCCCGGCCTTCGGAATCAAGGGTAAAGCCATGGGTGATAACGGTCCCGTAAGGTGAAACACCTTTGGCGTTTACGGCAACCAGAAGCGACGAGTGAAACCAGCCCCGATACTGGTCCCCGCCCTCCAGGTACATATCGGAGGGGAATTGATGCCCGGGGTACTGGTCCAGGATCCCGAAAGACGATCCGGACTCGAACCAGACATCGATGATATCCATACCCTTTTCGAAAAGGCCATGGCCGCATTTTTTACAGGTTGTGCCGGCGGGAACGAATTCCGAAACATCCTTCTCGTACCAGCAATTGGACCCGAGAAGCCGGAAGCGTTCACTGACTCTGTCGATGATTCCGGTGTCGAGCAGGGGTTCCGAGCACTGGCGACAGAAAAAAACAGGAATCGGCACACCCCAGTCCCGTTGTCTGGATATACACCAGTCAGGCCGGTTTTCCACCATTTTGGTGATGCGTTCTTCGCCCCATTCTGGCAGCCATTTCACCTTCTCGATTTCCTTCAAGGCCTTTGACCGCAATTCAGCCGTATCCAGGGAAATAAACCACTGCTCGGTGGCCCTGAAAATAACCGGATTTTTGCATCTCCAGCAATGGGGATAGGAATGCCGGATTTTTTCGGTATGGATAAGCCGCCCGGCCTCTTTCAGATCCAGGATGATTTCTTCATTGGCAGCAAAAATATTTTTTCCCTGGTATTTTCCGGTGGTGCTATCGAAAAGGCCGCTGGGGTCAACCGGCGAGTAAATATCCAGGTCGTAGGCCAGACCGGTCCAGTAATCCTCTTCGCCATGTCCGGGTGCGGTATGAACGCAGCCGGTCCCCTGGTCCAGAACCACATAATCGGCAGATACAATCAGTGAGTTTCGATCAAAAAGCGGATGAACGGCATTGATCCCCTTGAGATCGATTCCCTTGAATTCCTTTAAAATTTTATAGGGGCGGTTCAGCAGTTCTCCGATCACCGGAACCAGGCGGGAAGCGGCGATGTAATACTCGTCGTTCATTTCGAACAGGGCGTAATCGAAATCGGGATGGAGGGCGATGGCCAGATTTGCCGGTATGGTCCAGGGGGTGGTGGTCCAGATCAGCACAAAAATTTGTTTCTTTTTGAACTCCTTTAGGAATTCGGGACCATCTTTTAAAGCGAACTTTACGGTGATGGAGGATGAGGTGTGGTCGTGGTATTCGACTTCAGCTTCAGCCAGGGCGGTCATACAATGGGTGCACCAATAAACCGGTCTCTTTTTCCGGTACACCATATTATTTTTAACAAAAGATTTGAAATATTCGATGACGGTAGATTCATAGGCAAAGTCGAGTGTGGTGTAGGGATGTTGCCAGTTTCCGAAGACACCCAGCCTGGTAAATTCTTTTTTCTGAATATCCAGGTATTTTTCGGCGTATTCCCGGCATTTTTCCCTGATCTGCAATACGCTCATGGTGGTTTTCTTGGAGGCTATCTGCTGGTCTACCTTGTGTTCGATGGGAAGCCCGTGGCAATCCCACCCGGGGACATACGGTGCCTGGAATCCCTCCATGGATTTGGTTTTCACCACAAAATCCTTCAAGATTTTATTCAGTGCATGGCCCAGGTGAATTTTCCCGTTGGCATACGGCGGGCCGTCGTGCAAAATATAGAGAGGATTTTTTTCTCTTTTTTTCAGAATTTTCTCATAAATATTCATATTCTGCCATTTTTCCAGGATTTCAGGTTCTTTCTTATTCAACTGGGCTTTCATGGGGAATTGGGTTTGGGGGAGGTTCAGGGTGTCCTTCCAGTTCTGATTTTTTTCTTGTGACATCGTTTGTTTGCTCCGAAAATAAAAAATAATGAATATTCTGCCCTATTTTTCCGGTTTAGTCAAGCCTGAAGAAGCTTGGATCTAAGGGATCCGGGTTTTAAAAATCATTTTTTAAAAAATTTTATCAAATGTGTTTGAACCTTTTTCATGAGGTTGGCAAAAAATCAGCCGACCGATGGCTCTGCCGGAGCCGGCTCATTCGATTTGGTTCATTTCTGTATCAAGCGTTATGGCCTTGGATTTTCAGCCGATGTGGTTGTAATTTTGATGGATTTCTTTTAAAATCCCTGTATAAGAGCAGAGGATGTTCCCCCATGATGGTGGTATAAGGAGAGAAAAATGGGAGCGATTCTAATTACCGGTGTCCCGGGTTGGCTGGGGAATCGTTTGGTCCGGGTATTGCTGGATACCATGACTTCTTCTTCAGATCCGGCCGGAAAAAATAAAATTCGTTGTCTGATTTTGCCCAGCCAGCATTACCCGTGGTTTTCTAAAGTGAATGGTGTTGAGATCATTGAGGGAGATCTGAGGGATCCGCTTTCATTAAAGACCTTCTGCCGGGACTGCGAGGGCGCCACCCTTTTTCATTGCGCCGGTGTGGTTCATCCGGCGCGCCGCACCCGGGAATTTTTCGATGTGAATGTAATGGGCGCCAGGAACATTTTGCAGGTATGCGAGTCTGCTCACCTGAAACGGGCGGTCGTGGTATCATCCAATTCCGCTGCCGGTGTTAATCCATCCCGGGACCACCTTTTCGATGAGGATACACCCTGCAAACCCTATATGGGTTATGGCCGGTCAAAGAAGATGATGGAACAGGTTGTGAATGATTTTCAATCGCGGGGCAACCTGGAAACCGTGGTGGTTCGTCCGACGTGGTTCTACGGGCCCGAGCATCCCAGGCATCTGACCACATTCTTCCGCATGATCCGGCGCGGTGTAGCGCCGGTTGTCGGCGACGGTGAGAATTTGCGCTCCATGACGTATATTGATAACCTTTGCCAGGCTTTGCTGCTCTGTGAAAAGAATCCCGAAGCAAATGGTCAGACCTACTGGATATCTGACAGTCGGCCCTATACCATGAATGAAATCATTGGCACTATTGAGCGATTGATGGAATGTGAATTCGGGCTTTCCGTGACAGGCAGGCGTCTGCGTTTACCCTCCCTGGTAGGTGATATCGCCTGGATGGCCGATAATCTGTTACAGAATCTCGGATTCTATAACCAAAAAACCCATGTGCTGTCGGAGATGAATAAAAATATCGCCTGTTCGATTGAAAAAGCCCGCTGTCAGCTGGGATATAATCCACTGGTCAGCCTGGAAGAAGGCATGCGCCGGGCCATGGCCTGGTCCTTATCGAAAGGTCTGTCCTTATGAAGCGGCGTATTTCCGGAATAATTCGAACCTGGCGAGTGGTGTTCAGGCAATGGAAAGCGCTTCTGGTTTTAACCGGATTGATTTGCCTGCTGTGTTTTCAGGCTTTTGCCTATTATGACCGATTGGATCTGAGTCTTGGCCCTCGGGTGATCCTTGAACCCTGGTTGATCCAGAATGGTTTTGTGTTGTACGAAAATATCGCCGACCTGCACGCCCCCTTGATGCCCCTGTTCATCGCCTTAATTAAACCGCTGGTGCCTGATGGACTTTTGCTGGCCAAATTGCTTCTGGTCCTGCTCATTTCGGTTATAACCCTGTTAATTTTTCTGGCGGTTCGGCGCCTTGGCGGATGGCTGGTCGGGTTATGGGCTGCCTGGTTTTTTGTCATGCTGTCACCGGTATTTAATTTTGGCAAGCTGTGGTATGAAACCTTTCTGGCGCCACTTTATATACTCCTCTTGTTATTCTATAAAGCTTCTGACAGTCGGCGATCTTTCAAGTCGCTGATTGCCCTCGGATTGGTGGCCGGCATTGCACTGCTTGTCAAACAGCACAGCGGTGTTGTGGTCGTTGCTTTATTGGCCTGGACAACGGTTTCAAATCATTATCTCGGCCGTTCCAAATCGGAGAACTTCCGGGAACTGGCCCTGCTGGGAAGCGGCGTCATGCTGCCGGTGGCGGCATTCACCGTGTATCAAGTTATCCGGGCAGGATCATTGAAAGGATTCTTATACTGGACAATAGGATATTCGCTGACCAGTGACTATGGTTCCCTGGCCGCGCAGTGGCCCACGGGCAATCAGGTACTAACGGTGGTATCGGGTTTACTGTTTTTGGGTGGCGCGTTCTTTTTTATGGTTGAATTGAAACGCCGGGGTGATATTGACTGGCTTTATTTCGGCTGGGGATTTGTTCTATTTGTCGCCAGCGGTTTAACCGTCTATCCCCGGTTCGAATATTTTCATCTTCAGTCCGCCATACCGGCAGCCGTATGGCTTTCCGCCCTGGCGCTCTTCCATGCCTTCCGTTCCCGTGGCGCCGGCCGTCCCTTTATGAAAGGAACCGTTCTGGCTTTATCCTTGTTATGGCTGATCAGGGGAGGAGCCGCTTACAGCACGGTTTTCAGAACCAATCAGGTCCCGCGCCAGGTCATGGAGTATTCCCGGCTGGAACCTCTGGCTAATCAGCTCAAGCGGCATATCGGACCGTCCGCCAGCATGTATGTGTTTCCTGACAATGAAGCGACTGCCAATCTGTACTATTTGATGCGATGTTTACCGCCACGATTCTGGGTTTTTACCTATCCCTGGAATATGACCGGCACAATAAAGCGGAAGATCCTTTCAACGATTAAAAATCCGCCTCCGGAATGGATCGTGTATTACATGAACGGGCATAGAACGATGAAGCATTATGCTCCCGAAATCGTCAAATATATTTTTGCCAATTACCGTCGAGTCACAAAACTTCGAGGAAAATTCGGCGTGGTTCTGCTGCTCAGGCATTTGAAACCGGCCTGATGAGGAAATAAACAGCGCGGGACCTGGATTTCTGAGAATTCAGAAAATGGATTAATCGAAAATTTCCCTTAAAATCTGGGGGGAATTGCGCCAGTTGGGCACCACCTTGACAAACAGGTCCAGGAAGACCTTTCTTCCGTAATAATCTTCTATATCGGCCCGGGCGTTTTCGCCGATACGCTTAATCAGGGAACCGTGCTTGCCGACGATGATTTTTTTCTGGGAAACGGATTCGGTGTATATTTCAGCCCGGATATAAAATACCTTTTCCTTATCAATCATTTCCTCCACCTTTACCGTGGTGGTAAAAGGCAATTCATCCCTGGACAGGTTCAACAATTTTTCCCGGATCAGTTCCGCAATATAGAATTTTTCGGTTTGGCGGGTGGTCTCATCAGGTGCGAAGAAATATTCGTTTGCGGGAAGATACTGGTAGATCAGGTCTTCGAGCCGCTCTAGATTATCGCCGGTCAGGGCGGAAATGGGGACGATTTCATTCCAATCGGCTTTTCCCTTCAGGTGATCGATTTGTCTTAAAATCTGTGCTTTGTTGATTTTATCGATTTTATTAATAACCAGAATGTTTTTTTTTCCGCTTTCCCTGATCATTTTGATAATGAATTCATCTACCCTGAGGTCTGCGATTTCAACAAAATAGAGAATCAGGTCGGCGTCCAGGAGAGAGTTGTGGACGTCTCTCATCATCTTTTCATTCAGTTTGAAATAGGGTTTGTGAATTCCGGGCGAATCAATAAAAATAAATTGCCCCCGTGGCATGGTCTTGATGCCCAGAATCTGGCGCCGGGTGGTTTGCGGCGAATTTGATACAATGGCGATTTTGGTTTCCAGGATCTTGTTCAGAAAGGTGGACTTGCCCACATTGGTTCTGCCGATCAGGGCGATGTATCCGGAATGCTTTTCTCTATTTTTTTTCACTTCTGTTTTTCCCCTTCAATTTATCCCGTGGATTTCTGGGGGTTATGAATGGTAATTTTAACTTTTTTTACCCGGTTTTTTTCAATTTCCAGAACCTGCAGTTTGTGGTGGTTGATGGTGATTTGATCCATTTTATTGGGGATTCTCCCCAGTTTAAAGGTGATTAATCCGCCCACGGTCTGGTAATCCTCATCCTCATCGATTTTTATGTCAAAGGTTTCGCTGAATTCAAAGATATCGGTATCGCCGTTAACGATAAAATAATCCTTTTCCTTTATGATTTGTTCAACATCTTCGTCGTATTCGTCCTGAATTTCGCCGACGATTTCCTCGATAATATCTTCCATGGTAACCAATCCGGATACGCCTCCGAATTCATCGATTACAATGGCAAATTTTTGTCTGGATTTCTGGAGCGCTTTGAGTAGTTCCAGGATTCTCATGGTTTCGGGAACAAAAAATGCCTTTCTGAGGATTTTCTGGATATTGAAATCCGCTTTATCCAGGTAATTGAAAACATCTTTTGATAGGATAATCCCTTCGATATGGTCCACCCTTCCGGAAATAACCGGATATCTGGATTTTTTCTTCCTGTTGATCAACTGAACCAGTTCGCTGATTCCCATGTCGATCGGGACATAAACCATATCGATCCTGGGGGTCATGATTTCCTTGACCAGGGTATCACCGAATTCCAGGATGCTGGTGATCATTTCCTTGTCCTCTGATTCGATCAATCCTTCTTTGGTTCCCTCCTCGATGAATACCTCCACTTCTTTTTCACTCGGGTCTTCCTGTGCATTTTCACGGTTATCCGGATTTTTGTCTAAAAAGTATGAAAAAATAATATTGGCCGGGTAGAAAAAAAACCAGGGAACCGGGTATAAAAAAAATAGTTTTTTAAAGATGGCTTCCCGGTTGAAGTAGGCGATTATATACAAAAAAGAGTTGAAGAAAATCAGAAAGGAAAAAATTAGCAGGGCGATGCGGTGCACCGGGTGGGTTATGAATCGCTCGAGAATAAAATAGGAATAGATGAACAGGATCAGCTGGAGAAAGTATGAAAATGAGCTCAACGATGATAGCACCACATCATATTTGCCCACGAAATCAATTTTCCTGATCCGTTTGCCGGGCAGATCTTCCAGAAATCCGGCCAGCGCCACCCGGGAAAAACTTTTAAAACTGACCTCAAATAGGTGATAGAGTACAGTTACCACCAACAGGGTCAAGAAAACTATAAAGGCCATTGGTTTTTTCTCCCCCCAATTAAAATATATATAATGTTATTCATTCCCTTTTCGTGTCGAAATTCCATTTTATCACATTGCCGTGTTTTGTAAACCCCGCATGTTCCTGTTCCCAATCAATACTCTTTTAAAAAGCTTTGACGTCAACAATGGGATTTCAGGTTACGTATTTGTGAATCAAGTTTTCTGTGATATAATGGGACATCGTTAGTGGTCAATCATTTCGAATCGAAAAGAAACAGGAGTTAACGAATTTTCCATGGCATTGAAGCAAGATCATCGTTTTTACGAACCCTATTTCAAATCCAGGTTGTTCGCCGGGAATTCCTGGATTTTGTTTGCGGTCATCCTGATTTTTGTGGTGGGATTTTTTATTTTCAAATCGGATATTTTCGATAAACCCCTGGCTCCGGAAAAAATAAAATCCTCTATCGAGGTTTTCAACATTTCCAGTCATTGGGTGGTTAAGAAAAAAATTGAAGAGGATGATTTTAAAGGAATTGTCCTGGTCCCCGAGATCAGTTTCCGGGTCAGAAATGTCGGGGATTCGGAATTGAGTTATGTTTTTCTGCTCGGGGTTTTCCGTTTCCTGGATAACGGGAAAACCATCGGCGAAGGATTCAAAACCGTATTCAAAGAGCCGCTGAAACCGGGAAAAGAAAGTGACAAATTGAAGCTGACTTCCGAACTGGGATACCGGGCTTCTTCTGCTGAAGCATTTGAAAAGAATCAAAGGGATTGGCAGAGTGCTTATGTAGAAATTTTCGTAAAATTCAGAAGCTCAAAATTGGTATTTCTGAAATCTTATTATATCAGCCGAAAGATTCAGGGAAGAAAAAATATAGATGTAAAAATTTAACCGGAGGGATTCTCAGGAGGTTTTCATGGGCGACCAATTTTCAGAAGCGGGAAACAGAGGCGGGCGGGTTCGCTCCGATTGCTGGGTGGGGTTGACCCTGACCCAGAGCGGAGGAATCCAGGTCGGGATGAAGAGCAAGGTCGAGGTGATGTACGGAAAAACAAACCGGCAACTGGTGAAGGATATACTCGAATTTTTCAATCTGAAACATGTCCGGCTTGAAATCGAAGATTCGGGTGCCGTACCCTTTGTGATCATGGCCCGATTGGAGTCGGCGATAAAAAAACTGGGCCAGGATAAGGGAAAGAGGTACCTGCCGGAATGGTTGTTTCCGGCCAAGCCTTCTTCCCGGGAAAGGTTCAGGCGCTCCCGGCTTTATCTTCCCGGGGATCAGCCCAAGCTTTTTCTGAATGCGGCTGTCCATGGCGCCGATGGCTTGATCCTGGACCTGGAGGATTCGGTTCCTCCCAATAAAAAAACGGACGCCCGGGTGCTGGTCAGGAATGCCCTGCGTTCGATTGATTTCATGGATGCGGAAAGAATGGTCCGTATTAACCAGCTTCCCCTGGGATTAGAGGACCTCGAAGAAATTATTCCCCAGAAGGTTAATTTGATTTTGATTCCCAAGGTGGAAACACCGATCCAGATTTATAATATCGAAACCAAGATTGATGATCTGATCGCAAACAATAAGAATATCAACCCGGATATTTTTTTTATGCCCATCATTGAAAGCGCCCGGGGGGTAATCAACGCTTACCTGATTGCCACGGCTTCGAAAAGAAATGTCGCCCTGGCCATCGGGCTCGAAGACTACACCGCCGATATCGGCGCCCAGCGGTCCCGGGAAGGAAAGGAGAGTTTCTTTGCCCGTTCCATGGTTGTCAATGCTGCCCGGGCCGCCGGTATTCAGGCCATCGATACGGTTTTTTCCGATGTGGATGATATGGAAGCGCTTCGGGAAAGTGTTCTGGAAGCCAAGTCCCTGGGTTTTGATGGCAAGGGCTGTATCCATCCCCGCCAGATAGCCGTGGTGCACGACGCTTTTGCTCCGGATGAAACCGAGATTGAACGGGCGAAAAAAATTGTCCTGGCTTTTGACGATGCTGAGAAAAAAGGCCTGGGCGTGGTATCGCTGGGCAGCAAGATGATCGATCCGCCGGTGGTCAAGCGGGCCCTGAAAACCATTGATCTGGCAAAGAGAGAGGGAATTATCCCTGAAGACTGGAGGAATACCGATGTCAAGTAAAAAATTCGCAACCAATGCCGCTGGCAGGGAAGTTTTAACTGAAATCAACGGAGAAAAACACAAACCATACATGGGGGTAGGGAAAACCCGTCCCCGGGGAAAAAAAGCGGCCCCTCCCATCCGGTCCTGCGCCGATTATCCTGAAAACGGGGACAAACGGGTTCCTTCCATTAAAGAAGCTTTGAAAAAATGCGGGTTGAAAGATGGCATGACCATTTCCACCCACCACCATCTTCGGAACGGGGATTATGTGCCCAACATGATTTTCGATGCCGCAGCCGAACTGGGAGTCAAAAATCTAAGATGGTTTCCCAGCGCTTCGTTTCCCATTCATGCCCCGATCATCGGCCATCTGGAGAGCGGGGTGGTCCACCATATCGAAGGCAGCATGAACGGGCCGTTGGGCGATTACTGTTCCGAGGGAAAGATGAAAGGGGTGGCGATCCTGCGTTCCCATGGCGGGAGGTACCAGGCTGTTCAGGATGGCGAGGTGCATATCGATATTGCGGTTATATCGGCCCCTTGCGCCGATCCATTCGGGAATGCCAACGGATTAAGAGGGCCGGCCGCCTGCGGATTGCTCGGTTTTGCGCTGGCTGACTCCCAGTATGCGGATTATGTGATCGTGGTTTCCGACCATATCGAACCTTTTCCCTGCATCCCCTGGCAGATTCAGGGCAACTATGTCGACTATGTGGTGGAGGTGGAATCGATCGGAGATCCGGAAAAAATCGTTTCCGGCACCACCCAGTTGACCCGGAGTCCGGACCGGTTGCTGATTGCCGAAATGACCTCGCGGTTCGTGAGCGAAGCCGGCCTGGTGAAACCGGGATTTTCGGTTCAATCCGGCGCCGGCGGGACGGCGCTGGCTTTTACGGCATTTTTAAGGGATATCATGAAAGAGACCGGGGTTAAAGCTCGATTCATGAGGGGGGGGTCCAACAAGTACCTGACGGAAATGCTGGAGGGCGGGCTTACCGATTTTATACTTGACGGCCAGACCTTCGACCTGGATGGCGTGCGCTCCATGCGGGAGAATCCGGCCCACCAGGATACCAGTCCATTTACCAGTTATAACTACCATGGCAAGGGTAATTTCGCCAGTTTTATTGATATTGTCATCCTGGGTGCGACTGAAGTGGATCTGAATTTCAATGCCAATGTGGTTACCCATTCCGACGGCCGGCTGCTACACGGTATTGGCGGCTGGCAGAACTGCCTCTTTGGCAGGAATGTGATTCTGCCTCTTCCCCTGTTCCGGGACCGGATTCCGGTGGTGGTGGACCGGGTGACCACCCTGACCGGCCCGGGTGAATTGATTGATGTGGTGGTCACCGAAAGGGGAATCGCCATTAATCCGCTGCGGCTGGACCTGATTCGGGCCATGGCTCACAGCAAATTGCCAATCATGCCCATCGAAGACTTGAAAAAGGAAGCGGAAAAAATAACCGGCGGGTCCCCGGCCAAACCCGAGCTGGGTGATAAGGTGGTGGCTGCCATCAAGTGGGTGGATGGGACCGTCATCGATGTTGTCAGGCAGGTAAATCCCTAAAAATCCATTTTATATTGACTTCCGATTTTCATCCTGATATCTTGTATTCATCCAATATGAGGAGGATTCAATGAAAAAAGTCTTGTTAATTGTTTTGGTCGGGTTTGTTTTTATGGGTCTGGTATTCATGCCGGGGTGCAAATCAGCCGCTTCCTGG
>CAZOWT010000076.1:0-12578 GCA_964583345.1 uncultured Clostridia bacterium
CCATTTTCAGGTCGATTTTTCTTTTGTTTTTTTCAATATATGAAATATAAGTTTGTTTGGAAGGCCAGTACCCGTAAGCTGAAATTCCCACCCTGACTATATCAAAATAGGTCTCGGGAAACAGCAGGGTGGAAGCGGAACAGGAAAAATGCCTCAAAAATTTTTTTCCTTTCAATCTGGCCATCAGGCTGTTGAATTCCTGAAGCTGGCGCCGGGCAAAAGAATGATTGGTGGTGTCTTCAATATTGGCGAAATGCGAATATATTCCCTTTATCTGAATCCCTGCTTTTTCACTTTCATTGAATATATCCAGGATTTCCGAAGTTTCCATTCCCAGCCGGGAAGCACCGGAATCAAGCTTCAAATGAACAGCCGCTTTTAACCGGTTTCGCTTTACAATCTCTTTTACCCGTTTCAGGTAATCGAGCGAAGGAATTACAATTTCAAAACCGTTCCTGACCAGTTCAACCAGTTCCGGCTGATCGGCCCAGCCGATAACCAGAATATTTTTCTTCGAGATTGACCTGACCGCCAGGGCCTCGGCCAATGAATCCACCGCAAAATATTCGATAAAGGGCAGGCCCTTGCTGATTCCGACAATCTCTTTCAATCCGTGCCCATAGGCATTGGCTTTCACCACAAACATAATTTTTTTCTGGCTGATCCGTTGAAACAGGTTAAGGTTGTGGATCAAATTACCGGCATGAATCTCAACAAAAGTTTTCATTTCAAGAACCGCCTGATATCTTTGACTTTCTGCAACTCATGCAGCGGGGCGACCAGGATTCCGCTTTCGGTATGAATCACCACCATCCCGTCCAGGCCGATGGCAGCAATGGGAATATCCCGGGTGGAAAACAGCAGAGAATTACGGCATTCGATAGCGATGTGGTCTCCCACCTTGACATTGTTTTGCCTGTCCTTCGGGTTGAGTTCGTACACACTGGACCAGGCACCCACATCATTCCAGCCGAAATCGGCTGAAAACATCCTGACTTCTTTGGCCTTTTCCATCAGCGCATAGTCAATCGAATCCGGTTTCATCCGGTTGAAAATTTTTATAAATTTTTTCCTGTCCCCGTAGGCCAGATTCAATTTTTCATAGAAATCCGCATAATACGGATTGTAGGTTGCCAGAAATTCTCTGAAAAATTTTAATTTGTAAACAAACATGCCGGAATTCCAGAAATAATTTCCCCGCTGAAGGTATTTCCTGGCCAGGTTAAGTTTCGGTTTCTCCTTGAATTCACCTACCCTGAAGAAGTCCGTCTGATTGAATCGGGCAGGTTGTAACGGATTAAATCGGATATACCCGTATCCGGTATGGGCAATGGTGGGTTTAATCCCGGCTGTTATCAGGCAGGGATTATCGGCGTAATCCAATGCGTCTCGCATCTGTCGGCTGAAGGTATCGATATCGGAGATGAAGTGATCGGCCGGAACTACCAGGATATTGGAATTTTCATCCTCCCGGGACAGGAAAATATTGGCCATGATCAGACAGGGGGCGGTATTTCTGGGAGAAGGCTCGGCAATAAAATTGGATTCCCGGAAACCGGGGATGGCTTTTTGGGTAAGTTCAAGATATTTATTATCGGCAACGATATATATTTCATCCGGGTCAATAAATGTTTTCAAGCGGTCGAATGTTTGCAGGATCAGGGGCTGATCCCCGATGATATTCAAAAACTGTTTGGGAACCGCTTTGGTGCTGTAGGGCCAGAAGCGCGTCCCCTGCCCTCCGGCCATGATCAATCCGGAATATTTTCTTTTCATCCTATCTAATTATCATATCCAGCCCGAAAAAACAATATTCAGTCGCCCGATAATTTCCTATTTTGCCTGAAAAATTTTAACATTTTTTATCGTTGAAATTGAATTTTTTATCAGACTTGGGTAAAATTCTAATGAGAAGTTTTACTGATATTTTAAATATTTTAAGGAGGATTGAACATGAGAATCTGGGTTTTTATCATATTAATTTTTGCCCTGGTCGGACTGGTGCTCAACATCGTCAAAGGAGCACCCATGGAATTGCTGCTGGCCAAAGATATTATCCTGTTGCTGATTACCCTGGGCATGCTGATCAGAATTGAGTACAAAACCAAACAGGGGGAGAGGGAAAAATCCGGCAAAAAATAGCCTGAAATTTAAATTTTATCCGTCCATATTTTAAGGATATCAATTTCATGTACATAAAATTTGTTGAAAGGATTTTTTTTCTTATCTGCATATTTTTCCTGATATTTCCGCTTTCTGCCCAAGAGACTACCATCAGCGCTTCAGGGGGATCAACACTGGCTTATATTTCCGCTGACGGCCGTATCGAGAGCAGCGGCCGGACCACCATCGGGTATGTTGATTCCGGCGGACGGGTGGAAAACGCCGGCCGGTCCACCCTGGGATACATAGAGGAAGAGCGGGTTGAAAACGCCTCCAGAACCACCATCGGCTACATCGATTCCAGCGGAAGGGTGGAGAATGCAGGCAGAATGACTATCGGTTACATCACCGCCGGCCGGGTGGAAAACGCTTACCGCTCAACGGTGTTTACCTTTTCCGGCCCCCTGGATTTGAAAAAAATAGGTGCTTACATTTTCTTCATCAACCCTGTACTTCAAAAAAAATAGCCTGATTCACTTTTGATATTTTCTGATTCTGACGGAATTTTTCATTATAACCTGAACATCCTCCTTTTTTTTTGTGTTGAAAAAATAAATTTTCCGGTTATAATTAAATCATGGAAATAAGAGGCATAGCATATTCAATCTTTATTGCCCTGGGTCTACTCATCATTCTGCTTGATTTGATCGGGCCCTTTGCTCTGCTCTTTTTCCTCCCGGTTCCCTATATCCTCCTCTTGGTCATTATTGAACAAAAATTTTCAGTCCAAACCAAAATATATATTCCTCTGATTATTTCGAAAAAATCTTTCATCCGCGGCCCCCCGGCAGTTTGCCACCACCGATAATTATTTTATTATCGAAATCCCATTATTATTTCTAATATTTTACAAAATTCTATTCTAAGGAGAATAACATGGACACCAATCAACCAAAAAATACATCAACTATAAAAAAACGAAGGCCCGTACTGGCCGCATTTTTAAGCCTGATCTCATTGGGACTGGGACAGGTGTATAACGGAGAAATTGGAAAGGGAATAACCCTGAACCTGATTTTCTGGGGCGTATTTCTGTGGACCGGCTGGTATACGGCATCGGCCTACTTCGGACAATCATACGATCTGATATTTTTTCTCATTACCCTGGGGGGATTCCTGATATTAAAAATTTACTCGATTGGGCAGGCTTTTATCGGTTCCCGAAAAAAGGGCACTTCCTACCGGTTGAAACCAGTCAACCGCTGGTTCGTCTACCTGCTGTTTGTCCTGATTCTGCTGGTACCGCCATTCATGCTGAACAACGCCATCCGGAACCAGTCTCAAAGAGATACCTCTCCACCTCACCCTTTTCGATCCGAAAAGGCTCAAGCAGCCTTTCTGGACCTGTATGATAAAAGGGCCAGCCACTGGCCGGTGATTTTTGAAACCAGAATGGTGCACACCGCATTCGGAAACACCTATGTCCGAATCAGCGGTCCAGAAGAGGGAAGGCCCCTGGTACTCCTTCACGGGGGGCCTTCCAACTCACTGCAATGGATGCCCAATATCAAGGCATTGTCGAAGGAATACCGGACCTATGCCATCGACATTATTATTGGTACCGGTCGCAGCATCATGACCCGGAGAATGGAAAAGCCATCAGAACTGACCAAATGGCTGGATGAAACCCTTACCGGTCTTGGACTTCAAAAAAAAATATGTCTTATTGGCCTGTCATATGGCGGCTGGATTGCCAGCCAGTATGCACTCAGCTACTCGAATCGTCTGCATAAACTGGTTTTGATTGCCCCGGCCGCCACGGTCTCACCCCTGTCCATGCAGTGGATCACACATGCCGTACTTTCCATGATTCCCCATCGACATTTCATTCGGAATTTTCTGTACTGGAATCTACCGGATTTTGTCAACAAGGACCATAACGAACTCGACAGGATTGTTGAAGAAGCGTTTCTGGCCATGCGCTGCTTTAAGCCAACAGCACTGGTGAATCCAACGGTATTAAATGCTGACGATTGGAAGCGCATCCGGATACCGCTGCTGTTCCTGATCGGGGAAAATGAAAGAATTTACGCTGAAAGCGCAGAGCAAATTGTCCATAAACTCCAGAATTTTGCGCCCCGGATCATAACCAAAATAATTCCGTATGCGGGACATGATTTAACCTTTGTTCAGGCGGACCGGGTCAATCGGGCCATTCTGGAATTTCTGCAAGAGCAACAGGGGTAGGAAAAAACCGCCTACCGGAAAATTGCAGGTTAGAAAATATTGGCCCCGATCAAGTGGTGGTCAGTGAGAGAATCAGGGTTTTGTCTTTTTTATTAACGGGTGAAGTGGTCATAATAACGGTCAGCTTCTGATTTCCCTTTGAAAATATAACCGTATGGGTCATGCTGTTTTCATCGCTTCCGCTCTCCATCATCTTATTCACATCGACAAACTTCGCGGCAACCCCTCCCAATCCAAGTGTCCAGCCCGATTTGCCCAACTTTTCTTCATAGAATGTTTTCACCTCATTCCATTGGGTATCCTCAGGAAGTTGAAAACCCCGTTGATCCAGTTGGGTGGAACCGGCAAGCGAACCCATACTCTCGGTAAGATCTTTGTGGGTTTTTACATTTTTTGCCAGGGTATCGCCCGTTCTGCTTTCACCCGCCTTCAAGACGACCGCTCCCGGATAAACTTCAATATCCTCCAAGGAAACCGGCTTGTTGCCACAGGACCAAAGTAAAAACAAAACGACAAAACAAATTGATAGCTTGATTAAAAAATTATCCTTCATGGTCACCTCCCTTTATGTCAAAACTGGTTCGGCAGGGCCGGCAGCAGGTAAATTAACTGTCCGGCCAGGAAGGGAAATCCATCCCGGGATAACAATTCCCTCCCCAACCATACAATCTTCCGGTTATTCCACGACCTTAACCAAACGGGTAAATAACTGTTTTGAATCTTCCAGGGTCTTTTCATTTCCATATACACAGATCACATTTTTTGCCAGTATGTCGGCAATCAATTTCCACATCTCCTGAATATCTTCCGGAGTGATTTTCAGGATTTCGTCGCGTTCCCGCTGTATATCTTCAAAAGGCGTCTTCTCCAGGTAACGGCTCTGGGCGATCCTCCCCTTTTCAAATGGCAGGTACGGCCTGTCTATTCGGGAAACGGTGCCGATAATATACCGGGTCATTTCCCGTTCATCCGCCTTGAAATGTTTAATATAATCAACCGCCTTGGCATAATTATCCAGGGTTTTTTCCAGGTTGGGGTCCCGGTAGGAACCGAACCAGAAGTAACCGTTTCTCGAGATAGAGGCAAAGCCCCCGTATGCCCCGCCCATGACCCGGATGGTATTGTATAGGTAGTCGCGGGAGAGAATCTGATTCAGGACCTGCATCTTCCCGGAGTAGTCATATCCGAGATCTTTGAAATTATAACCCTCGATCACGTATTGAACCTTTGAAGCTGAAGTCAGGCCTTCGTTCTTCTGCTCAAATTCGAACACATATTTTCCGGTTTTCCCCGGGCGGTTTGACAGGAACTCCAGCAGCCGGGGAAACGATTTCTGAAACAGCGGATAGTCCTCTTTCGAACAGGTGATGCCCACCAATAGGTTATTCCGGTCAAAAAGCAGGGAAGCGACCTTGTCCAGGTTTGCCATTACCGTGTCGGCTTTCTGATCAAAATTTTTGACGATGTCGGTGACAAAATTATAATAGCAAAGTCCACCGGTGAGTTCCTGGAATTTTCCCGAGGGAGAAAAATAAGATTGGTGACGGGTAACGGCAACGTTTAAGCCATTGTTCTTCACCATGGCTTCGAGCCGGGAATGCAGGCGGGTGATAACCTCTTTAATCCGATCAATGTCACGGTATTTGGAATTCTTTAAAATTTCTCCTTCCAGTTCCATCAGTTTTTCGATCTTCGGCGCCATGACCTTGGCATCCACCACAAATTTCGGCATAAATTCACGGTCATTGCTGTTTTCCAGATAGACGTTTACCTGGGAATTGACCCCGCCGGTATGGATATTCAATTCCGTATCCAGATCTCCATAGCTGTAATTTTCGGTATTCAATTCGGCAAACACATCCGACAGAAGCGCCATATAAGGAATTAATTCCTGGGGGATCACCGATAGATCAAACATCAATCTAAGGTAAATGATTTTATTGGTAAAAACGGGAAAGGAAAGAACCTTGATACCGGCTGCTTCTCCTTCGGTAACCTCGAGCTTTTCCGCCTTGGGATTCACATCCTGAAGCGTGAGCAGGGGAATGGTATTCAGCGCTTCGGGAGAATCCAACGTTTTCTGGTATTCTTTCAAGAGCCGGGTATCTTCCACCAGTTTTTCCAGTTGTTCCGGAGATTGTTTTGCCTTATATTCGGCCAGTTCCTGCTTTATTTTAGCGGATTTTTCTTCTTCCAGTCCTTTCCGGGGTTTCAGGACAACCAGCAGGCAATGGGGATTGTTTACCAGGTACCGGTCTATGACTTTTTCCAAATAATCCGAGGTCAGCGCCGTTTTCACCGTATTCAACGGCGCTTCGTATTCCAGGGAAAGGAAAGGGTCGTCTGCAAACATCCAGCCGGTCAGGGCCCGGAAGTTATCCAAGATGGCTTTGGGGATCCGCGAGGTCTGGCTTCCCTCTCTGAGGTTGAATTCAATCCGGTTGATAACCCCTTCCACCACTCGTTTATCCAGCCCGTTTTTAACCAGTTTTTTAAGGCTGTCAAAAATGATATCCCTGAATTTATCCCGGTCAGAAATATTGGCGTTCCTGACAGTTACGGTAAAGACATTCTGTTTGAAATCTTCAACCGTGGCGCTCACATCTTTTCCGATGCCGGCTTCCACCAGCGTCCGTCTTATGGGCGCGGAAGGCAGGTTCACCAGCACTTCGCTCAATACTTCAAGCGCCATGACCAGGTCTCGCTGAATTCCCTGCCCGGCCACAAAACTCAGACTTAAAAATGTCTGATTATCCAGGTTCCCTTCGGATGGAATGGCATATTCGGAAACGATTTCTTTCATGGCTTTAAAGGGTTTCTGCAGGGGAATGAAAGAATCGACCTTTATCTGATTAAATTTTGACAGGTATGCTTCATCGATGAATTTCAACTCATCATCTAGCCGGCCATCTCCATAGATGAATATATAACTGTTGGAGGGATGGTAGTAGCGTCTGTGAAATGATAAAAACTGCTCATAAGTCAGCCTGGGGATGGCTTCGGGATAACCGCCGGAACTGAACCGGTATGCATTGTCAGGGAAAAGATGCCTGAATACCTGAAATTCCAGTTCCCTTTCCGGAGAAGAAAAAGAACCTTTCATTTCATTGTAGACAATGCCGTTATACAGGATGTCACCTTCGGCCTTATCCATTTCATAATGCCAGCCTTCCTGCTGAAATATTTTGGGTTCATTATAAATCAGCGGCATCAGCACCGCATCCAGGTATACATGCATCAGGTTGAAAAAATCCTTGTCATTCCGGCTGGAAACCGGGTACATGGTACGGTCATTGGCGGTAAAAGCATTTAAAAACGTGTTGAGTGATCCCTTTGCCAGGATATCAAAAGGACTTTTCACCGGAAAATTTTTCGAACCGTTCAGCACGCAATGTTCCATGATATGCGGCAGTCCGGTATCGGATTCCGGCGGCGTCTTGAATGAAATACAGAAAGTTTTATTGTCGTCATCCGCTTCAATCTTCAAAAAATGGGCGCCGCTCTTTTGATGCAGAAACAACAAACCCACTGCATCCATTTCCTTGATTTTTTTCTGTTTGATCAGTTTGAATCCATGATAGACTTTTCCGGTTTCCATTTCCTCAGCCTCCAGTATAAAACTCCCAAAAACCATCATCACAGCCAGTGCACATATGAAAAGGCCCAATGTTTTTTTCTTCAGCATCGATTTGCCCTCCTGTTTTTTTACTATTTAGCCGTTTGAAAAAGATTCTGTTAAATTAAGGATAATATTATATCATATATAAGGCCTAATTTCAGATTTTTGGTTCAAAAAGATGTCGGTCTAGACCACCATCAGGCTAAGGTAGGCCACCACCTGCCGGTAGTCGCCGCTGGTTTTCCCGGAATGGGTGTATTCCACCACCTCGGCATAACCGGCCCCGTTTTCAACAGCCGCCTTGAGCATGATCACGGTGGGCGAAACCCCGCACATGCTGATCTGTTCCGTCCGAACCGTCTTAAAAAGCCCTTCCGGATCGAGATGAAGAATTCTATCGATAGCTTTCTGATCCTCAAAAGCGGCGGTTTCGGCATCGATGTAATGGCTCATGTCGGTCGAGGCCACCATCAGCACATCATCTCTTCCCTTCAAACACTCTGCAATCACCTGCCCTGCGGTGAGTAATTGAGCGAGGTCCATGGATGAGACAATAACCGGGAGAATGCGGGCTCCGGGATTGATCATCTGGATAAACGGAACCTGGACCTCCAGTGAATGTTCTTCGATCCCGGTCCGGTGATCGACAGTAAACAAATCCGAATGCCCGGCAATTTTTTGGCGTAATTCCCGGTCAACCGGGCACTCTCCCAGGGGCGTCTCCCAGTAATCATGGCCGTCAATTACCAGAGGCGGGCCGTATCCCCGGTGGTTCAGTCCGATAATCACCACCGAATCGGGTATCTGGATGGCCCCGAATCCTTTGCCGGCGCAGCCTCCGGAATACACGTATCCGGCATGCGGGGCAATCAATCCCAGAACTTTTTTCCGGTTTCCCGGAGAAACAATCAATGTCTCCAGTTCCCTGGCCAGGGCCTTCTGGCTCCCCGGATAAAAAATCCCGGCCACACAGGCCTGTCTTACCATTCGGTCAACCTCTTGCATGTAAACCATTCCCGGGTGCCGGTCGCTGCTGCTTCCGGCCACACCCTTTACATTTTATCATGAATCTATTATATTTGGGAATGGCGTACGGTATAAGGATAAGAGAATATTTAAGGAGGAGGTGGCCCTAAATATTCTTTTTAAATCTTTTTTTTGTTGTTGACCTTTGACGAAGAAATACCTTATACCGTACACCATGTACCCCACACCGTCTTTATTTCCCATAGACGAGACGCCCTTCCTGGTAAACCACTTCGCCGGACTTGATAACCGTATGAATGGGGTTGATCCCCAGATGATAGGCCAGATAACTGTAGTCCGGAATGTCCAATAAAATCACATCCATTTTCTTCCCCACCGAAATGCTGCCGATTTTTTTCTGTTTATCAATGGCATAGGCGGCATTGATGGTGACCGTATTCAGGGCTTCCTCGATGGTCAATCCCATTTGGAATATTCCGAGGAGGAATACAAATAACTGGGAAGAAATCATGGAACTCCCGGGATTGAAATCGGTTCCCAGGGCCACAATGCCATTTTTTTCTATTATTTTTCTAACCGGCGCATAACGGCCCAGTTTTAAAAAAAAGCTGACACCCGGAAGCAGTATGCAGGCCGTGTCGGAAGCAGAAATCCTGTCGATTTCCTCATTGGTCATGGCGATCAAATGCTCCGCCGATACCGCTTTTTTCTCCACCGCCAGGAGAGCCGCTCCATTTGAGGTAAATTCATCGGCGTGTATCTTTATTTTGAAACCGTGGTCCATGGCCCGGTCAATATAATAGTCCGCTTCATCCCTTGAGAAATACCCCTCCTCACAAAAAATATCCGCAAATTCCGCCAGATTTTTTTCCCTGATTTCCGGCATCACTTCGGAGACCAAGAAATCAAGGAATTCCCGGTTTTTACCGCTGTATTCATCCGGAATTTCATGGGCTCCCATGAATGTAGAAACGATATCGACCGGATGAAAAGAATTCAATGCCTGAATGGCCTCCAGCTGCTTTAACTCCGCTTCCCGGTTCAAACCGTATCCACTCTTGGCCTCCATGGTCGTGGTTCCTCCGCTCAATATCTGATCCAGCCGCTTTTCGCAAATTTTGACCAGATCGTCGAATCCGATTTCCCGGGTTTTCTTGACCGTGCCCTTGATACCGCCGCCCATTTCGGCAATTTTCTGATAACTGACGCCCTGCAGTTTCAACCTGAATTCATCCTGCCTGGTTCCGGCAAAGGGAAGATGGGTATGCGGATCGACCAAACCCGGCAAAACAACCAGCTTGGATCCATCAATAACCACAGCATCTTTCGATAAATGACAGCTGTGCGCGAAATCCTCTTCGCGGCCGAGGAAGGCAATATGCTCACCACTGGCCCCCAGCCAGGTCTGGCCCGAGATTCGGATGGAATTGAGTTCATTCCCCCTTACCAGTTCATCATTAGCCGGATTCACCAGTTCACGGATGTTTTTTATCAGCAGGGTTATCTCAATCATTTTTCAGTCACTTTCGGTCTCTGAAATGAAGGAACTTCGAGAATATCATCAAAATCCTCCGGATTCTGGGCCATGCTGGGAATATTTCTTTCGTTGATATAATCAAGGTCTGTCAGGTTCACCGTGTTTTCGGGTTTTTTAAAACCAAACTCCTGATTTTCCTCTTTCCGGGCGACCGGTTCGTCAGGAATAACATTTTGACTCAATTTCCCGGTTTTGCTTTTCGGCATGAACATCGGTCTTTGGGTTTCATTTTTCTGCAACTGCCCCTTTTTGAACCCGGTGGCGATTACGGTCACGCGAAGCATATCCCCGATCTTATCGTCATCCACAATCCCGAATTTAATTTTGGCATTCGAGGCTGCGCTTTCCTTGATGATGTCGGAGATGCGGCCGATTTCTTTGAGGCTCAGGCTGGAGGAAGCGGTTATGTTGTACAGAACCCCGGTGGCCCCGTTTATGGAAATGTTATCCAGTAACGGTGAAGTCAGGGCTTTGCGGGTGGATTCTTCCGCCCGGTTTTCACCTTTGCTCTCTCCGGTTCCCATTAATGTCATTCCCTTTTCCGACATGACAGCCCTTACATCGGCGAAATCCACATTCTGGTATCCGGGGTAATTGATGATATCTGAAATCCCCCTTACGGCTTTGAGCAAAATTTCGTCAACCTTTTTGTAGGCTTCTTTGTAGGAAATATCAGCGTCCTCCAGTTCGAACAGCTTCTGGTTGGGAATCACGATAAGGGCATCGACACTGCCGGCCAGATTTTTCAATCCCTGTTCGGCAACCTGCATCCGCTGCTCTCCCTCAAAATCGAAAGGACGGGTGACCACGGCCACGGTTAAAATTCCCATGGATGATGCATGGTTGGCAATTACCTGTGACGCACCGGTTCCGGTGCCTCCTCCCATTCCGGCGGTAATGAAAACCATGTGGGTTCCCTCCAGAATTTCGATTATGGCATCGGTATTTTCAAGCGCCGCTTCCATGCCCACCTCGGCATTGGATCCGGTCCCCAGCCCCCGGGTTATCTTGTCCCCGATCTGCATGGTGATGGCCGGTTCCTTGATGTGGGAGAGATCCTGGATATCGGTGTTGATGGCCACAAAATCCACCCCAACCAGGCCTTCATCAATCATCCGGTTAATCGCATTTCCGCCGGCACCGCCGATTCCCAGCACCTTTAACACCGCTCCCCGTTTTTTGGCTTTGGCATAGGTTATCTTGATGTCTCCCTTCATGTTTACCTCCTAAAATCCGAACCACTCTTTTATTTTATAAATCACACCTTTGGGCTGGTTTTTGATCATGCCTCGGTCCTTGAGATCCAGTAGGCCGTATTTCAGCAACCCAACCGAGGTCGAAAAATCAGGTGTGTTGACTTTATCGATCAAACCGCCTGCACCGAAGGGATTCCCGATACGGATCGGAGCGGCAAAAATTTCATCCGCCACCTCAAGCAGCCCGTCCAGTACGGCCGAGCCTCCGGTTACCACGATTCCGGCGTTGATTTTATCCTCCAGGCCCTCGGCTTCGATTTTGTTTTTTACCATCTCAAAAATTTCTTCGGCCCGGGGTCTCAATATATCAGACAATAAAGAAACCGAAATCAGCCGTTTGCGTTTTCCCCCCACACTGGGAATTTCGATATTCTGGTTTTTCAGATTGGGGTCTATGCCGCAGCCATATTTTCTCTTGATCTGTTCGGCTTTATCAATCGGCGTCCGGGTACCGATGGCCAGGTCATTGGTAAAATTGTAGCCGCCGACGCCGATGGTGGAGGCATAACAAAGTGCCCCCTTGTCAAAAACAGCAATATCGGTGGTCCCTCCCCCGATATCAATGAGCGCCACCCCCAGTTCCTTCTCATCATAGGTCAGTACGGCCTCGGCTGTGGCAATGTGGGATAAAACAACCGAAATCACATCAATTTTGGCTTTCTTCAGGCACATCAACAGATTTTTAATCGCCGTTTTGGAAGCGGTGACGATATGGATATAAACGTCGAGGTTATTTCCGATCATCCCCTTGGGATTTTTAATATCTTCCTGGGAGTCCACGATAAATTCCTGGGTCAGCACGTGGATCACTTCCCTGTCCATTGGGATG
>CAZOWT010000077.1:0-10337 GCA_964583345.1 uncultured Clostridia bacterium
GAGATACCCTGGTTCCGGTTTTTTATTTCATCTGCCAGTGTCCTGAGCTGGGGCAGCTTGAAGTCGTCCATATATTCAATCACCGTTTTGACATGATTCAGGGATACCGCCTGGCCGGCAATTTTTGTGAAATCGGAGGTTTCATCGGCTTTTTCAATGGCTTTAAGTTGTTTTTCTTTTTCTTTCAATTTTGCATCCAGTTGAACCAGAAAGTGATAGAGTGTATCCTGACTCTGGTTAAAATAGTTTTGGATCTTATTCAGCAGGGTGATGCTCTCCTGCATATGCCGGAAGGCGTTTTCACCGGCAACCGCCTCGATTCGCCTGATTCCCGAAGAAATGGAGGATTCGGAAATGATTTTAAGCAGGCCTATTTCTCCGCTGTGGTGGATATGGGTGCCGCCGCATAACTCCTTTGAGACATCGCCCATGGAAATCACCCTGACCCGGTCAGAATATTTTTCCTGAAAGAGGGCGATGGCTCCTTCTTGGATAGCATTCTCGTATCCCATTTCTTCGGGTTGGGTTTCCAGGTTCTCCCTCACTTTTGCATTCACGATTTCTTCGATTCTTTTTATTTCCGCCTGGGAAACCGGTTTGAAGTGGGTGAAGTCAAATCTCAGTTTGTCAGGCCCAACATAGGACCCGGCCTGTTTGACATGCAGGCCCAGAACCTCTCTCAGTGCATAATGCAGCAGGTGGGTAGCCGAATGGTGTACCGCGGTGTTCTGCCGTTTTTTTTGATCGACCGAAAGCATGAATCGGTCACCGGGATCCAACTTCCCTTTCTTCAACCGGCAAAGATGGATGATGATGCCTTTACCGGTCTTCTGGGTATCGGTTATTTCAAAATAGGTGGACTCATTCTTCCCGTTTCCGGAATCTCCGATTTGACCTCCGGCTTCGGGGTAAAAAGGGGTTTGGTCAAATACCAGAATCAATTCAACTTCAGGTTCCCGATCTTTTATGGCCGACGCCAGTTTTTTATGAACATGCTGCCTGTTTTCCGGGGCAAAGATGGCCAGCAGTTTGGCTTCATGGTCCAGCCGGTCATATCCGATAAATTCCGTTCGCAATCCTTCAATATTTTCGAAGGTTTTGCTTATTTTTCTCTTCTGTTTCAAATCGGTTCTGGATTTTTTTCTTTGCATGTCCAGCTGGTCATGATAGCCGGCAAAATCGATGGAGATATCCCTTTCCGCTGCCAGGTCAACGGCAAAGTCAAGGGGGAAACCATAAGTATCCGAGAGCTTGAACAATTCTTTTCCGGCGAGTATTCTCGGTTTTTTTTCGGCCGCTTTTTCCAGGATTTCCTCGAATTTTTTAAGCCCGTTTGACAGGGTTCGGATAAATTTTTCTTCCTCGGAAAATATGACTTCGGAGATAAATTTTCTGTTGTATTCCAGTTCCGGGTAAAATTCCTTCATGATCTCGACTACGGCATCGGATATTTTGAATAAAAAGGCCTTTTCAAATCCCAGGGATTTGCCATGTTTGGAGGCCCGCCTCAACAATCTTCTCAGCACATACCCCCGGCCGTCGTTTGCAGGCAGAACGCCATCGGAAATCAAAAATGAAAGGGCTCTGACATGGTCGGCAATCACATTAAAATCAATCTGATGCCCTGGATGGGCTGGATCAATTTCGGCCAGCCGGCCAGTAAAATCAATGATGGGGCGGAACAGATCGGTCTGGTAATTGCTGTCCAACCCCTGCAGCAGTGACGCCAGTCTTTCCATTCCCATTCCGGTATCGATGGAGGGGGATTTCAGGGGATTCAAATTCCCCTGGCTGTCACGGTTGTACTGCATGAAGACCAGGTTCCAGATTTCCACGAACCGGCTGCTGTTTTTCTCCAGATTTGCCGGTCCAAAGGCTTCTCCCTTATCAAAATGAATTTCCGAACAAGGTCCGCAGGGCCCGGTTTCTCCCATCTGCCAGAAATTGTCTTTTTCATCAAGCCTGATGATTTTGGATTCCGGTACTCCGATTTTTTTCTCCCAGATCACAGCTGCCTCATCGTCTTTTTCAAAGACTGATACCCAGAGCTTTTCGGGATCAAAGTGGTAATATTGGGTGAGCAATTCCCAGGCAAATTGAATGGCTTCCTCTTTAAAATAATTGCCGAAAGAGAAATTGCCCAGCATCTCAAAAAAAGTATGATGATACTGGGTTTTCCCCACCTCATTAAAATCATTGTGTTTACCGGAAACCCTCATGCATTTCTGGATACTGACGGCCCGGTTGTATTCCCGCTTCTCCAGTCCCAGGAAAACATCCTTGAATTGATTCATGCCGGCGTTGGTAAACAGAATACTGGGATCCTTGGCCGGGACCAGAGGAGAAGACAGCACCCGGTAATGCTTTTTTTTATTGAAATATTCAAAAAAAGTATGTCTGATTTCTGAATTTCTCATAAATTGTCAATTTCCAGCAGGTTATGATCCTCAATGTCATCATCCAGGGTTTTCCCCGGTTTGTCCTGTATACCGATGTCAGACATTCTTTTTTCGATTTCTTCCTGTGACATATCCTTAGTTGATTGGATACCGATCTTTTTAAGTTTGAATTCATCTGGATTTGAGGCCCATTTCAGGGCTTCTTCGTAACTGATAAATCCTTTTTCAAAGAGGAAGTACAGCGATTGGTCAAATGTTTGCATGCCATACTGCGATACACCCTGGGCAATGGCTTCCCGGATCAGTTTTGTCTTTTCCGGCACACTGATGCAGTCCTGAATAAATGGGGTATTAACCAGGATTTCCACTGCCGGTACCCTTCCTTTTGAATCGGATCTGGGAATCAGCCTCATGGAAATGATGGATTTGAGAACCGAAGCCAGCTGGATACGAATCTGTTTCTGATGGTGCGGCGGGAACATGGAGATGATTCGATTGATGGTTTCCGGAGCATCCAGGGTGTGCAGGGTGGAAAGGAGCATGTGGCCGGTTTCAGCGGCTAGAAGTGCGGTTTCAATGGTTTCCAGATCCCGCATTTCTCCGACCAGGATAACATCCGGATCCTCGCGCAATGCGCTTCTGAGTGCGGTTGAAAAATTATTGGTATCCTGACCCACTTCACGCTGATTGACGATACTCTTTTTGTCCCGGTGGAGATATTCGATGGGATCTTCGATGGTTACGATATGTTCGATCCGGTGGGTGTTGATATGGTCGATCATGGCTGCCAGGCTGGTCGATTTGCCGCTGCCGGTGGTCCCGGTTACCAGAACCATTCCCCGTCTTTCATCTGCAATGTTTTCCAGGACCAGAGGCAGGTTGAGATCGGCTATGCTTTTGACCTGGGTGGGAATGACCCTCAACACCATCCCCATAGCCCCGCGCTGGTGAAAAACGTTGCATCTGAAGCGGCCGAGTCCCGGCACGCTGTGGGCCATATCGATTTCATGGTCTCTCTTGAATTTTTCTTTCTGTTCGGGATTCATGATGGAAAACGCCATGGCGATCGTGTCTTCCTGCATGAGCCGCTTCAGTTCTACCAGCGGATTGAGTTTCCCGTCTATCCTCAGCACCGGATGATTACCGACCTTGAGGTGCAAATCAGAGGCCCCCCGTTCCACGGATATTTTTAAGAGATCATCAATATTCATTTCACATCTCCTGAAACAATCACATATAATATATTATAATAATTCAGAAATATCAAGTATCCGTTCTCATCCCCATTGGCTTGGGTTTCGGGTTGATAGGCCGGTTTTCCCGGGCGGGTGTGATTTTCAGCCAGTCAATTCGTATATCTGGCCATACTCGGCGATTTCAACATCGTTTACACCGATGGACAGCAATCTGGGCTTCAGACTTTCCAGTGCCTTGGCTTCGCCGTGCACCAGGAATATTTTCTTCAGTCTTTTCAGGTCATAACCGGATACCCAGTCCATGATCTCCTGATAATCGGCATGGCTGGAAAAAGAATTCAAAACCCGGACTTCGGCGTTTACCTGATACATTTTCCCGAATATTTTAACTTCCGGATCCTTTTCGACCAGTCTGCGCCCCAGGGTATTTTCCGCCATAAATCCCACAATGGCGATGATGTTGGCCGGATCCTCGATGTTGTTCTTCAGGTGATGCAGAATTCTGCCGTTTTCAGCCATTCCGCTGGCTGAAATGATGATGGCTGGCCCCTTCAACGAATTCAGGGCGATGGATTCCCGGGTCGACGTGATGTATTTGATGGTGTCAAAACCAAAAGGATTGATATCCAGGGAAATGAATTGTTTGAATGTTTCTGAATCAAAGCATTCTGTATGGGCGGCAAAGATAGAGGTGGCGTTGACCGCCATGGGAGAATCGATAAATATCGGAATATCGGGGACCCGATCGTTTTTCTGCAGGAGATGGATAATATAAATCAATTCCTGGGTTCTTTCGATGGTAAAGGCGGGAATGATTATTTTCCCCTTTCTTTCGGTTGCCAGGCGGAAAATTTCAATCAGTTCATCCTGGCCTACGCCCATGGTTTTGTGCCTCCGGTCGCCGTAGGTGCCTTCAAGAATCAGGTAATCCAGGTCCGGCATTGTTTCGGGGTCCCTTATGATGGGCAGGTTCTTGCGGCCCAGGTCTCCGGAAAATCCGACTTTCAGGTTTCCATTGATTTCCAGGTAGATGGTCGCCGATCCCAGAATATGGCCGGCGTCAAAAAATTCGGCCCTCACGCCGGGCATGGGGAAAAACCGCCTGTGGATATCCACCGTCATGAAATTTTGCATGGTGTTCATGACTTCATCCATGTCATAGAGCGGTTCATAAAGGTTTAATTCTCGTTCCGGATATTTTTTTATTTTCTCCCGCAGGTATTCATAATCCTTTTTTTGGATATGGGCGCTGTCCAGGAGGATAATATCGGCGATATCCCGGGTTGCTGATGTGGAAAAAATTTCTCCCGAAAAACCGTTTTTTATCATGATCGGAAGCGCTCCGGAATGATCGAAGTGGGCATGGGTCAGCAGAATTGCCCTGACTTCAGCGGGTGAAAAAGAAAGCTGGCTGTTTTTTTGATAGGCCTGCTTTCTGCTCCCCTGAAACATGCCGCTGTCAATCTGGATGATACCTTCAGCAGTCCGGATAAAATGTTTGGATCCGGTGACTTCCCGGCAGGCACCGTGTGAATAAAATTGAATGGCCATATTTAACTATACATTTTTTTTTACCAAATGGCAACCGGCAGATTCTTTTCGGGTGTAAATAATGCGGTCAAAAAAAATTTTCATTTTCCGGCAAATCAAGATTCGGGTTTGACAGTTCTTTAAAAAAACTTTATCATTTTCAATTGGAAACCGGGTAAAATGGAAAAATTAGACGGGGTTGTGGTTTTTTCGGTCTTTCTTGCCGTTCTGCTTATAGCCATGGTGATCGCCTTTTTTTTCCATGAAAGGCGAAAAAAAAAAGAAACCGTAAGGCGGTTCAGGGCTTTCAGAAACGGACACAATCTCTCTCAAAAAGATTTGAGAGCAGTTCCCCGAATTTCAGTTCCGGAATCCCTGGATGTGATTTTAATCCTGAAACAGAACCGGAAAATACTCCGGGCGAATGTGGCCGACATTTCGCTTTCCGGCCTTTCGGTTATTCCCTATTTTTCTTTAAAAAAAATGATTCTCAACGGGATATCAACCGATGCCAGAATCGATACGGCGATCAATCGTTTTTATATAAAAGCATTAAAATTGGTCCGCAAGGAGAGGAAACCCGGCGGACGTTTTATGGCGTTTCACATTCATGATATTGAGGAGCACCAGTTTGAAGAGCTGAAATCATTTCTTAAATACCTGGACGGATTCCTGGCCCATGAGCAAAATAAAAATTGATTTTCCCCTCAAATCGATGTTTGTGGAAATTTTCTGGGATAAGGTCTACCTGGTGGGTGGGACCATTCGTGACTATCTATTGTATCATCAGATTGATTTTAACCAGGATATTGACCTGGTGGTCATTGGCCATTCATATTCGGATATCGAGAAGAAATTATCCGCCACCGGCAAAACCAATACCGTGGGGAAAAGTTTTGCGGTGGTGAAATTTTCCCGGGAGGGGAGAAATTTTGATGTGTCCATACCCCGGAGGGATGTCAGGAAAGACAGCCAGGCCCATTCGCATAAAAACTTTGTCATTGATAGCGGTCCGCATATTCCTCTGGAAGATGATTTGAGGCGGCGGGATTTTACCTGCAATTCCATAGCCCTTCGATTGGTGGACAACCGAGTTATCGATCCATTTTCGGGATTGAGAGCCATCAGGGAAAAGAAAATCATCATGACCGGGCCGGAAACTTTTTTTGATGATCCGCTGCGGATACTGCGGTGTGCCCGGTTCGGTTCTGTTCACCATTTTTCCATTGAGCCTGATATTTATCAGCATGCGAAAAATATCGACCTGGATGAACTCAGCAAGGAAAGAATTCAGGAAGAATTGTTCCGGGTACTTCTGGAGTCAAAAAAACCCTCCAGGGGACTGGATGAATATTTCCGCTTATCGGTACTGGAAAAGCTATTTCCTTCCCTGTTTGCCCTGACCCTGACCATCCAGGACTCACTTTTTCATCCGGAAAAAGATGGCTTCGGCCATCACACGGTTTGGGCCCACACCCTGCATACCGTTGATATTGCCAGGAAATTAAGCCTGAAATTTGATCTGGATGAGGAAAATTCCCTGGCCCTGTTGCTGGCTGCGCTTCTGCATGATGTGGGCAAGAGTTCCACCACCCGCTGGGAATACAAACGAAAAAGAATGACGGTCACATCCTTGTTTCATGATTCCCGGGGAGTGGCCCTGGCGGATTCATTTTTAACCGGGTTAAAAATCGAAACCCGCAATCATTTCCCCTTAAAAAAGGTGATCCTGGATTTAGTCAAATACCATCATCGGATCTATGAACTGTACCGAAACCGGGAAGAAATCGGATTCAAGGCGATTTCCCGGCTGGTAAGGGATCTTGGCGGCCATGATTTCTTGCTGGTGCTCCTGGATTTTGCCGACCGGCAGTCCAGAAAACGCCGGACCCTGTTTTTTTCCGGGCTTGATCGGGTCTCCGCCTGGTTTTTAAAGCAAAAGAAAGAATTGAATATCAGCCAGGAAACCATCAAACCCTTGATTCAAGGAAGAGACCTGTTGGAACTGGGTGTTCCGGCCGGAGAAAAAATGGGTGAAATATTAAAGAATCTGTATGACTTGCAGCTGGATGGTGAGTTTGATACCCGGGAAGCCGGCCTGGAAATTTATAAAAAAATGGCCAAGAAGTGGTGACATCCCACAATTCTGGGATTTTGACTTTTAATTGCCAATGACTTAAGATGAAACTGAAATTTGGGAGGGAAACGCATGAATATTTATAATTTTGCCATTGATATGGAAAAAGAGGGTGAAGCTTACTATCGGGAGCTGGCTTTGAAAACGCCTGATGTGGGCCTGCAGAAAATTCTGAATATGCTGGCAGACGATGAAAACAAACATACCCAGATTATAAAAAAGATGAAGGCCGCCGGAGACCTGTCCATGGCCGAAACCCGGGTTCTGAAGGACGCCAAAAATATTTTTGTCCAAATGAAAGAATCGGGTGAGGGATTAAAGACGGACGCGAATCAGGTGGATTTCTATCGAAAGGCCCAGGAACTGGAGCGTAAGAGCGAGGATTTTTATCGTCAGAAGAGGGAAGAAGTGGCCGATAGCGGAGAAAAAATGTTGTTCGGAAAACTTGCCGATGAAGAGAAAAAACATTTTCTTCTCCTCCATCATATTATCGAAATGGTTTCCCGGCCGGAAAACTGGGTGGAAAACGCCGAGTTTTTTCACCTGGATGAATACTGAAACCTGATATTTATGACGACCACATGATTTTTTCTTCAGCTGGTTTTTTGCTGAGACAAAAATTTTAAATCTGAAGTCGGTTCAATACAACCATCGCCGGAATAAATTGACTTGAATATTGATTTCTATTAGAATATTTTAAATTTCAATAAGTAAGGAAAACATGTTGAGAATTGGCGTGGATACCGGTGGTACATTCACCGATTTTGTCGCTTTTGACGGGAAGAAACTCCATTCCGTTAAACTGCCTTCCACACCCCGTAACCCCTCGGTTTCAATCGAACAGGGTCTGGCCATGCTGGGACCAGGTGTTTTCGAAATGGTCCACGGCACCACGGTCGGAACCAATGCCTTTCTTCAGAAAAAACTGGCCAGGGGCGCATTCCTCTGCACCAGGGGTTTCGAACATTTGTTGTTCATCGGCCGCCAGAACCGGATAAACCTGTTTTCTCTGCAGGTCAGGAAGCCTTTTCATTTTGTCCCGCTTTCATGCTGCTTCGGAATAGATGAAAGAACGCTGGCCGACGGCACGGTCCTGAAAGAGGTCCGGGATTCAGAAATCCTCAGCCTGGCTGAAAAGCTGAAACGCAAAAAAATAGAGGGTATCGGGCTGCTTTTTCTGCATTCCTACCGGAATCCCCTCAATGAAATTCGGGCTGCCCGAATTTTGCGGGAGGCCGGATTCCAGGTGACCGCTTCATCGGAAATCATGCCGGAATACCGGGAATATGAACGGGCGGTGGTAACCATGTTGAATTCCTCGCTGAAACCGGTTATAGCAAAGTATATCGGGGACCTCAGGTCGAAATTGGGTGAAAACAGATTGGCGGTCATGCAAGCCAACGGAGGTGTCCTGTCTCCTGAGCGTATTTCCCGGGAACCGGTGAGAACCATTACCTCGGGACCGGCCGGCGGTGTGATTGCGGCCAAACGCTTTTCAGATTTAAAAAAAATAAAAAATATCATTACCCTGGATATGGGCGGGACTTCTACCGATGTTTCCTTGATAAAGGAGGGTAATCTTTCGCTGACCCGGGATGCATATCTTGAGAATCTCCCCCTGCGAATTCCGGTGATTGACATCGTTACCGTGGGCGCCGGAGGCGGTTCCATTGCCAGAGTTGACCGGGGCGGGGTGCTCCAGGTGGGTCCGGACAGCGCCGGCGCCGATCCGGGCCCGGCCTGCTATGGAAGATCCCGGCTCCCGACCGTGACCGATGCCTGGGTGGTTAACGGACTTATTCATCCCGAATTATTTCTGGGCGGTCATATGAAAATTTATCCCGAGCGGAGTACGGACGTCATTCGGAAAATCGCCGGAAAAATCGGGAAAAGCATTCATGAGACCGCCGAAGGAATCATTGATATTTCGGTATCATCGATGGAAAAGGCCCTGCGTGCGGTTACCCTGGAAAAAGGAGAAGACCCCCGTTTCTATACCCTGCTTCCCTTTGGAGGAGCGGGGGCCATGGTTTCCACCCTCCTGGCGGACAGATTGGGAATAAAACACATTCTAATTCCGCCTTTTCAGGGTGTTTTTTCCGCCCTGGGGATGCTGGTGGCTGATTACCAGAAGGATTTTTCAAGATCTTTCTTGAAAGGATATTCCCCGGGAATCGAAGAAGTGATGAAAAAAATTTATGCCGGGATGATCAATGAAGCCACCAAGGTGCTCCGGGAGGATGGTTTCAACGCCGGAAGATCCCTGATAAAAAGAGAGGTGGATATCCGGTACAAAGGCCAATCTTTTGAATTGACCATTCCCTTTCAGAAGAATTTTATCCGGGCTTTCCATGTCCGGCACCAGACGCTTTATTCATACAGGTTGGAAGACCGGGATTGCGAGGTGGTGAATCTTAGGGCGTTGGCCGTGGGTGTCAATCCGAAAATCAGGATAACAAAAGCGAAAATACGCTCGGGAAATCCCGGATTCCTGGAAAAAAGGAAAATATATTATAACCGGGTTTTTCAGGATTTTTTTGTTTATCAGAGAAAGGATCTTTTTCCCGGATCCCGGCTTCGGGTTCCGGCACTGGTGGTTTCAGATCATTCCACGGTGGTGATCGACCGTCATTTTTCCGCTAGCGTGGATGAGTATTCGAATCTGAGCCTGACCAGAAAGAAAACTGCGGGCCGATGAACCATGGATGCCATTCAAATCACCATTTTTAAAAACATTTTCCATTCGATTTCCGATGAAATGGGAAAAATCCTTCAATATTCCGCTTTTTCGCCGAATATCAAGGAACGAAAAGATTTTTCCTGTGCCCTGTTCACCTCATCCGGAGAAAGTTTTGCCTTCGGCACCCATATTCCGGTTCATCTGGGCGCCATGCCGCTTTCGGTGCAGATGACCCTGGCCGAGATTGATTTTGAACCTGGCGATATGGTCATTCTGAATGATCCTTTCCAGGGAGGAACCCACCTGCCGGATATCACCTTGATTGCGCCGGTTTTTTTTAAAAACAAAATTGTTTTTTTTGCGGCCAACCGGGCTCACCACAGCGATGTGGGGGG
>CAZOWT010000077.1:10437-12518 GCA_964583345.1 uncultured Clostridia bacterium
AAACCATTGAAACCTATTCCAATTTCCTTATCGAATACGCAAAAAGAATTTTTAAATCTTTCATCCGGGAAATTCCCGATGGTTGTTATGTCTTTGAAGATGTCATGGATGATGATGGCTTTGACCGGGAGAATATACCCATAAAAGTTTCCATCCGGGTAGAGTCGGATAAAATGATCATTGATTTTTCCGGGACCTCCGGCCAGGTCAGGGGTGGGATAAACACCAGTAAAGCCGTAACCTATTCTTCTGTTCTTTATGTGCTGACCACATTGCTGGGTGAGGATGTCCCGATCAACTCGGGATTGATGAACGCCGTTGATCTGATTGTACCCGAAGACAGCCTGGTCAATGCGTCCAAGCCGGCCGGTCTGGCGGCCGGGAATGTCGAGACTTCCCAGAGAATAGTGGATGTTTTGCTGGGAGCGCTGGCCCGGGCTCTTCCCCAACGGATTCCCGCGGCTTCCCAGGGCACGATGAATAACATTTCCTTCGGTGCCGGGGGAATGACCTATTACGAAACCCTGGGCGGAGGGACCGGGGCCGGGCCTTCCTTTCCCGGGGCATCCGCTGTGCATTCGCACATGACCAACTCATTGAATACGCCGGTTGAGGCCATGGAACGTGATTTCCCGGTTCGGATCGAAAAATATGCCATCAGAAAACATTCCGGCGGACAGGGGAAATTCAATGGCGGGGACGGATTGGTAAGAGCCTACCGGTTCCTGGCCGATGGCCAGGCAAGTATATTATCGGAAAGGAGAAAAAAATCTCCCTACGGACTTCAGGGAGGATTTCCCGGGGCCCGGGGGCAGAACATTTTAATAAGGAATAATAGAAGAAAAAAGCTGAATTCCAAGACCAATATAGAGATTATTTCCGGGGATTGTATTATTCTGAAAACACCGGGAGGCGGGGGCTATGGGGAAAAAAAATAGATTCGGGCCCGGCTTCCTGGTGACTGCTGCATTCATCGGCCCGGGCACGGTAACCTCGGCTACCCTGGCCGGGGCCCGTTACGGATTTCAATTGATCTGGGTGGTGGTAATCGCCACTTTTTCGGCGATCGTCCTGCAGGAGATGGTGGGAAGGTTTTCATTGTCGACCCAGACCGATATTGCCAGCGCACTGGTCAAGTTCACCCGCAGAAAGGGATTGAGAATTTTTTTTCAGATTCTGGGCTTTCTGGCCATCGTGGTCGGTTGTGCGGCGTATGAAGCCGGTAATATCGTGGGCGGCAGTCTGGGGCTGAACATCCTGACCGGAATAAACATGCGGGTTTGGGCGGTTTTAATCAGCCTCATGGCCTTGATGCTGCTGTTGTGGAAAAATTACCGGATCATGGAGAGGCTGCTGATAACGCTGGTGGTGATCATGGGCTTGAGCTTTTTCTTTTCGGCCCTGATTGTAAAGCCCAGGCTGGTTGATGTCCTCGGCGGATTCATCCCCCGGATACCGGATGGATCGGTTCTCCTGGTGATGGCCCTGCTCGGCACCACGGTTGTTCCCTATAACCTCTTTTTGCATTCGGCCAGTGTGTTGAAGAAATGGAAACGTGAAAGCGATATTCCTCAGATGAGAGTGGATGCATTTCTGTCGATCGGACTCGGGGGGGTGATAACCGCAGCCGTGGTGGTGACGGCTTCGGTGGCTTATTTTTTCAAAGATATCCCGATTGGCAGTCCGGTGGATCTTTCCCTGCAGCTCAAGCCGCTGTTCGGAGATATGGCCCGGGTACTTTTTGGTATCGGGTTCTTTTCAGCCGGTCTGTCGTCTGCCATAACCGCTCCCTATGCAGCGGCCTGGACGGCTGCCGGATTATTCGGATGGCAAGAAAAAGACCGGCGTTTTTCCCTGGTATTCTCCGGTGTTATTGTCTTCGGGGTTCTGGTCAGCCTCACCACCATTAAACCCCTGGAACTGATTGTTCTGGCCCAGGTAACCAATGCCCTGTTGTTGCCGGTTGTCGCCATTTTTATTTTTTATCTGCTCAACAAACGGGAAGCGGGCGATTACCGCAACACTGTCCTGCAAAACATTCTGTTTATAATTGTTTTCCTGGTGATGGTGATCATCAATGT
>CAZOWT010000078.1:0-11889 GCA_964583345.1 uncultured Clostridia bacterium
TTGGGAAATTCAAATACCCGGCGGGTGGTGTCGTGGGCAAGTTTTATATACCTCTTCTTCCCAGCCTGATTCCGACTGCCAGAAGCATGTTCCTTCAAATCTGCACCGGCACAAAAAGCTTGTTTATATTCAGTGCCTTTTGTATTAACAGAGCCGGTGATCAGGAGAACCCGGATATTCTCATCGGACCGGGCAATTGATAAGACATCCTGAATTTCCCGGTACATGGTTTCATTAACCGCATTCATGCGCTTGGGCCGGTTAAGCCTGATGATTCCTGCCTTCCCCTCTTGCTGATAGATTATGGTTTGGAAATCCATGTTTCCCCCCGGCTATTTATTGGATTAAAGCGATTGCTTTTCATGCAAATGTTTGGACTGTGGCCTGCCTGCAAATTTTATTATATAACACATTGGTCCAGATGTCTAACTGCCGGTCCGTCCCTTCGACAAGCGGTCCTATACGGAAGATTTTTTTTAGAAAAGGAGTTTCGCCTGATTTGTTTTGTTCTGGATTCAATTTATGAATATGAAAAATATCAGGAAAATAAATAATTCACAAGTGGAATATTGTTAATCAATAATATATTGGAAAAAGATTTTTTGCCGGATAAAAAATATTTTATTTTTTCTTGACCGGGATTTCTATCCGGGTCAGAAGTTCTTCGGGTTTGACCTGCTGCGGGCTGTTCAGGTAGAATTCGAAAGTGGGGAGGACGATGGTAAATCCTTTTTCCATGATATAGTTGCCCAGTTTCTGATAAATTTCCGGCAGCCGGTCATAACTTCCTTTGTGAAGGACCTCCACCACGGTTTTCTTTTCATAGGTTCCCAATTGAAGCGGATTGCCTGGCGCAGTTCCGCTGGAAACCGGAAAGCCGATGCCCCATTTCAAATCATTTTCGGCAACCTCGTCAGGTGAATTGTAATAAACTGCCAGTAATGCTCCCTGTGGTAGCAAACCCTGTTTGAAGAATTCACCGATGAAGAGCATGATTTTTTCGGGCATGGTTTTAAAAGAACCGCTAAATGACATGTAGGCATATTCAAATGCCGGTTTTTCGGTTACCTGAATGGCTGGTTCGGCCGTAAATAAAGCAATTGATAACAGACCGATAAGCAATGTTGAAATCAATATAATCTTTTTTTTCATGGTTTTCTCCTGTTCGTCAATTGTTCGCCAATATGATAAACGATAAAAACAAAGAAGTCAAGGGTCTGAAATTAAATATTTTTATTAATCCGGTCAATATTGATTCCAACAATACAGCCATTGCACAGATTCGAAAGTTACAGAGTCGGTATCCCATTGCCGCAACCGATGTCCAGAATAATTGGTTTTTCAATTTTTGGAAGCCGTTGAAAAGCCTTTGGGCTATATTTTAAAAATCATGCCTCAGTGAATCAATATGCAATTGTTCGATGATGTTTGCCGGCACTTGATTTTATTCCGGTTGATTGATATTGTATTTTTGCCGACCCCGGCACGATGGTATTTGTTCTATCTGGAAATGTTAATTTATATCCCCCGATAGTGCCGGCGGCGATGAGAAAGTGTTGAAAGGATATAGAATATGGAAAAAACAAATTTGAAAGTTCTTGGTTTTCTGCCACTCCTGGCTCTGGTGGTGGGATCGGTTGTGGGAGCCGGTATTTTTAATTCACCGGCTGATTTGGGAAACAAGGCCAATCCCGGCTGGATTGCAATCGCCTGGATAATTACCGGCCTGGGGATTTTCGCCATGGTGAAAATATTTCAGTATCTGGCCAGGGTGCGGCCTGAACTGGAAGGCGGAATTTATACCTATGCTCATGAGGTTGCCGGAGAATTTGTGGGATTCAACTCGGCTTACGGGTACTGGTGGAGCAGTTTTTTAACCAACCTGGCCTACCTGTTTGCCATACCGAAAATTCTCAGCGAATATTTCCCGGTTCTGGCCTCAAACAAATGGGCTGCCTTTGGTCTGGCGACAGCCCTCTTGTGGGGATACACCATTCTAATCCTGTCAGGCATCAGAACCGCGGGTCTTACCAATGTGTTTATCACCATCCTGAAGATTACTCCCCTTATTTTTGTGATTGTGGTGACCCTGTTCATGTTTAAACCGTCAATGATGGGAAATCCGTTTTCGGTTATCCTAAACGGAACCGGCGAGAATATTGATTTTTGGCAGCAGATCAGCGGAAGTTTCGGGGTGATGGTATTTGCTTTCCTGGGAATCGAATCGGCAGTTGTGATTTCGGGAAAAGCCATGCACAGCCGTGATGTGGGTCGGGTTACGTTGATCGGTTTTATTTTGACGCTGGTCATCTATGTGTTGGTATCGACACTCACCATGGGGGTGGCGCCAGCCCGGGAAATCGTTAACGCATCGAGTCCGTTGGGAGCGGTTCTGGGTTATGCCATCGGCGGATTTGGCAGACATTTCCTGAATTTCGGATTTCTCTTCTCGGTAATGGGGGCATTCCTTTCCTGGCTGATATTGACAGCCGAAACGCCTTATATCTCGGCGGTAAAGGGTGGTTCTTTCCCCCGGCAATTTTTAAAAACCAACCGGAGAGCCACCCCGTTTTTTTCCTTGATCGTTACCACTGTTATTACCCAGGTTCTGTTACTTCTCCTATATATTTTTTCCGCTACCGGAGACATAACCGCTCACGGGAACGCCCCATTGCTTCAGAACCTTTATTTTGCGGCCATCAGCCTCACGGTGGCCTGTATCCTTCTGCCCTATGGGCTTTCTTCAGTCCTGGGGATTAGACAGGCGTTGCGGCAAAAATTGCGGAGACCGATAATCTATGCGGCCATCAGCCTGATCTTTTTGGTTCTGGTTTTTTATGCCATGTTTAAATATGTGGCCGCTGCCGTGGTCATATACACGACCGGAGCCTTTTTCCGTTTCTTTGTTCACCGGGAGCGCCGGGAAAAATTTCCCCTGGGTGAAATTCTTTTTTATCTGCTGATGCTAGCGGCCAGTGTTGGTGTTGCTATACTGGTCAGCCGCGGAGGGATTCAGTTCTGATTTTCAGGTTAGTCGGCTGCCAGCCGGAATCAGGAAAAATTTCAAAAAGGGGGGTTTTTCTTGACAACGGAAAAAAAAAGTGTTAATATAGAATTTCAATAAATAAGGGAGAGAAAGCATTATTCCTTGTAATTCAATTTACCCCGGGTTTAATCAATTCATCCATTATTTATTAAAATTTTAAAAGGAGGAAATTGATTATGCCAAAAGGTAAAGTAAAGTGGTTTAATTCCCAGAAAGGCTACGGCTTCATCGAAACCGAAGATGGAAAAGATGTTTTCGTCCACTATTCTGAAATTCAGGGCAATGGCTACAACACCCTGAATGAAGCCGAAGAAGTTGAATTTCAGATCAAGAAAGGCCCCAAAGGCGACCAGGCAACCAACGTTGTCAGAAAATAATACCAACCACGAATAAACCAGGTCCGGATTTTCCGCTAGACGGAAAATCCGGGCTTTTTTTTGAATTATTGCCGGGTACTTTCGCTATACCGGCATATCCCAAAATTTAAAATTATATTATAATTATAATATGGATAGGATTTTCCTGGGAATTGATCTCGGCGGCACTTTTATCAAGTATGGTGCCATAAATGATGCGGGAGTAATTCTCCGGGGAGAAACGAAGCCAACCGCAAAATTTCTGGGGACTTTACGGGACCAGATTGTGGGTATCGTGCAGGATTATCAAGAAACATTCGAAATTAAGGCGGCGGGAATCGGAATAGCGGGTTTTATTCGGAAAAGCGATTCATGCATTGTCAAGTCTCCCAATATGCCTTTTTTAAATGGCGTCTGCTTCCGTGATATTGTCCGGGAGAAAATCCGGCTTCCTATTTTTTTGGAAAATGATGCCAATCTCAGCGCCTGGGGAGAATATCTGAATTTAAAGGATCCCCGCCCGGATAGTTTTGTTCATGTCACCCTGGGCACGGGCCTCGGCGGAGGCATCATCCTGGATGGAAAAATATGGCGGGGTGAAGGCGGTTTTGCCGGGGAATTGGGGCATGTGGTTGTCAATCCCCGGGGAAGAGGTTGCGGCTGCGGGAGCCGAGGCTGTGTGGAAACCGAAAGCACCGCAACCGGAATCATCCGCGGTTATTGGGAACTGACCGCGATAAAAATGGATTCAGCCCTTGATATTTTTAAAAAAGCCCAAGGGGGAGACGGGAATGCGATAAAATGTTTTCACCGTGCCGGATATTACCTGGGAATTTTTTTGACCACGGTTATTAATATTTTAAATCCGGCTGTCATTTCCATTGGTGGCGGAGTGGCAAGGGCGGGTAATATTTTATTTGAACCGGCAATGGCTGAACTGAAAGGCCGGGTGAATTCCGATTTTCTTTCCGGAACGGAAATCAAAATCCAGGGAGATGGGGGCCTGCCGGGATTTGTTGGAGCAGCCAAATTTGCAAAATTATTGACAACCGCTTGAATTCATGATAAAATCCATCTTTAGTAAATAAGGATAGAATTTGTATTTCCAGGTAATTTCTTTACCTTAGGTTGAATCAATTCTTCTTTTATTTACTATGGATTTTAAAAAGGAGGCAGTTGATTATGCCAAGAGGTAAAGTCAAATGGTTTGACCGCCGTAAAGGTTTTGGATTTATTGAATCCGAAGATGGGACCGATGTGTTTGTTCACTACTCTGAGATCAAGAGTGATGGTTTCCGTTCCCTGGAAGAAGACCAGGAAGTAGAATTCGAAATCAAAAAAGGTCCGAAGGGCGATCAGGCAACCAACGTGGTGAAGGTATAAACGCCTTATTAACCCGTAAAAAGGAGCCCGTATATCTCAAATAAAAGGTATAAAGGGCTCCTTTCTTTTTTAGTTCAAACCTTTAAATTTTAAAAGGAATCATTCTGATCATTTTTTTGATCATCCTGTTGATCAGTGATTTTTTCCAGTTTCTTTTTTCTTTTTAACTCTTGTTTTTTTTGACGTTTCAATTCTTTTCTTCTTTTTTCGGCTTTGAAGCCTCGGTTTGATTTTCCCAATTTATAATTGACTCCTTGTTGATAATGGAATGGCTTGATTGCCCTTTATTATTTCATCCATCTGCACCGCGATTTCTCTCAACTTTTCAACATATTTCAGATAATCAGTCTTTAAATTTTCTATCCGGGTCAAGGTCCGCTGGTAATCATCCAGTAGGCTATCATGCTTCTGTCTCAGTTTTTTCCGGTACTCTTTTTTTATGACCCTGAGCTTTTCCTGGTATTCCTTTTTTTTGAATCTGAATTGCTTCAGGGCTTTATTATATTCTTTGCTCAGGCTGAATATACCCGATTCAATGCTATCGGTAAATTCCTGTTTTAACTGTGATATCAATTCCCCGACAGACAGCATCTGTTTCACCTTGTATGCATTGGCACCGGCAAATGCAAATCCCTTCTGTAAGTTACCCTTGCGGGCGTGATACAGGGCCATGGAAATACAATAGTTGGCTTTGGCTGCATTGCAGCTGGCCAGACACTGCCAGGGGCAACCGAACGCCGGGGATTTGCCGGTTTCAAGCCGCTTGAGGAAAGGGCTTCTCAACGCCCTTCCCGGCAGACCGACCGGGCTTTTGATAATCATCAGGTCCTTCTTGTTGGATTTAACAAACGATTCTTTGAACCGTTGATCAGCATCGCATTCGTGGGTGGCCACAAAACGGGTACCCAATTGAACGGCATTTGCTCCCAGTTGAAAAAATCGGTATATATCTTTACCGGAAAAAATCCCTCCGGCAGCCACGACCGGAAGCTGCCGCCCGCTTTGCTTTTCAAAATCGCGCATCTCCTCTGTAACTCGGGGGATAATTCTTTCCAGTGAGAATGCCGGATCATCGATTTGCTCGAACCGGAAACCCAGATGCCCACCTGCCAGAGGCCCTTCGACCACGACGCCGTCGGGAATATCCCGATGGTGTTTCTGCCAGTGACTGAAGATCAAACGGGCGGCTCTGGCCGAGCTTACGATGGGAACGATTTTTACACCGGCATCTCTTATTTCCTGAACCGGGATCCCCTTAATGGGAAGGCCGGCCCCGAGAAAGATAATATCAACTTTTTCCTCGATAGACACTTTTAAAAGTCTGTCAAAATCACTGGCGGCGACCATGATGTTCACACCGAGTATTTGTGCACCTTTTTGACGCGCCAGGCGGATTTCCTTTCGGAGTGCGCGCTGGTTGGCCTGCGCCCCATTTTTAAAATAGTCGGGCTCCAGCATTCCGATGGCGGTGGCCGCAATCACACCGATACCTCCCTCCCGTGAAACCGCGGAAGCCAGGTTCGACAAAGAAATGCATACTGCCATTCCTCCCTGAACAATGGGGAGTTTACTGGTGATATTTCCGATCTTCAGCTCGGGAAGACTAACCGGGAACCGGTTTATTTTATGAAGTGATAATTTGGGCAGAGAAATCCGGGGCAGATGAAATTGGATTTTTTTTATAATTGGTTTCGTTTCTACAGACAATGAATGTTTATTATTCCGAAACTTCCAGAATTAATCTGGAATAAATAAAAATTTGTCCGCTTATCGGTTAAAGGGTTTTCTTTTCTGGTCAGTTTGGGGTTTTGCTTCATTGACTTTTAAACGCCTCTGCATAAATTCGGTGCCATCCAGTTTCTCCTTGGCTTCTTCTGCCTCAGACTGGGTGGACATTTCGACAAAACCGAATCCTTTCCTCTCAATAATTTTAACACTGACAACCGAACCGTACTGGGCGAATAATTGCTCCAATTCCTGTGATGTAACGGCATAGTTCAGGTTACCGACATAAAGCTTGGGACTGTGCATTAAAACCTCTTCTTATTCATGTTGGCTGGGAAATTGATATGGAATCGACCGGATATGTTCCATCCGCTACCGACATGAAAATATATTATATCATATATTTTATGGATATCCAAAACATGGGTTTTTATTTATCCGTCATCTTTTTTTTAGGGATTGCTATTGACTACTGAAGGCGATATCAAATAATAACTAATTTCCCGGAATCTGGCCGGTGAAACTTTGGCCGCAATCCACACAAATAAAATCTTTTTTCAGAAATTTTTTGGCTTTGTTTTTTTTTCTTTCTCTACGGCTGTGATAAAAAGAGAATAAAGTGACCAGAATGATTACCATGATCGGATAAGACAGGGTCGACATGATCAGGAAGAGAAAGTAAAATCCCAGGATCAGAAAGGCTGATAAAAAAATGACCAGCATCGGTTGGGGTTGGCCGTTATTTTCTTCTTCATAGGGGAGTACGTTGTCTGACCGGCAATAGGGGCAATAGATTTTTTTATCATTCGTCATTGCTTTCTTCCGGAATATAAATCCGGCGGTTTAATATCCGGTTGTACTCGGAAAAAGAATTTCCTTTATCTGTTTTATCAATGGTTTCTTTGAAGACTTTGAGTTTGGAATCCAGAAGATCGATGATATGCAGGGCAAATGCTTCCGGTGTTTTGGGCACTTCAGGTGCGCCGAATTCCCGTTCGCCATGGTGGGAGATGATCAGGTGCTGGATTTTAATGCTCAGGTTTTCTGGAAATTCTTTAATCTGATTCTTCATTTCCATAAACATCTGATTTCCCAGAATGATATGTCCGATTAATCCGCCTTCTCTGGTGGTTTCTACTGAAGGCACCCGGGTATATTCAACCAGTTTCCCGATGTCATGAAAAAGGGCTCCGATCAGCATCAATTCCGTGTCCAGTTGATAAAACTCGCCCACCAGAACCGCAAGCTTCATGACCGCATGGGTATGTTCCAGCAGCCCTCCGGTATAGGCGTGATGGATTTTCTGCGCACCGTAGTGTTTTTCAAATTCCTGCCGGTAAGTGACGGCAAATCTATCAACCAATTGCATAAAAAAAGGATTTCGGATATGTGCTCTCAAGGTGTCCATTAAATCATCAAAACGATCCGCCACATTAAAAGGCGCTTTCTCTTCGAACTCTTCCTGGATGATGTCGGTTTCATTGCCGGAAACCGGTTTCAGTGATTCAACTTTGATTTCTTTCCGGTTCTGGAATTCGGTGATCAATCCGTTGAGTCGATATATATTGCCGGCCTGAATAATCGGAAGAAGCGAATCCAGGTTTTCCCATATTTTCGCACCGATTTTTCCGCTTTTATCCAGCACTTCCATGGCCAGGTAAGGGTCACCGTTTTTTTTTGTTTTTTTCTGAATAGATAAAATTTTAAAATAATTCTGGATTTTATCCCCGGTCTGAAAATCCGAAATGTTTTTTATTTGATATTGATCGAACAGGTTCATCGATTTCCCTCCGCTGGTTTCAATTTGGCTTGATCTCGGTTGTCTTCCTTCTCGAGCAGGTTTTCTATTTTGTAGGTGTCCTTGATCTCTTTCAGCCATTGCTTCAGCTCGAAGTCTGTCTTTTTTCTTTTCAGGTATTTTTCAATCAAGGGGGTCATTTCAATAAGTGACTTGGCTTCGATTCCGAGCTGCTTTTGGACCGGAAGGTATTCCTGATTGTAAAATTTTTCAATTTCGCTGTATGGAACAGAAATTTTGGTCTCAAAACGGTCATGGAGCACTTTTTCATAGAGAACCTTATTCCGGATGAATGCTTTGAAATCCTGCCAGCTCATCCCCAACCTGCCCAGGGTGGCAATCAAATTTTCCATTGATCCGGCTTTTTTCAGCACAGCGGTTTGAACATCTTCGAAATCCTCTTCGTTTAATTGAAATTCATCATTGTGTTCTTGAGAAATCACCTGGTAATGAATCAAATCCTGCAGGATTCGTTCGCGGAAGGCTGCCTCGGATTCATCTTTTTTCCTGAAGACCGGATACAGCTCGATTGCTTTCTGAATGTCACTCAGGGTAATAATTTCATCATTTACCATCGCTACAATTTTATCGACCAGCAGGGGCTCAGCGGAAACCCAGGAACACAGTATCAGGCAAGAAAAAAATATTTTTTTAAAAGACATTTCCAATCCCTATTTGGATTAAAAAAGTATCCGCTACTTCCGGATTTAGATTCCAGGCCAGATCTATTCGAAGCGGCCCGAATGGGGTTTTGTACTTGATGCCGAATCCCACTGCTTTTTCCAGATTATTCAAACTGAATTCCCGGACGGCTCCGAATACGTTGCCGACATCGGCAAAAACCGAATAGTATAGATCTTCAATAGGGAAAGCAAAAAATGGAAAAGTGGCCTCAAAATTAAACAGAAAAAGGGCATTCCCGCCCCGTGATTCGCTGGTTTCCGGATCAAGCGGACCCAGCCGGTCATTTTTGGTTCCCCGGAAAGAGTGAATTCCCCCGGCGAAAAATCTCTCGGTAATCGACATTTCTCCGGTTGCAAATCCGTTGCGGATGGAGAATGCCAGGCTCGATCGTTTGAAGAGGCGGATATTTTTCTGGTAACTCCAGAAAAATTTAAAAAAACTGTAATCTTTTTCAAAGAACGGCAGACCGATTTTCAGGTTAGTGGAAAAAAAATCACCCTGAAGGGGATTGAATGGGTCATCCCGCTTTTCCATGACATAGGAAAGCGATAGGGCTGTGGTGTCAAAGGGATCATTGAGGCGGTCCAAACCCTCTTCGGTAACCGATAGTTCGGTTAGCTTGGTCCGGTACCAGCTCAATGAAGAGACAATATATGATTGAGGCGATATTTTTTTTATAATGGATTCACCGATTCCGAAGCGGCTGAATTTATAACTGGGATAAATTTCATCCTCATCCCAGATCCGGAAGGATGAATTCATGTTCCGATTAAAAAAATAAGGCGTATCATAGGAGAGCACTCCTCTCTTTTCACTGAATCCGATTTGAAGTATGGCAGAAAGGGTGGAATACGATTTGAAAATATTTCTCTCCTGGTATTCCAGGGTGCCCCTGAATTTTTTCCGGTCTTCCCAGCCGATTCCGAAGCCGTAATATTTGCTGTAGTCCGGAATGACCTTTATCAGGACATCGATTATATCCGGAGTTTTTTTCAACTTGATCACCTTGAATTCACTGAAAATCGAACTGGTTTCCAACTCGCTCTTGAATTGATTGATCCGGTTCTGGTTGAAGAAGGCATTCTTTTTCAGGGGGAAGAGCTTGCGGATCAGTTTGGCTTGGTCATTGGATGCGCCGATAATAATCAAATTCCACATACGGTACGATTTTCCCTCATTGATCTGGATGAGAATAGATTTTGAATTTCCGGGTGATATTTCCAGGTTTATCTGGATATCGTCAAAGCCATTTTGGTGATAAAAATATTTTAATTTTTCAATATCCTGATTCAGGGTTTGCAGTATGTATGGCTGGTTTTCCCTGGTCTTAAGCAGCGAAAGCAACCGCGCAGGCTGGAAACTCTTGTTGCCTTTTAAACGCAGGGAATTTACCGTTGTTTTTTCCCCTTCTTGGATAATGAAATGGATATCTGCCCGGTTGGCATGGAATTCAGGTTTTAAGGTAATTTTGGAAAAGGGAAATCCGGAAAAATAATACAGCAACTTTATCACTTCCAGATCAAGCGAAAGATTGCCCGACCGAAGCCCGAACAGCCGGTCGTATATCAAATTATCGGTCTTGACGATTTCTTTTAATTTTTTATCACTGAAAATCCTGTTGCCGGAAAAATTAATATTTCCCAGGGTGTATTTTTTATTTTTTTTCACCGAAAAGGTTATGGTTTTTATTGAATCGCTGATCTGGATATCCGAATCGACCCGGGCATCGAGATAGCCTTTGTTTTTTAGGTAGTGCAGAATGCGGGCCCTGCTCTCCTCCTCTGCCCATTTTTCGAAAACCCGTTTTCCCCATATGGTTGAGATCAGGTTCATTTTCCTTTTAATACCCCGAAAAATAAAAATATATCTGAATCCCAGTTTAATAGAAATATCAAGGTCGACGCTTGATTTTTTTTTGTCCAGATAGGTTTCCTTCAGAACAATTTCCGGGAAATAGTAGCGTTTCTTCTGGAGATTTTTCCGGATTTTATCCAGCTGTTTCTGGAATTTTACGGGGATATAATATTTCTGGTCAAATTTCCTCAGCATAGTCTGGTAAAAAACGGGATTGCTGACCGATAGTGTCAGATTGTTAATCCGGGTCAGTTCATTGTTCTTGACAATGAATTTCAAGCTGGCGATCAGTTTGCGTTTGTTCTTGGTCAGCCGGTATCGAATGTCGGAATTGTTATAGCCGCGCTGCTTAAGGAAATCTTTTAATTCCCGGATGGCGCTGGCGATTTTTGATTCTTCCAGATAAGCATTTTCGTGCAGTGAAAAAATGGCTTTCTTAATGCCCTTTTTTTTCTCAGCAATATTCTGCATCACCGAAATGGTTTTGATCATATATTTATTCCGGGTAAAGAAGTATACATGAAGTTTTCCGTTGGCCTGAATTTCAACCTTCACCTCAATCTGGGAAAATGAACCGGTTTTGTACAGGTTCTGGAGGCTTTCCCGGACATCGTTGGCGTTGTAGAACTTACCTTCCTTGATATTGATGAGGGATTTGTATTTGGTTGTGTTTTTTATCTCGCTGGAATTGTTGAACCTGAAAAAAATTTTTTCGATCTGACGGTTATGCAGAGACTGGGCCGGCAGCAGGCAGTAAAACACCAGAAGAAAAAAAAGAATTTTAACGTCTTTTCCTGAATCGAATATCAATGCTGTACCGTCCTTCTTCGTTTCTCATCCCGATAATGGAAATCGATGGTGATACCTGGTAGAGGAGATACAATATCTCCTGCCTGGAAGTTGAAATGTTGGTGGAGTAAACAATAATCAGGTCCTTTGAAATTGCTTTTCCCACGCTGACACGGGATTCGCCTTCCACCGAGGTACCGTTAATCAGGGGATCGATCTTGAGCAGATCGATTCCAAAGATTTTCTTTACCCTT
>CAZOWT010000079.1:0-11784 GCA_964583345.1 uncultured Clostridia bacterium
CCCTGGGGAATCCCTCGCTGTAGGAAGGCAAAATCAAGGCGTTCGATGTCATTATGAGTTCGGCGACTTCATCCGGTTTTTTCGGGCCAATCAGTTTAATTTCACTCTCCAAATTCGCCATCTTCACCCTGTTCTTGTAATGGTTATAATCTTTCCCCTTGCCAACCAGCAATACCTCCAGTTTTATATTTTTACCTTTTAAAATTTCGACCGCCTGAATCAGGGTATCGATTCCCTTCAGTTTTATAATTTGACCGACAAAAATAAACCGGTGAGGAGTCGGTTCACATTTTCTGGTTTTTAAAAACAACTCGATATCGGTATAGGCCGGGAAAACAAAAATTCTTTTTCCATATTTTTTAATCGTTTCCAGCATGGATTCGGAAACCACCCTGATGGCGTCACAATTCCTCAAAGACCATCCTCCCACCCTAATTCCCAGCCATTTGAATCTGGGGGACAATTTCTCATAAGCAACAGGGGCTTTTTCCCAATCGCCATGAATTTCGACAATCAATTTTAAAAAATTCGCAAACTTTTTTATCAAAACTCCAGAAATTCCTTCGAACGGGGATTGGCAGACAATTAAACGGATTTTCTTTTGTTTGATTATCGAAAATCCCTTGAAGAAGGCGTAGAACAAAAAAAATAACTGCCTGAAAATATTTGGTATTTTTGATGGAACCAGATGGAATTCCGCATGCTGATCAAAATGGAGAAACCCCCGGTTATTGTTAATCCCGATAACCACCATTTGAAGTTTTTCAGAGAGGGCCTTTATTTTTTTCTCCTGAGTATTGGACAGGGGCCGGGAATAGCGAGTGCCCCCGATAAATAAAACACCGGCTTTGTCCCTCATGTTGACTTACTCCAACAAAACTCCCAGTGTTTCTTGATATTTGATTTCAGGATGGAAATTTTCCGATATGGTATTCTCGCCATTTTTCTTCAATACGGCTCCCAAACGAGGATCTGCCTTTAATTCAATCAAATATCTTTTTAAGGCATCAATATCATCAGGTTCAATCAAAAAGCCGTTTTCTTTGTGTTTTATTATTTCGGGATTGCCCCCGCAATTTGAAGCGATAACCGGACATCCGGCGGCCATGGCTTCCAGGATGATATGGGACAAACCCTCATATTTCGAATTCAGCACAAAACAATTCGATCTGGATAACAGATATAGTAAACGTGAACGGGAAAGACTGCCTGTGAAATAAACCCTATCAGTTATATTCAAATCTTCAACTTGTCCTTTCAATTTTTCTGACTCCGGCCCATCTCCCACAATGAATAAATAGCTATTTTTTATGTCTGCAATGGTTTTGATTACCATATCAACACCTTTCCAGGAAACCAACCTCCCACCAGTGGTAATGATAAATTTTCCCCTAATCTGCGGTGGAAGATTGAACGCTTCCGAGATTACTGATGAGTATGGATTTTGAATCACTTCTATTTTTTCCTTTGTTATTCCCCATTTTTCTACAATTGTTTTTAAAAATACAGAAGGAACGATAATAATATTTGCATAATTCAAATATAAATTTCTGAAATATTTTAATAGTCGGATTCTAAAATTACTCTTATTGATCTGAAAATCCAAAATGTTCTTATCAGTCCATTTTTTTCTTATTGCCCTTTCCCAGATCACATCTCCGGGTATTCGCAAAACAAATTTCTTTCTCCTAAAAAAAGCAGCGACAAAAGATTCAAAAAATAATCCATTGGCATATAAAACATCAAAATTTTTTAAAGGTTTAAAAATCTTGAAAAACGACTTTAAATGCCAACAATAACTTCCTTTTTTTTTTACTATTTCAACCGGAAAAGGATATTTGAGATAAAAGTCATTTTTCAGAGCAGTAACTACTTTAACTCGAGTACCTTTTTCAATTAACCATTTTGAAAAAGAATAGACATATGTTGATGGACCTCCAATCTCAGGAGGGAAAATCCCGGTTGTAAGAAGTATCTTCATTTGAAAATCGGATAATTTTATTAAAAAAAATAGGCTACCGCCCTTGGTTTAGAAGCCAGGCATACCAATTTTTTTCGAAAAATACCCAAAAACCTGTTTCGATTCAATATTATAACACAAAATGGCAGCCACCAATCCTGCCTCTTGCCGGCAAAAAGCAGGTCATGAATCCTTCACATTCAACAGTCGGAATATTTGATTTTTAACTTCAAAAATGGTCATTTTATCGGGGATAAAATCCGGCCGGGTACTGAAAAATAATGCATTATCAAAGGCATGCATCCCGGTAAAATGGGTTTTCCCGTGTTCCACTTTTTTGGTCAAACCTGCTTTCAGGTCATATCCCGGCATGGACAACAGCACCAGGTCAGGCGCCATTTCTATGCAGTCCCGGGTATAAATTTCCTCTTTGAAAAAAACGTTTTGAATTACTTTTTCCCCATCGATTGTGTAATTATCAAAAAGATTTTTCAATTCCTGCCTGATTCGAAATAAATCACTTTTTTCGACTTTCCCCCTAGGGTACTTTCCCTTGAGATGAATATATATTCTTGAGGGATCAAGGGCAAAAGCCATTGAATTATCGGTAATTCCGTCCAGGGCATTTATATCTCCGCCGAATCGGGTATGGAAATACCCGTTATTTTTCAGTATGAAATTGATATAGACTTCCCGCTTTAAAAGCCCAAAACCATGATCGGAAAGCATCATGAATTCACAATCATCCCTTTCGGCAATCCGGTCATAGAAATCTCCGATGATGGTATCAATCTCCTGATAGTACTTTTTAAATTCGGCATGAAAGGGATGTTGCCCATCCATTGACGCGTCAAAAAAAAAATGGTGCAACCGATCGGTCCCGGTCACGGTGAACATGAAAAGATCCCAGTTTTCCTTCCTCCAGATGAAATCGGCAACCTGTTTCCTCACCTTGAGGATATAATGAAGATCTGACAAGAATTCCATTTTTCGGTCCTTTCCCTTGGTGGCATCGACATCCACCTCATAACCAAATTCCTTCAGAATATTAAAGTATTGTCCCGGAAAAACCGCCCGCTTCAGGTCCGGCACCACAAATCCGGAAATCAGAACCCCGGGAATCTGCCGGGCGGGATAGGTGGAGGGGAGATTGATGATTACCGAACGAATTCCTCTTGGCCCCAACGTATCAAAAAAAGCGGGCAATTTCAGATCCCTGAATGAGGGGAATCGGAATTGATACCCGCCCGGTTCGAGTTCCACAAATCCGAAAATCCCGTGCCTCCCGGGATCGGCGCCAGTCATGAAACTGGACCAGGAAACCGAAGAAATCTCGGGAAGAGAAACACTCATGGAATTCAATTTACCCGATTTGAGGATTTCTTTCACCCGGGGCATGGTGCCGTCAATCGAAAATTTTTGCATCATTTCGAACGGCATCCCATCCAGTCCGATGATAACCAGCTTCTTATGTTTTTTTTTTAAAATACTTTTCTCCCCTGAAAATGAAATCTATTTCAGATCAATCAGCGATTCAACACCAGATATTTCTTGGGAATGATTAATTTGCTGGAAAATTTGACATTGGTCAGCATGATGATTGCTCTTTCTCTGTCAGGCAATTCCTCGTAGAATATCCCTTCCCAGCCATCGAATGCTCCCTCATCAATTAAAATTTTGTCACCCCGGCTAAACCGTTCAATACCTTTTTTTAAAATTACCACACCGTTCTTTTCTCTTGACTGAATATCGGCGATTCGATCATGGTCAATGGTCCACAGGTATTCATTATTACCCAGAACCATTTTTACCCCCCGGGTATATTTAACTTTATGGTAAAATTTATTGATCGAAAAATTGGCAAACAGATACCCGCTGAAAAGCGGGGCAATGACTTCCAGTTTTTCTTTGTTTTTTTTTACTTTTTTGAAATATACCGGTAGATAAGCTTCCACACCCAGGCATTTCAAATTCTTTTCGGCAACAAATTCTTGTTTTGGCTTGGTATTAACGATGAACCAGGCTTTATCCTCAGGAGATCTCATTAAAAAATTTTAAACCATATTTCCCAGAATGTCAATTTGAGGGAGGAGCAATCCGGGGCCATTTCCAAAATAAAACCATAACCTGAAAAGAAATATGTTATAATTGTTTTCAAAATGCCAGATGAACAAAATATATATTTCTATAACGTATCTACTTCAGTAGGAGGACAGCATGAAACCAGAAAAAAAGAAGGATAAAAAAAAAGAAATCAATCCCGTTATCCTGCAGAACGGTATCTTTGTTGCCGGTCATCCTCGAAGCGGCACATCTCTGGCCTGTAAATTGCTCGAAAGTGCCGGGGTTCATTTTCCTTCCGACCTTGGCGCGGATGAATACAACCGGGATGGATATTTCGAACTCTCTTATGCCAAGGAACTGGAAAAATGCTTAATTGAAAAGGCCATGACCGAAGAGAATGTCACCGAGTTGAACAAAATCGTCCGGATTCTGAATAACACCAAGGGTTTGGCCGGACTTAAAATTGTCCATATCCCTTCAATTTTCTTTTACCGGCATATCGCCAAAAATATAAGAGCCGTATTCATTTTCAGAAACCCCGGCGATGTAAAATCCAGCATGTACCGGCGGGGCATATCCCAGTTTAAATTGAGCTGGTTTGAAAATAATAATGCCCTGGTCGCTGCCCATGAAAACATACCCAAGAGCATCGTAATTGGATATGATTCATTAATGGGCGGAAACAAAAAGATTATCAGGGCTTTCAAAAAACTGGGATTTACCGTCAACATGAATGTGATTAAAAAAGATTACCAGACTCAGAAATACAGCAAAATAATTCTCACCGAGGAAGAAAATAGACTGCTTCGGTTGTTGAAAAAACTGGAAAGAGATAGCCTGAAATAAGGTGTAAAATGCCTGAAAATGAAAAAATAGAAATAATAGATGACAACGCTGAGCACATATACTCCAACCTCATTTCCTTCAATGTCAATCCTGAGGAAGTCTGCATGGGTATGGGCATCCGGAATGTTAAAAACACCAATACCATTACGGTACAGACCTATATTCACCTGACCATTCCGCATTTCCTGCGTTTCGCCGAGACCGTAAACAAACAGGTAAACCTGCTGATGGAAAAAGGGGTGATCTCCAGAGAACCCGAGCAGTAAATTATAACCCTCTCTACGGTCAACCTTGTCAAAAATTCACTTTCTGTAAACAGCCCAGCAATTGTGGCACCCGGATTCCGGCCATCACATTGAGTTGCAGGTGGCGGATGGTCCGTCGAATATATTTTCGATAGGAGAAATTCTTTTTTTCCGTAACCTGAAAGCCAAACGTTCCCAGAGCTTTGATATTCCTCTGCAAGGCGGTTAATAACAACTGCTCCATGTTTATTTTTCCGATCATGGTTTCGGTTACCTGAAAGAGATAATTCCGTCGGGATTTCAGGTCAAGATAAGAATCGAAGGCAAATGATACCAGATCATAATACGGGGGAGCAACAAGTGCGTCCTGATAATCGATTAAATATATCTGCCCCCGGTGAAACAACATATTACGGGAATGGAAATCCCGATGGGCAAACGTATTTATCTCCCGAATATGTTCGACCATTCCGACCAATTCCATTCTCAAATCTTTCTGACAACAGGCTTTCGGGAAAAAATTGCCGGCAAAATGGGCAAGAAAAAAATCCATCTCTCGAACCATTTTTTCCTGATCAAGAACGGTTCCGGACCCGGAGGCGGGAATCCGCTTTAAACGGAATATTATCATGGCAATATCTTTCAACAGACTTTTTTTCCCCGGGATATCCAGTTTTGGAAATCGTTTCTGGATGCATTGTCCTCCAAGGTCCTCCTGGAGAATAATCCTGTTATCAATGACCTCGACAATTTCAGGAACCGCAATATGATTATCTTTAAAAAGAGCGGTATTTCTTAAAATTTTGGAAATTTCATCCTGGTTTTCCTGGGCATAGACCATGGCAACCAACGTTCCCTGTTCAAAAAAGAGTCGATAAAACTCCCTGCTGGATGCTTCCCGGCAAATTTTTTTTATGCCCTTTACCCCTTTAACCCGCTGAAAAAGAAAGGATTTCATCAACATATTCATCTAACACAATCAGGACGAAAATTCAATGCCAACAGTGTACCTAACTTATGGTAATGTAAACAGATAGTTATATCTAAAATTTTTCGCCGGTTGAAAAAGTATTTTAATTATTTTATACTATTTCTGCGTCGGCGCTGAGGGATTAATCATTAAATAAATAAAGGTGGAATCATTAAAAAAGAGATTCCATTCCAATGAAGGAGGGACAATGAAACGATTTTATTTATTATCGCTATTGATCATCCTCGCCCTTCCCCTATTCCTGAGAAGCCAGGGCTCCATTTATTATCTGAGAATTGACAGGACCACGGATATCTCCGAAGGAAAATACAGTTTATTAATAGACATGAAACAAATCAACAACATTCTCAGCCAGACAGATCTGCAAAATATCAAGGCCTATATAGAGTTTGCGGATGCCAATGATCTGGTTCAGGCCAGGCTGGGTACGGTCGAGAACGGAAAAGTATCCTGGTCGCAAAAAATTATTAATGACCAATTTCTTCTGGTAAAATTTCACCGCTCATACTACAAAGAAATTGTTGAAAAACTGGAAGAAAATGCCATATCTCCCGGGTACCAGATTTTACTGAGCGACATAAAAAATCAAACCGTCCTGGAAGGATTCAAGATCACATTTTGCCGGTTGCCAGATCTGGGAATCGATGTGACTTATCCGGTTAAAATAGCCCCCGGACAGTTATTGAATCAAGAAATAGCCATAACCATAAAAAATACCGGCGCCCTGGAAGCGAAGGATTTTCAGGTCGAATTGATTCTCTCCGGCGATAAAGAAATTCCATCCCAAAAAACCGCATTCAGCGAGCATTATTCGGAAGATTGTCTACTAAAAAACGGTCTTATAAATATAACCAGCCTTAATCCGGGTGAAAGCCGTTTATTGAATTTTAACGATCCGATCTCCATTCCCCGGGATACACCGCCGGGGAAATATTATCTTTTTGCCCTGATCGATTCCGGAAAAAAAATAAATGAGTTTGATGAAAAAAATAATGTATTTCAGGGATTTATTCTGGTTGATTACAAAGAACCCAAAAAAATTTCTTTATTGATGAAAAACACCGTACTCGAATTCGAACCGTTAACCTATGCCCTGCGGATTTCAAGCCAGGGAATACCGCTTTCAGACGGGAAGGACTGGCGCAAGTGCAGGATGAAAGCCTACCTGTTTCAGATCAAACACATCGGATGGCAAAACAATCACTGGGAAATCAATACCCTGGGCCGGGCCGGCGTATGGGAAATAACCGGAGCGGAATTTTGTAAGACCGGTGGAAAAGAAAAGGAGTTGGAGATAAAGATAGCAGTAACCGGAGGAAGCAAAATAGCGCTTCCGTCAAAAATAAAGCTTTTCCTCCCTGAAACCACCCTTGAATATCAGCCCGGTACCCGGAAATTAAACGCCCTAATGTTCGGCAATCAAATCATTTATGTCCCGTTCTGGAAGGTCTGCAAGATCAGTTCTCATATTTATCAGTTCCGGCATGAAATCTGGACCGGTTTTTTTCTGGAAGTGAACACCCAGGAAAAAACCGCCTATAAAGTTACGAATGGTGATTTTTGCAAAGCCGGCGGGACTCAGGAACCCCTGAATATCAACATCCAGATTGAGGAATAATTGGCTTCCGGAAACTTATATTCTCCGGATTTGTGGAATGGATTGCGGCTTTAAGAAGAGCCAATTGGCTGAATACTTATTTTTCATCTTGCCGCTATTGTAATCCAGCTCGGATCCGAGAACCGAATGGGGGATCATATAGATGACAATCATCAGCAATGTCGCAGCCAATACCCACCATTTGTTTCTTTTCTTGAAAAGAAATGCAAGAAACCAGAAGATAAAAGCCAGAAGTGTTTTGTTGTCAGTCAAATCGAATCCATAAGGAAAGCCTGTCCAAAAATCCCCGAACGCATACTTCTGGACAATGGGACCGAAAACCAACCCTCCCAGAAAAATAATAAAAAAAGTCCAATTGACCAGACCAAAATATTTTCCGTCTCTCCGGGAAGCTTCAAGACCGGTTCTCAGGGCCAGGAAAATTCCCAGAAACATGAGAACCACATGAACAATTAAAAAAACAGCAGGGACATATCCCCTGAATCTGGCGACGATACTCTTCCCTTTATTCAGGATTAAATTCTGTTGGCCGGACCTGATTCTCACGCTATATTCTATCTTGCCGGCAACAGGCTGCCCCGGAATCTCGGCTGACAGTTTGCCATCCTTCCTGCGCATTTCAATTTCCACCCACTCATCAGATGTCCCGAAACGTTTATAATTCAGAAATGCCCTCAAATTTTTATCGGCGGTTAAAATCGAAACCGGCATTTGATGAAAAGCAGTCGAACTGCGTAGAAATCGATATTTGACGTCGCTTTCCTGTAAATGCTCTGACCCGGTTACCGGATGGGTCGGACCGGTTAATCGCTGATAATAAAATACCGCCATGGTCAACAGAAATGCCATTATCCAGTATGCAATCGAATTCAATTTTTTCATTTAATTTTTCACCGCCAAAAATTATAATGTTTCTTTATCCCCCAAGTCAAGCACACGCCTCATAATATTCATGAATACCAGCCCAGGCAGTTTGCGTATTTTTCAAAAAAAGACAAATTCATTCGCGCACTGGGCCTAATCTCTTATACCTGTATGAGAAAAGCGATTGTATATCAGAGAATGAAATCATATTGACATATTATTTCAATAATATACAATAAAATGATATGAGCGGATTAGGTGAGATTCTAAAAAACGAGAGGCTGAAAAAGAATATTCTTATTGATGAAATCGCCAGAAAGACCAACATCAACGAAAAAATACTGATCGACCTGGAAAACAATGATTTCCAACACATTCCGGGAAAATTTTATATTTACAACTTCCTGAAAAGTTACCTGAAAGCCCTTGATATCGACGAAAAAACCTTTTTCCGAAACCATGGGGATGCCATTGAACTGGTTATTAAACAACACCGGGAGCAATTACCAGTATTCTACAATAAAATAACATATTCCCGGTTTAAAAGAAAAAGACTGTTTCTGGGAATCGTTTTTCTTATCCTGGCCTCTATTTTGATCACCTATCTGGTGGTTGAAAACCAGGACCGGATATTGAAACTATTCGGCTGGCATTCAAAACCAAATATTATCCCTGAAACCGGACTTATTTTTAATCTGGAGCAAGAAGATATAAGAGTGGATTTTTCTCCGATTCGGATTGAGGTAGAATCGGTTTCCGACTGCTGGATTCAGATATACCGCGGAAACCGCAAATACACGGAACGAATATTAAAAAAAGGAGAAATAGAAAAAATAAATGGCTATGAATTGCTCATAACCATTGGGAATCCATCATCAACGAATCTCACAATCAATGAAAAGGAAATCTCCAAATACAAAAATTCTTCCCGCCCCCTGAAACTGTATATAACCCCGGAAAACTTAAACTCTATTTAAAATGACACAGCTAATTTCCAAGAATCCTCTGGTTGAGAAAATTATTGCCAATGATGTTAACCAGGAAATATACGACCTGTTATTTACAAAACAACTGCCGTTTACCGACGAAGAATACCTGGAATGCCTGGCTCTGCTATCAGCCGATCATCGATTCGAGTCAAACGCATTGCCCCTGTTGAGAAACATACCGGAATCAACAAAAGCGCAGTATTCGGAAAAAAGGGAAGCAAACCATCAAGTGGTCGGTTATATTTTAAGTGAATCGATGGCTCTGGGAAAACCGCTGGTGATTTCAAAAATCATACACAACCAGGCCTTGCCCGCGGAATACCTTATGAAGATTGCCGAAGCCGGGAATTCCGCCATTCTGGAAATGCTTCTGGAAAATCAAATAAAACTTATTGCCTATCCTGAAATACTCGATGTCATGGAAAAAAATCCCCGTATAACCAACTTCATCAAGGGCAAGATTCAGGAATTGCGGGAATTTTACCTGATGGAAGAAAGGGGAGCTGAGATTCCCAAGGAAACCATAATCGAACATATTCAGGAATTTGCCAAACCGGAAGAGGAATCGGCAGAAACAGAAGACCAGGAAGTGGAAATCGAGGAAATCCATCAGAAAGTCATCACCACCCTGCAGCGGATCAATCAGCTATCAGTTCCCGAACGGATTAAACTGGCTCTTAACGGAACCCGGACAGATCGAATGATTCTGATAAAGGATCCAAATAAAATGGTGGCAATGTCAGTTATTGAAAGTCCGAAATTTGCCGAAGATGAAGTCCTTGCCGCGTTAAGAGACCGCAGTATTCCCCAGGAAGTTATTGCCAGGATATCAAACAACCGGGAATGGAGCAAAAACTATACCATTATTCTGGAAATGGTTCAGAACCCGAAAACCCCGTTGAAAACATCACTGGGGTTGGTCAAAAAACTCCATGTACGGGATTTGAAATCCGTTACCTATGATAAAAATGTTCATTACGTAGTCAGGGGACTGGCCACTAATTTGCTGAAGGAAAAGATAAGTAAAGGATAACAACATCAATTAAATAGAAAAGTTTATATCATTTATTGAATAGTAAAAACATTTGAATAATCACAGATGGCATTCTGCTTTATCTTTATCATATAACTTCCAGGGGGGATGTAACTTGGGATTGGATAATTATAAGGAGAACCGCTATATAAAACATTATCGTCAATCACATATCCATTAGAATCATTGCTCAATCTGAGAGCAATTTTCACGTACCCGGTTATTCCATAGGTCGTCCAGGTTATGGGGATGGTATCCACTCCCAGGGTATAATTTTCACCGCCTGCCGGATAGATGATATTAATGGGAAGGGCCGGTAAAATGGTGAAGGTGCCGTTACTGGTATCCACAGGCGACCCGTCAACCGCATCCGAAATCCGGACCAGGCAATTGCCCGAAGGCGGCGTATCAGATGGAATGATACCCGAATAACTGCCGGTATTGGGGACCGAATTAAACAGGGTTCCCCAGTAGCTGCCGTTATCCGGTGAAAATTCTATCTTCACATTGGCAATATCCCCGGTCGATGTCCAGGTCAAGGTTTGCAGCGTACCGGCCCTTACAACTTCTCCTCCGTTCGGATAGGTTACGGTGATAGAATCGCCACCTCCCCCCGAGGTGATGGTAAACACCCCGTTGCTGGTATCCGAAGGCGAACCATCTGCGGCATCCGAAATCCGGACCAGGCAATTGGCCGAGGGCGTTGCCCCGGACGGGATGGCTCCGGCATAGCTGCCGGTATTGGAAATCGAAGCGTACAAAGTGCTCCAGTCCGAACCGCTGTTGGTAGATAACTCAATTTTAACATTGGCAATCGAACCGGTGGAATTCCAGGTAAACGTAACTCCGGACCCGGCAACAAATGATTCCCCGCCATTGGGATAGGTCACCGTGATGCTGTCGGTTACCGGAGCGGTAATGGTGAATACCCCGTTGCTGCTATCAATTGGAATGCCATCTGCGGCATCCGAAATCCTAACCAGGCAATTGGACGAGGGCGAGGCTCCCGAAGGGATGGCACCGGCATAGCTGCCGGTATTGGAAACCGAACCGTACAATGTGCTCCAGGCAGTTCCGTTGTTGGTGGATAACTCAATTTTGACATTGGCAATCGAACCAGTGGAATTCCAGGTAAACGTAACTCCGGACCCGGCAACAAATGATTCCCCGCCAT
>CAZOWT010000080.1:0-11729 GCA_964583345.1 uncultured Clostridia bacterium
CGCCGATTTCTCCCAGGCGATCAATTTTCGTCGAAGGGTCCGGGAAAATTCATTTACAAAAATTCTTTCTCTCCGGCTTTCCCAATACCGGAGAAAACCGGAAAAAAACTGCGAAAAATGACTGACGCGGTTCAGGCTGAGCAGCAGGACGCACCCGGCGAGTCGATCTTTCGTTTCCCGGAATCGGCGGGTAAATTCTTCCCGGAAATTTTCGTCCGCCGCCTGTTTGAAACATGAATGGCAATCTTCCAGGGTGAACAGTTTCTTATTCAGAATCGGATCGATTCTTTTCAAATTCCGGCTGTTTTCCACAAAATCCGCCATTGATGAAACCAGGCTGGCATTCACCAACCTTTTGTCGATCCCGGAATGAACCGTTTCCTTATCGGAATCAGGCCGGATGATGGAAAGCAATTCAACCAGACTGATTCTCAGGTCATCAACGGCCCTGAATAGCCGTTCGGTAACCTCCCGGGAAGAACCACTTTCCTCAATCCCCCGATACTGGGCCATGCCGGTGAACTCCAGCAAATAGCCGATGATGACCTCGTCGATATACCATTGATTCAGGGTTTCGGTGTTTTTTATATTGGACAAAACCCCCCGGACAAAATCCCAGTCCTTATGGCACAAATCTTCAATAAACTCAGCCGCCTTCCCCCGGAGTTCTTCTTCGGCATCCACTCCTATCTCAAAATCGGGAGGCAGGTTCAAATCGGGAGAAATAACCTTGATGATCGAACTCATCAGGGAATCGATGGTCTTTACATTGAAATCAGGGTAATGGGAAATGATACGGTCAATGATACGTTCAGCCAAGCGGATTATCCGGATCTTATCCAGCCTCAATTCGGCTGACAGTTCTTCCAGCAGTTTTTTATCATGAATTGCCAGTTCAGCCGGCCGGGCAACCAGCGAGAATATTTTCAATTTTTCCAGTATTCGCTCTTTCATCTCATTGGCCGCTTTGTTGGTAAAGGTAATGGCCAGAATGGAATTAATCAGGCGGTCGTTATCACCGGCGGCCGTTTCGGATTCCGGCCGGGCATTGAATAAGCGGATGACCTGTTTCAAATATTCGAAAGTCAATCGATAGGTTTTGCCCGAACCGGCAGCGGCTTCGAATTTGATCACCCTTTCAGGCGGCATTTCAGGCATTCCGCGAATTTTCTTCTTTATAAAAAGACCGGCTTTATAAACACCTTGCCGAAAACACAATCACCAAAATTAAGGCAACTGTTTTTCTCTTTTTGATTCCAGCGGAAACGTCAATTTCGATTTCCAGTGAGGTACCGACCGGGTGGTGTTGAGATAGTCAACCAGCATCAGGGCAAACCGAATGGTCTGTTTCATGCCCTCCAGCGGCCAGCTCGGATCGAACTCATCCTGCACGGTATGATATCTGGTTTTCCAGAACCGGCTGTATTTTTCTTGACCCGATTCGTCATCCTCGCCGGCGCTGATCCAGATAGCCGGAATACCATATCTGCCGAAAGAAAATTGATCCGAACGATAGAAAAATCCCTGGTTGGACATGGAGAACTCTCTGTATTGAATGCCCTCCTTTTTTGCCAGGGATTTCAGAATATCTTCAAACGTGGAAAACCGGGCGCCGATTCCCATGATGCTTCCCGCTTTTTCCCACACCGGGGTGGATTCGAAATTTATGTCGGCCACGATATCGTTCCTGTCCGCATGCCGGACATAGTACAGGGAACCCAGCATTCCCGCCTCTTCGGAATTGCAGGCCAGGAAGGTCACCGAGTAATACAGATCCTTTTGAAATTCCTTGAGGATCTTGGCCGCCACCAGCATGGACGCCACAGCCGTTCCGTTATCGATGGCGCCGTTGAAAATGTTATCACCCTTTTTTTGCTCAACGATCCCGAAATGATCGATGTGGGCGCTAAGCACGATCCGCCTGGAAGTTTTCCCGGGAAGGCTGGCGACCACATTGTTATTACTCAATTCCCTGAACTTATTCTTCCCCCACACTTTTGCCTTGAAACCCAGATTTACCGGTTCGAAATCCCTCCTGAGCGAACGTTCGTACAGTTTGTCCAAATCAATTTTATGGGCCTGCAAAACCCTTCTCAAACTGTCCTCCTTGATCCAGGCGCGTAACCGGAGGTTGTTGTCCAGATCAGACTCCAGATATACCTCTTCGCCGGACCAGGAATTCTCGACCACCTTCCAGCCATATCCGGCCGATTCATCGGTATGAATGAGCAGAACGCCCGCGGCTCCTTTCCTGGCTGCCTCCTCCATGTGATATGTCCAGCGGCCGAAATAGGTCAGCGTCTTGCCTTCGAACAGGTCGGGATGAAACATTCCCGGATCATTCACCCGGACAATAACAATTTTATTTTTCACATCGCTATCCTTGAAGTCATCCCATTGCCAGAGATCGGATTTAATCCCGAATCCCACAAACACGACATCGGCTTCCATCTCAAACTGTCTTTCAGCCCGGGTATAGGAACCGATAACATCATGTCCATAGCTCAGCGAATAGCCGCCGGCATTTACATTCAATTCCTCAATGGTGAAACCCTTCAGGCTGAAAGGCTGCAGGTACCTGCCCTCGAATCCGGGTTCCAGGCCCAGAAATTTAAAGATACTTCTGACGTAAATTTCACTCAAATCACCGCCCCGGGTTCCCGGAGCCCGGCCTTCCACCAGATCGTGACTTAAAAATTCAACCGTACCCTGCATTTCGGGCTTAGAAATTTTGTCAATCCTTTCCTTCAGATTCCCCGGGACCAGGAAGGTTGAATAAAGTATGACCAAGATAAACACCCATATTAATCTTTTCATTGATAGCTCCTTATGTTTATAAATGGACCGGCTGATTTCGAATCCAATGTTTGCGATTTTTTGCCCGTGGTTTCAATCCTTCGTTTTTTTTTTGCCGATCCTGATAAGCTTTTTTGCTTCCGCATAAAACGATTCGGGAACCATCACCTTGACCTGACCGAGCCCGTTCATGGTGATTCCAAAGAGTCTTCCCACCGATTCGAATTTGATATAACAGGGTATTTTTTGGCTCTCGAGTTTCGTCTTTATGATTTCCGCTTCGACCATTCCCTCCAGGACAATCAGTTCCTTCAGTTTCTTTTTCATGCCCACATCATAACCCAGATGAACCTGAATTTCAAATTCAAAAAACGGGGAGGGTGCCAGACCGGATATATCAAAAAACAAAGATAAAAACCAGCGTTGGCCACGATGTGGTCTTTCGGAAAATGCCGGTGGAAAATACAGTTAAAAACGGACCACCACTCCGGCCCAGGTGAAACCGGCGCCAAAGGCGGACATCAGCACATTGTCGCCGTGGCGGATGCGCTTTTCCCTGAAGGCCTGGTCAAGGGCAATCGGGATGGTGGCGGATGAAATATTGGCGATTTTATCGATATTGATGAAGGTCTTTTCCAGGGGGATCTTGGCCCGTTTTATGGTGGCCAGGATAATCCGGATATTTGCCTGATGGGGAATATAGAGGGCGATATCCTTGCTGGTTAACCCGGCTAGCTTTAGGGCTTTAATGGCGGACTCCTGCATCCTTAAAACCGCATGTTTGAATACCTCGTTCCCCTTCATGTGAACGGTGTGAAGTTTCTCCTGAACCGAGTCCAGGGTGGCCGGGATAGCACTGCCGCCGGCAGGCTGATACAGGAGTTCGCCCAGGTTTCCATCCGCACCCCAGTAGGTCGATAAAACGCCGACATCCTCTCCTTCGACAGCCTCGACCACCACGGCGCCGGCGCCGTCACCGAAAAGGACACAGGTGTTTCGGTCTTCCCAGTTGACAATTCGGGTCATAATCTCGGCTCCGGCAACCAGGATTCGTTTGACCACCCGGTTTTTTATCAGCGAATCGGCCAAGGTCAACCCATATAAAAATCCGGAACATGCCGCGCCGACATCAAAAGACGGAATCGGCTTGATGCCCATTTTTTTTTGCACCCAGTTGGCGGTGGAGGGATAGGCCGTATCACCAGAAATGGTCCCCACAATGATCAAATCCAGGGACTCTTTGGGCACTTTTGCAGATGCCAACGCCCGCTTGGCAGCCTGGCAAACCAGGTCAGAAGTTGCTTCCTTCCGGGCAGCGATGTGCCGTTCTTTTATGCCGGTACGGGCCACAATCCAATCATCTGATGTATCCACGCGTTTGGCCCAATCATCATTGGTCATGACCCGGCGGGGCAGATAGGATCCGGTACCGATTATTTTAGCTCTAATCAAATTGAATTTCTCTGAAATAAAGCAGGAATATCTGAATGCCCAGAACCCGATTATCATTTTTCTGGGGATCCAGAGTTGAGGGGATAAAGGTTTTGTCGGTTTCCAGGGTCAACCTGAATTCAGGTTCAGTGCCCATTTGTTCCGGAGTCAGGGTGTATTTTTTTTCAAAAAGGACATTATTGGAAACAAATTCGTCCAGGGGATTCCCGTTGATTTTCAGAATAACCTTTTGATCCTGGTAGATCGAAGGATGAAGCCCTCCCTTGATAAGCAAAATGGAACTCTTTTTCGGATTCTCGATGATGCATTCCGCTTTCTTGGTGGTCCATCTCCAAACCCGGTACACCGGATCGGGATTGGCCAGGTTCATCTCTTCCTCATTCCAACCCTCGGAATAGATGATATCCGGAGCATTGATGGAAGCCGGCTGGACATTTAAATCCCTGCTGTAAAGGATCATTTTTTCACCGGGGTTCTTCGGATCGTACAGGCCGATCTGAAGGCGATTCTCTTCAAAACCTTCGAAATCGATATCCAGTTCATCAAGAAACTTGGGAATAAAAAACATCCGGTTATAGGAAACGGTTTCACCTTTTTTCCATTCGCTGGTTTTGGGAATCGGAAAATGGTCGTCCTGAACCAGCATCTCTTTGCTCTTTATTCTCCAGAAGTGGACAAAAACCATATAATCTTTGTCCAGGGGTTTGAAATCATCCGTCAGTTTAAAATCATATTTCATCGAAAGATAAAGGAAATCGGTTATCGTGCTCGGTGAAAGTGTCATGTCCAACTTCACACCGATATCTGCGATCTGGTCTCCGTCTTTCTTCCCGCAGGATACCAGAAAAAATATCATTAAAAATACCAGGCTGATATGCTTCAGTTTCATGGCGCCTCCTTGTTGAGTTACATAATTTATCATACCTGGACTGATAAATCAAACGCTTTTTTAAAATAAGAGGCTAAGAGATTTAAAGAATCACATGGAAAACAAAAAAAAAGGCAATCTCAACCGAGATTGCCTGAAAAAAATGAATTTTTTTATCTATCGGGATTTATTTTTTGTCCTTGTCGATATCCTCGAACTCGGCGTCTATCACTTCCCCTTCTTCGGATGCTTCCTGGGACGGGGATTCCTGTTGTGGCGCCCCCTGCTGACCGGGCTGCTGGCCCACATTTTTATACAGTTCGGTGGACAATTTCGACGTCAGCGAATTGATGTTGTTGATTTCTTCTTTTATCCGGCTCTGGTCTTCGCTTTTCACCGCTTCCCGGGCTTTTTTCACCGCTTCTTCGGCTTCGGAAGCCATATTCTCCGGTATTTTTTCCTTGTTTTCCTTGACCAGCTTTTCCAGAGCATAGGACATCTGGTCCAATTTGTTTTTATCCTCGATCGCTTCCCTTCTTTCCTTGTCCTCCTGGGAGTGTTTCTGGGCATCATCGACCATCTTATGAATTTCATCCTCGGACAATCCGCTGGAGGAGGTGATGGTAATGGCCTGCTGTTTGTTGGTGGCCAGGTCTTTTGCCGATACGTTCAAAATCCCATTGGCGTCGATATCAAACGTCACTTCGACCTGGGGAACTCCACGGGGCGCCGGCGGAATACCGGTCAAATGGAATTTGCCCAGGGTCCGGTTATCACGGGCCATTTCCCGTTCACCCTGCAAAATATGGATCTCAACCGTCGGCTGATTGTCTTCTGCCGTGGTAAAGATGTCGGTTTTCTTGGTGGGGATGGTGGTATTCCTTTCGATCAATTTGTGGGTTATCCCGCCCAGGGTCTCGATGCCCAGTGAAAGCGGGGTGACGTCCAGCAATAAAATATCCTTTGCCTCCCCTCCCAGCACCGCGCCCTGAACCGCGGCTCCGGCGGCAACCACCTCATCCGGGTTGACACCCTTATGGGGTTCCCGTTGGAAGTAGCTTTTCACCAATTCCTGCACCTTGGGAATCCGGGTCGAACCACCGACCAGGATTATCTCTTTAATATCCGATATCTGTACACCGGCATCTTTGACCGCCTGCTTGCAGGGAGCCAGGGTTTTTTCAATCAAATCACCGACCAGCTGTTCGAACTTGGACCGGGTCAATTTCATCACCAGGTGTTTGGGCCCGGATGAATCGGCGGTAATAAAAGGCAGGTTGATCTCGGATTCAACCGTATTTGAAAGCTCTATTTTCGCCTTCTCTGCCGCTTCCTTCAACCGCTGAAGCGCCATCTTATCTTTGGACAGGTCAATTCCCTGGTCTTTCTTGAACTCTTCCATGATCCAGTCAATCAACCGCTGGTCAAGGTTATCGCCTCCCAGGTGGGTATCGCCGTTGGTTGACTTCACCTCAACGATATTTTCCCCAATCTCCAGGATGGAAATATCAAAGGTTCCGCCTCCGAAATCATAAACAGCGACCAGCTGGTCTTTTTTCTTGTCAAAACCATATGCCAGCGCCGCTGCCGTGGGTTCGTTGATGATGCGTTTCACATCCAATCCGGCGATTTTCCCGGCATCTTTGGTGGCCTGCCGCTGAGAATCATTGAAATAGGCCGGGGTGGTGATAACCGCCTCGGTCACTTTTTCACCCAGATAATCTTCGGCAGACTCCTTCAATTTTTTCAGGATCAACGCCGAGATTTCGGGCGGTGAATACTGTTTGCCCATGGCCTCAATCCGGGCATCATCCTTGGGTCCTTTTACCACCTTGTAAGGGACCATTTTTATTTCTTCGGAAACCTCGGAATATCTCCGGCCCATGAACCGCTTTATGGAATAAATGGTGTTTTCCGGATTGGTTACCGCCTGCCTTTTGGCGACTTGACCGACCAGCCTTTCACCGTCTTTGGCAAATCCGACAACCGAAGGAGTCGTTCTACCGCCCTCAGAATTGGTGATGATCTTCGGTTCACCCTTCTCCATAATGGCAACAACGGAATTTGTTGTTCCCAGGTCTATACCAATAATTTTTCCCATTTTTTACTCCTTTTTTCTATTTTCAGCAAAACTCACCAGTAATCAAATTGTCGTGGTAAATTTCAATTTTAATATACGATATTTTTGACAAGTTGTCAACAATCTTATAATAATTTTATAAAAAAAATATTAGTCTATTATTGTCAACTTTGTGAAATCGATGATGTTCTATTGCATCGGAGCACGGCGAAGGACCTTTTCAGGTTATTTGAAAAAAGCGGAAACCAGCCCCTCAACCAGGTGATCTTCGGCCAGGTAGGGAAGGGTGATGTGTCCCTTATCCTGATTGCGTTCATTCCACCCGGACGCCACCTCCATGGCATGCGGGTTCCGGGCCCAGGCCCTCCGGGATATCCCGTTCATCACATCCCACTCCATGGCAGATCGAATGATATGATCCTTTTTATCCGTTCCATCCAGGACCAACCCGAACCCGCCGTTGAACGCCTTACCAATGCCCACGCCTCCCCCATTTGAAAGCACCACCATGGACATGCCCCGCACCGCATCTCCGGCGAAATTGTGCACGGCCATATCCGCGGTAATATTGCTGCCGTCCTTAATATTTGCCGTTTCCCTGAAGGGTGAATCAGTTCCGGAAACATCATGATGATCCCGTCCGATCATGACCGGCCCGATCTCCCCCTGCCTGACCAGATCATTGAATTTAAGGGCGATCTTTATCCGGCCTTCCGCATCCGAGTAAAGGATTCTGGCATAGGTTCCGACCACCAGGTTATTTTTTTCTGCATTTTTTATCCATTCATAGTTGTCCCGGTCCATTCCCCGGCGATCGGGATCGATGCAGGCCATGGCCGCCTGATCGGTTTTGCGCAAATCCTCTTTCTTCCCCGACAGGCACACCCATCGGAATGGACCGTAACCATAGTCAAAACACATCGGCCCCATAATGTGTTCGACGTAGCTGGGATAGATAAATCCTCCGGAAGGATCGCTTTCATTCAGGGCAACTCCAGTGACGCCCGCGTCATAAACCGCCTTGAGAAAAGAATTCCCGTAATCCCAGAAATGCATTCCCCTTTCAGTCATTTTCCGGATATAACCGATTTGTTTGGCCAGCGACTCATCGACCCGTTTTCTGAACTCTCCGGGATCTTTTTTGAGCATCCGCCTTCCCTCTTCAAATCCGACACCTGCCGGCGTATATCCTCCGCCATAGGCATCATGGCAGGAGGTCTGGTCGGAAGCCAGTTCAACCGGTATCTGGCGCTCCACCAGATATGCCCACAAGTCGACCACGTTTCCGGCATAGGCAATGGAAACAGGTTTTCCGGTTTTTCGATACGATTCGATCCAGGTGGCAATCTGGTCCAGGTTATCCGAAATCAGGGAAACCCATCCCTGCCTTTTCCGGGTTTCAATTCTTGAATAATCAACCTCGGCAATGACGCCGATTCCCCCGGCGATTTCCACCGCCTTGGCCTGGGCCCCGCTCATGCCGCCCAGTCCGGAACTCACATAGACGATCCCGCTCAGGTTGAGTTTCTGGGGAATATCCAGATACAGCCTGCCGGCATTCAGCAGGGTGATATAGGTGCCATGGACAATACCCTGAGGGCCAATATACATCCAGCCTCCGGCAGTCATCTGCCCGTAATTGGAAACCCCCAGGGCGGCAGCCGTGTTGAATCCATCGAGGTTATCGTACATACCCACCAGCATGCCATTGGTAGAGATAACCCTGGGCGCATCCGGATGGGTGGGGAATAAGCCGAGGGGATGGCCGGAATAAATCACCAGGGTCTGGTTATCGCGCATATGCTGAAGATAAATCTTGGTTAGCCGGTATTGCATCCAGTTCTGAAAAACCTGACCTGACTCCCCATAGGTAACCAGTTCATACGGATAGAGCGCCACATCAAAATCCAGGTTGTTGTCGATCATCACCTGGAAAGCCCGGGCCTCAATAATATGCCCTTCATAATCGTTAACCGGCCTGGCCTTGATCTGCCCCTCCGGCCGGTACCGGTAACCGTAGATCCTCCCCCGGGTTTTCAATTCTTCCAGAAATTCGGGGGCGATACGCTCATGCAAAGGGGTGGGAATGTATCGGAGTGCATTCCGCAGAGCCAGTTTTATCTGGGCTTGGTTCAGGGAAAAACCGCGGTCCGGGGCTCTTCTGATTCCCGGAAAAAAATCCTTTCCGGGCGGCAGCTTTTCCGGTAACGAAAATTTTTCTATTTTTGTTCTGGCCATGTTTCCTCCTTGCCTCCCTCCTATTATACAAGAAACCGTTTGCGGTATCAAAATGCTCATGTCTGATTTCCGGCACCCAATAAATGATCGGGGCTTTTCTTTTTTTTAACTTGTAAATTTTGAATAATCATGTACAATTAATGGTATATGTAAGAAGATAATCCGGGGAAGATCAATCACCCCGGGGAAAAAAAGGAGGTCAAATGGCGGATAATGTGATTGATTTTGGAAATTTTCCAAAAATAAAACCCAAAGTCATCGGCATCATTGTTGTGGTATTGCTGGTCATCATTGCTGCATTTTCCAGTTTTTATATGGTTGATCAGAAAGAACAGGCGGTCGTGCTTCTCTTTGGCAAATTCAACCGGATAACCGACCCCGGGTTGCATTTCAAACTGCCTTTCGGGATCGAAAAAAACTATAACGTGCCCACTCAGAGGATTTTGAAAGAAGAATTCGGTTTCCGGACTGAAGAACCCGGCGTAACCACCAGGTACTCCACTCTGGATTATTCAGAGGAATCCATCATGCTGACCGGGGATCTCAATATCGTGGATGTGAATTGGATTATTCAGTTTCAAATCGTCGAGCCCATGAACTGGCTCTTCAAGGTGGAAAACCAGACAAAAACCATCCGGGATATTTCCCAGTCGGTCATCAGCCTGCTGGTCGGCGATCGCACCATCTTCGATGTCATCGGAAGCGAACGCGCCAATATCGAGCTGAAGGGACAGGAGATGATGAACCACTTTTTCAAGCTTTATGAACTGGGAGTCCGGGTCACCACGGTCAGGCTGCAGGATATCGTTCCTCCGAAAGGAGCGGTTCACGACGCATTCGAGGACGTCAACAAGTCCATCCAGGATCTCAACCGGTTGATCAATGAGGGCAAGGAGGCATACAACAATGCCATTCCAAAAGCCCGGGGCCAGGCAAAACAGGTAATTCAGGCCGCCGAAGGCTATGCCACAGAACGGGTAAACAAAGCCAAGGGCGATGTGGCCCGGTTTCTGGCGGTTTACAACGAATACCGGAAGAATCCGAGCGTTACCCGGATGCGGTTGTACTATGAAATTTTTGAAGAACTGTTCAAGGAAGTGGAATCGGTTGATCTGATTGACAAAAAATTGAGAAATTTCATTCCCTTCAAATCCCTGACCAAAAAAGACCAGGAAGGTGACAAATGAAGAACATCAGAAACATTTCCATTATCGTGGCGGTATTGATCATCCTGTTCCTGCTGCTGGGCCCCTTTTTCATGGTTCAGGAAGGCGAACTGGCCGTTGTGGTCCGCTTCGGAAAAATCGAAAAGGTGGAAACCACCGCCGGCTTGAAATTCAAGGTTCCGATCGTGGACTCCGTGAACAAATATCCCAAGAAAATTCAATCCTGGGATGGTGATTCGGAACTGCTGCCCACCGAAGAGAACCAGTTTATCTGGGTAAATACCACGGCAAGATGGAAAATTTCGGACCTGAAATTATTCTATGAATCGGTTGGAACCATCAACCAGGCTCAGTCAAGACTGGACGATGTCATCGATTCCAGTGTCCGGAAAATCATCGCCAGAAATTCATTACGGGAATCGGTTCGGAATTCGAACATTATCAATGAAATTGCCCGGAAGGATGTGTTTATCACCCAGGCCGGAATCGATGAACAGGTGGACCAGAATATTCAATCCATCACCACCTATACCAATGTTACATACGAAGAAATCAAAAAAGGCCGGAATAAATTGTCCGAAGAGATGCTGCATGAAGCCATACAGGTAACGCCTCAGTACGGAATCGAACTCATCGACATCATCATCCGTCAAATTAAATACTCGGACGACCTGACCCAGAGCGTTTTCAACCGGATGATCAAAGAAAGAAACCAGATCGCCCAGGCTTTTCGTTCGGAAGGCGAGGGGCAGAAAGCGGAATGGCTGGGAAAAATGGAAAAGGAACTTCTCCAGATACAATCCGAGGCGGAGAAAAAAGTAAAAGAGATCAAGGCCAAGGCTGACGGAGAGGCCCTGGATATCCGTAACCGGGCCTATTCCAAAGATGCCGACTTCGCCGACTTCTGGATGGCCCTGATACAGTACCAGAACCTGCTGCCGAAAATGAAAAAAATACTGACCACTGACTTTGATTTCTTCAAATACCTGTACAACAAGTTAGGCAGGTAAACCGGAACCGCAAACAACAGGAAATAACCCGGTTCCAATCCTGTCTTCTCGGTTATTGGGAAAGGGATGAATCGAGGCAAGGGTGGCAGGCGATAAAAAAAAGGCCCCGCTGAAGCCTA
>CAZOWT010000081.1:0-11713 GCA_964583345.1 uncultured Clostridia bacterium
TAAATAATATATCGTCGGTGGTGAGAGTCCGGCCGTTGTGAAATAAAATATTTTCCCTGATTTTGAATTCATACTCGCTCCCCCTGATTGTCCAGCGTTCTGCGATTTCCGGGCAGAGATTACCCAGGTAATTTGCCGTTATCAGGGTGTTGTATAAGAGCTCATAAATCTGGCTATCATTGTACGAACGCATGTCGAAGGGAATGAAGCCGGCCAGATCCGGATTTTGCATGCAAATATTGATGGTATTTTCCCCGGGACTTTTTTGGTGGTCTGCGGAGGGGGCCTGCTGATGGTCCGCGGAGGTGCAGGCTATCAGAAAGCAGATGAGAATTATCCCGGGAAATCTATTTATCATGCGATTTCTGGTTATGCTGCCCAGAGCCTCATCAGATTAATAATCACTTCCACCGCCTTCTGCATGTCTTCCAGAGCAATCCACTCGGTTCGGGAATGAAAATTGGAACCACCGGTAAACAGATTGGGGGTAGGGATGCCCATAAAGCTGAGTCTTGCTCCGTCTGTTCCACCGCGGATAATATTCTTTATCGGTTTGATACCGGCCATTTTTATGGCTTCCTCCGCTTTTTCCAGAACTTGCGGGAACCGGTTCAGAATGGTTTTCATGTTCCGATACGATTCACTGACTTTCATGTCAATTGCAGCCTTCGGGTACTGTCTGGCGACCTCTCTGACAATTTTTTTGATCCGGGATTCGATTTCCTTGAGCCCCTTTTCTTTAAAATCCCGAATGAGAACTTTGATGCTGGCCTGTTCCACACCTCCGGAAATATGGTAGGGATGCATATAGCCCTCTCTTTTCTCCGTGGTCTCCGGGGACAGGTTTGTTTTCGGAAACGCCTCAATGATCCGGGAAGCGATTTTAATGGCATTCACCAATTTGTTTTTGGCAAAACCGGGATGGACATTGACGCCGGTGATAAAAATTTCCACGGAATCGGCACAGAATGTCTCGTCTTCTATTTCGCCGAGTTTTTCACCGTCAATGGTATATCCAAAATCCGCCTTGACGTCCTGAACCTTTAACTTTTCGGTTCCCCTGCCGACCTCTTCATCAGGGGTAAAGACGATCCGGATGTTCGGGCGGGGGACGTTTTGATTCTTTTTCAAGAAATCAACGGCAGACATGATCTCGGCGATACCGGCCTTGTTGTCCGCACCCAGGAGTGTCGAGCCGTCGGATGTAATTAAAGTCTTGCCAATCTGTTTTTTCAGATGGGGATTTTCAGCTGTTTTCAATATGATTTTGTCCTTTTCCGAGAGGATAATATCCCGGCCGTTATAATTTTTGTGGATAACCGGATGGACATTTTTCCCGGATACATCGGGTGATGTATCCATGTGACCGATCAGGGCAATGGCGGGAACCTTTTTTTTCTGATTGGATTTCAGGGTGGCAAATATATATCCCCATTTATTCATTTTGACATCATCGAGTCCCATTTTCTCCAGCTCTTTCTTGAGCAAAACGGCCAAATCCAGCTGTTTTTTTGTCGAGGGGAAGGTTTCTGATGCTTCATCAGACTGGGTGTCAATTTTTACATAACGTAGAAAATTATCAAGCAATTTAGGGAATTCCATTTAATCCTCCAATGTGCATTATAGAATATTTTTTTATAAAAATAAACCGGTTTTTATGCGGTTGCATTCATTTACTTTCTTTGATACAATTCCAGCTTGTCCTGAAATAATCCGATAAGTTGGATTCCGATATGGTGAGATTCTGCTGTTCAATTTTTCCGGGATGGTTGAACATAATAGAAAAAGGAGATGAAGCATGAATGTTGTGGTACTGGGGCTTCAGTGGGGAGACGAGGGAAAAGGCAAGGCCATAGATTATCTGGCCAATCGCTTCAATGTGGTGGTTCGGTACCAGGGTGGACACAATGCCGGCCATACCATTTATTACCAGGGGAGGAAAGTTATTCTGCATCTTTTGCCTTCCGGCGTCTTTACTCCTGGTACCATTTCGGTCATTGGCCATGGGGTGGTGGTGAATCCGATTCAACTGGTTGAAGAAATTAATCATCTGCATGACCTGGGTGTTCATACCGATGATCTGGTTGTCAGCACCGCCGCGCCCCTGATTCTGCCCTTTCACCAGCAGCTGGATATCGTTTTTGAAAATTCACGGTATATCAAAATCGGAACCACCAAGAGGGGCATCGGTCCTGCCTATGAAGATTTAATCGGCAGAAGGGCCCTTTTTATCCGGGATTTATTTGACCGGGATGTTTTTGTGAAGAAAGTGAAGTTGCTTCATGATTATTACAATCAACTGGTCGAATATTTCAACGGCGAAAAAATGGATCTCGAATCCTATATCGAAAGCTATCTCGAAGCCGGAGAAAAAATCAAAAAATATGCCCGGAACACCATTTTTCTTTTAAACCAACTGGTTTCAGAGGGCAAGTCCATTTTATTCGAAGGTGCCCAGGGCGCGCTTCTGGATATTAATCTCGGTACCTATCCGTTTGTGACGTCATCCAATTCGACCGTGGGGGGAATATTTACCGGCACCGGGCTTTCCCATAAAGTGCTGGGGAAGACCATCGGTATCTCAAAGGCTTATGCCACGCGGGTAGGGGGCGGGCCTTTCCCGTCGGAATTATCCGGCCCGGATGCCGATTATCTGAGAGAAAAAGGAAATGAATTCGGCAGTACCACCGGCCGGGCGCGCCGGGTGGGCTGGCTGGATCTCGTAGCCCTGAAATATGCCATCATGATCAACGGTGTTGACGAGCTGTTTGTAACCAAACTGGATGTCCTTGATGAACTGGAAGCGATTAAACTGGTTACGCATTATGAATTCAATGGCGAAAGAAACCAGGTTTTTGACCTGGCACTGGAGTATCTGGAACATATAAAAACCGTTGAAAAAACATTCAACGGGTGGAATCGGGGTATCGGAAACGCCAAGACTTTCGCGGAGCTTCCGAATCCTACCCGGGAGTACCTAGAATTTATCGAGGATTATGTTCAAATTCCCATCAGGTATATTTCGGTGGGCATGGAAAGAAATCAGACCATAAAGCGATAAATTGCCGGAGATATGGCTGGATAATGCCGGGACACATGGACTGAAAATTTGTAAGTCATCTTATTGTAATCGGCTTGCATTTTTTATATAATACAATCGGGATTAAAGCTGACGGTGTTTTATCCTTTTCCGATCAGACCCTTTTTTGTTTATTTTAGACAGTTGGTTCGCTGCGGAAACCTGACGGTTTTTTTTATATGCAAAACCGGCAATCATAATATTTTTTGTCAGATAAAAGCGGTTTAATGGAGGTCGTAATGAAAAAAATTTTGGTTACCGGTTCGGTGGGACAGATCGGTTCCGAACTGACCATGGTGCTCCGGGAAAAATACGGGAATGACCGGGTGGTAGCCGGCGTTAATAAAACCATGCCGACCGGAGGATTGAAGGATTCCGGTCCGTTTGAAGTGGTCAATTGTACGGATATCGAAGCGGTTCGGGCGGTGGTAAAAAAGTACGATATCGATACCATTTATCACCTGGCTGCGCTGTTATCAGCGGTTGCCGAGAACAATCCCCAGCTGGCCTGGGATGTGAATGTGAACGCCCTGGTCAATATTTTGGAGATTGCCCGGGAAAACAAATGCGCTGTATTTACCCCGAGTTCGATCGGAGCTTTCGGGCCTTCCACTCCTCCGGATGATACCCCTCAGGATACCATCCAGCGGCCCACCACCATGTATGGTGTTACCAAGGTTTCTGGAGAATTGTTGTGTGATTATTATTATCATAAGTTTAAGGTTGATACCAGGGGCCTGCGTTACCCCGGAATCATATCCCATGTAACCCCACCCGGCGGTGGTACCACCGATTATGCGGTGCACATCTTTTATGAGGCGATAAAAAACAAAAAGTATTCCTGTTTTCTCCGGGAGGGCACCAGACTGGATATGATGTATATGCCCGATGCCCTGAACGCAGCCATCAACCTCATGGAAGCGGATCCCGGGAAATTGATACATCGCAATGCCTTCAATGTGACCGCTATGAGCTTTGCTCCGGAAGATATAGAAGCTGAAGTGAAAAAGCTGGTTCCTGGTTTTACCATGGATTACCAGGTTGATCCGCTACGGCAGGGTATAGCCGATTCGTGGCCGAATCATATGGATGACCGTGCTGCCCGGCGGGAGTGGGGCTGGAGTCCTGTATATGATCTGCCGTCCATGTGCCGGGATATGGTCGAGAAATTAACCATTAAATTGAATAAGTAGTGCAAAGGGAGGAAACCACATGGCATTAGAAAAGTTAATCCGTGTTTTAAATCAGGAAGTCGAAGACCTGGCAGGTGAAGGCCGGGTAAAAGGAAAAGAGGATATCATTGTCGGGGTAAAAAAAGCCGAGGGCCAGAAGGGCCCCCGATATTACCTGAAAGGTTACGGTGAAAAGGAATTCCTCCGGATGAATTCAAATTCTTATCTGGGAATGTCTCTGGACAAGGATATCATCCGGGCCGAGGAGGAAGCTTCGCTGGAATTCGGCGTGGGGCCGGGGGCCGTTCGTTTTATTAACGGCACGTTTAAGGCTCACCGTGACCTGGAAAAGAAACTGGCGGCCTTTCATGGTTATGAAGATGGCATGATTTTCAGTTGTGCTTATGCCACCATGATCGGTGTGTTCAATGCACTCACATCCGGCGAAACCATCATCATCAGCGATGAACTTAACCACAATTGCATCATCAATGCCATTCGGCTTTCACGGCCTCAGGACAAAAAAGTGTACAAGCACAACAACATGGATGAACTGGAAGCCCGGATCCGGGATTCGATCGGAAAATGCAAAAGGGTATTGATCGTTACCGATGGCGTGTTCAGCATGAGGGGTGATTTCGCTCCGCTGGATACCGTCTGTCAATTATCTGAAAAATATAACCAGGAATTTCCCGAGGATATCATTGTGATGGTCGATGATTCGCATGGCGTGGGTGCCTGCGGGGCAACCGGCCGGGGGACGGTCGAAGTCAAACATACCAAGGGTGTGGATATTTTAATCGGGACCCTGGGAAAAGCCTTTGGCGTTAATGGCGGCTATGTGGTCTCCAGCGAGGCCGTTACGCGTTACCTGAGGGAAAAAGCCGTAACCTACATCTATTCCAATCCGATCACCGTGGGTGAATCTGCTGCCTGCCTGAAGGTAGTGGAATATCTTGACAGCAAAAACGGACTCGACCGGCTGAGCCACCTGAAGAAATTGACCAGGCGGTTCGAGGAGGGCATCAATGGCCTGGATATGGAGATCATTGAAAGCGAGCATCCCATTGTCCCGTTGATGGTTCGTGATACCCAGAAAACCATTGATATCGTAAAATTTCTCAAGGAAAACGGCATACTGGCGACCGGCTTGAATTTCCCGGTGGTTCCCCGCGGGGATCAAACCATTCGGTTCCAGGTCAATGGCAATCACACCGCCTATGATATCGATTATGTAATCGGTGTCCTGAGAAAATTCAAGGAGAGCTATAAAGGTTAATAAGAAGGGATTCCGGGTTATAGGGCCATCTCTTTCTAAACGTCCTGTCGCCGGGAAATCCGGATGACCCGGAGGCGGAATCCTGATTAATTGATTAAAATGAATAATTTTTAAAAAGGGTACTGCTCCGGTGCCGCTGAAGGCAGTATGATAAAATTGAAACGGTTTCTCGGGTTGACGGGACTGGTTGTCTTGCTATCGATCATGCCCGCATGTATTCGCTTTCATCCCAAACCCATCGTGCCGGTCAGGACGATGGAGAATTTCGAGACCCGGAGGCTTGATGCTCCGGAAGTCAAGGATTTTTTTCTCCGCATCGGGGAGGCTGAGAATTGGCCGCCGGCTGTATGGGATCTAAAAACCCTGACGCTGGGGGCATTCTATTATCATCCCGATCTGGACATTGCCCGGGCGCAGTGGGAAGTTACTCGGGCAGCCCGCATTTCTGCCGGTGAACGGCTCAACCCGGCATTTAATCCATCAATGGGATACAACAGCACCACTCCGCTCAGCGAGGTGACCAGGTGGATTCCCGAAATATCATTGGAGATATTGATTGAAACAGCGGGTAAACGCGGATTCCGAATTTCGGAGGCCCGGCATCTATCTGATGCCGCACGCTGGAACATTTTGAAAGTGGCCTGGAACGTACGCAGCCGTCTGCGCAGCGCCATGCTCGAGATGTATGCTGCCAGCGAGAGAGAGTCTCTTGTCACGGAAATGCATGATCTCCGGGCGGAAATCGTCAGGCTTCTTGAGATTCAGAAAGAGGCCGGTGAAGTTTCTGCTTACGAAGTCACCCAGGCGCGTATTGCTTTCGATCAGAGCCGCCTGGCCGCCATTGAGGCCGGCCGGGCTAAAGAAGAAGCATTGGCCGGCCTGGCTGTTGCCATGGGCCTGCCCCTAAAAGCCCTGAATGAAGTTAAAATCTCCTATGATTGTTTTTGCCTCCCTTTGTTTGAAATTCCGCCAATTGAAGTTCGGCGGCAAGCTGTTATCAATCGATCGGATTTGATGTCCGCCCTGTCGGAATATGCAGCGAGTGAATCTGCCCTTCAGCTTGAAATTGCCAGGCAATATCCCGATTTACACCTCGGGCCCGGCTACCAGCTTGACCAGACAGACAGCAAATGGACGGTTGGCCTGTCATTTGATCTCCCCATCCTCAACCTTAACCGGGGGCCAATTGCGGAAGCCGAAGCCCGAAGAGTGGAAAGCGCGGCACGTTTCTTATCCCTGCAGGCTGAAGTCATATCAGAGCTCAATGCCGCTGTCCAAAATTGCCGCTCGGCTATGTGTAAAGTTAAAACAGCTGACCACCTGATGGCTGAACTTGTCCAACAGGCGAAAGCGGCGCGGGTTAAGCGTGAACTCGGTGAAATTTCAATGCTTGAGCTTATCGGAATTAAACTCGAACTCAACCAGAGTGCGCAAGCCAGGCTGGATGCGCTCATCCAGTCCCAGGAAGCGATCGGGAGGCTTGAAAATGCAACCCAGAGCCCTTTGGACTTGAAGGACTGGTTTTACACGAATATCCGGGATGATTCCGTTCCCGTGAAGGAGCGAAAAAATGACTAAACGTAATACCATAACCGTGTCGATGGTTCTGGCGGCTTTCACGGTGATTGTCCTTATCTCTTTTTTCGCAACCAGGCAAAAAACCGGGGAAGAAGAAGTGGTTACAGATGTTGCAGTTCACGCCGGGAAAATTACCCGGAAGACGCTCCGCCGGTACATCACCGCCTACGGGACAGTGGAGCCGGAACCAAGCGGCAAAATCAGGCCGGCAGCCGGCGCGCTTCTTTCGGTACCAATAGGCGGTATTTTAACCGAAATCCATTGTATCGAAGGCAGTCAGGTTGAAAAGGGAACCGTTCTCTTCCGGCTCGACACGCGGCTGGCTGAGGTGGCAGTGGCCAAATCCTTGAAATCGCTGGCTTTTGCCGAACAAACCTATGAACGCCAGAAGAAGCTTCTTGCTTTAGACGGAACCTCTCAGAAAGCATTCCAGGAAGCCGAATTTCAGCTTAACACCGCCCGAAACGAGCTGGATGCGGCAAAGGCTGAATTGTCCCTGCTTGAAATTAAAGCGCCGCTGAACGGGACGGTGGTCAGGATCAATGCCCGGATCGGCCAGGCGGTTGAGCCGAATGCCGTACTGGGAGAGGTTATCGCTCTTGACCGGTTAATCGTAAACGCCCGCATCCCGAGCCGGGAAGCCATCCTGTTAAAGCCCGGTCAGCCGGCAGATTTTGGCGTCCGGGACCTTGCCGGTGAACTGACCATTGTCGGCAAGGATATCGATCCCGGCACCGATACGGTTCTGGCCCAGGTGTCTGTTCCGGCCAAATCTGGCTTACAGCCGGGTCAGTTCGTGATGATTCGGATCGTTTCCGAAGAACACCCCAATGTCCTGGTCGTTCCCGAAGAGAGTGTCGTCTTCGGTCCTGATGGAGGCAAGGTGCTTTTCCTTGTCGAAAATGACAAGGCGGTTCCGAGGCCGGTCAAGTCGGGCCTCAGCGAAGGTGGCCTGACCGAAATTGAGGGTGAGGGACTGAAGGAGGGCCAGGTCATCGTCACCACGGATGCATACAACATTACCGGGGAAACCAAGGTCCACATCGTGGAAAACGACAAAAATTAATGGGCAAAGATACAGCTGTCGGCCGGTTTGCAACGCGCCACACCCTCCCGATTATTTTTATCTCGATTGCCTTATGCCTGGGAGGCATCTATGCGGCTCTGATTTTACCGTCGTCAGTTTTTCCTCAGACAAATTTCCCCCGTGTTGTTATTCTGATCGATAACGGGGTTATGCCGGCTGATGAAATGATGGCGTTAATTACCCGGCCAATCGAAGAGGGCATGAAGGATATCCCCGGAGTGGTTACAATCCGGTCGGCAACCGGCCGTGGTTCGGCAGAGGTCAATGTATTTTTCAACTGGAAAGTTGATATGATTCAGTCTGAACTCTATGTTCTGGGGCGGTTGTCGCAAATCCGGGCCTCCCTGCCATCGTCAGCCGAGACCGAGGTTTACCGGGTAACCTTCTCTAATTTCCCGATCATCGGTGTCAGCCTGACAAGCTCGCGGCGTGATTTGATCAGGCTTTGGGAATTTGCCCGATATGACATTAAACCGCGATTTCTCCAGATCCCCGGGATTGCCCGGGTGGACCTGATTGGAGGGCGCATCCCCGAGTATCATATCATCGTCGACCCGTTACGCCTCCAGGCGGCAGGCCTGACCCTGACCCAGGTCAACGAAGCCTTGAACCGGAATAACCTGGTAACATCGACAGGCCTGCATGAGGAGAACCATCTGCTCTACCTGGCCGTGGTCGACGGCCGCGTCCACTCTGTCAAGGATATCGAAAACTTTCCAGTGGAGGTGACTGGCCGCCATCCGGTCCTCATCCGCGATTTTGCCCGGGTCATCCGGGGCTCCGAACCTATTTTTAATGTGGTAACGGCTGATGGCCAGGAGGCCGTATTACTTAATATATACAGCCAGCCGGACGGGAGCATCCTGGATATTGCCAGGCTCTTGAGGGAAGATTTGAATCTTCTTAAAGATGAACTGCCACCTGATTTGAAGCTGGTGTTTTTCTATGACCAGTCTCTTTTCGTTCAGGCATCGGTCGGAAGCGTCTGGGAGGCCATTATTTTCGGTTTTATTCTGTCCATCCTCATACTCTACTTTTTTCTGAAGAACTGGGGAACAACGCTTTTCGCAGTCCTTGTCATCCCGGTTTCTGTCCTGGTAACGCTTATCTCAATCAAAGCTGTCGGACTTTCGTTTAATCTGATGACCCTGGGAGGAATCGCGGCCGTCATTGGCCTGGTCATTGATAATGCGATTGTGGTTGCAGAGGCGATCCACACCAAGGTCAGGTCCGGCCTTGACCGCCTTGCCGCGATTCGGTCGGCTATCAGTGAAATTTTACAACCGCTTGTCGGCTCAACGCTGACCCCGGTTGTGGTTTTCATTCCACTGGCTTTCCTTGAGGGTGTTGCCGGTGTTTTTTTCCGGGCCTTGGCCCTGACCATGGTGGTTGCTTTGCTGGCCTCTCTGGTCCTGGCCGTAACCCTGACACCGTCACTGGCTGCTGGTTTCCTTCGGTTCCAGGGACAGGGGACTGCTCCGGTCCATGATGAGAATGTTGGTCGATTGCTTAAGCGTGTGATCGCTGTTTACGAGAAGGGTATAAGGATCGCTCTGAAGCGGAAATGGTTGACGATGGCGACGTGCGCTATCATTATGGCCCTCACAATAATCATTTATGGGGGTCTCCAGAGTGAATTCCTCCCTCCTTTGGATGAGGGCGGATTCATCATCGATTACCTGACACCCCCGGGAACCAGCCTGGCTGAAACCCACCGCCAGCTCCAGTACGCTGAGGATATCATTCGTTCCATTCCCGAACTTGAAAGTTACTCGCGCCGAACTGGAGCCCAGCTTGGACTTTTCATTACCGAGCCGAACAATGGAGATTTTCTGCTCAAACTGCGCTCTGATCGAAAACGGTCAACAGAGGAGGTTCTGTCCGATTTAAGGCATAAACTTAACGCCGCTCTCCCAGATATTTCCTGGGAATTCCCAGGTATCCTGGGCGATCTCATCGGCGATTTGATGTATGCCCCGCAACCGATTGAGGTCAAGTTGTTTTCCACTGATGTGGCTTTTCTGAAAGAGAAGGCCCCCCAGGTTGCCGATCGGTTGGGCAGGATTCCGGGTGTTGTGGATGTCTTAGACGGTCTGATCTATACCGGTCCGTCTATCAGTTTCCGGGTCAACACCATCAGCGCGGAACGTTTCGGCTTGACAGCAGATGACATTGCCGCTACGGTTAACACAGCCATGCTGGGTCGTACTTCCTCCAGTATGCTTGAAGGGGACAGGGTGGTGGCGATTCGGGTAAAAGCGGATCCGGCATGCATCGATCGCCTGGAGAAACTGAAGAATCTTCCGATCCGGGCCGCAGACGGCACACTGATCAAATTGTCCCAGGTGGTCGATGTGGTTGAAGAACCGGGACAACTCGAGCTCAGGCGGGACGATTTCCGCCAGGACATTGCGGTGACGGCCCGGTTGCAGGGACGGGACCTAGGCAGTGCCATGGCTGAAATTCGCAATGTTTTGAGCAAGGACAAATCGATCCCCCAGGGAATCATAGAATATGGTGGTCTCTTCAAACAGCAACGGGAATCCTTCCGCAACCTGATAATTGTCCTGCTCATGGCCATCTTTCTCGTCTTTACCGTTATGCTCATCGAATTTGGTTCTTTTTACGAGCCGGTGTCCATTGTTTTCGGTGCGGTGCTGGCAATGTTCGGGACAATGCTCGCGCTGTGGATTACCGGAACCTCGATTAATATTGTTTCCCTACTTGGAATTATCATCGGTATCGGTATCGTTGCCAAGAATGGCATACTGATGCTGGATTTTGTCAAAGTACTCCGAGACCAGGGAGTGGAACTCGGGGAAGCTTTGGTTCGGTCCGGAAGGCGGAGACTCCGGCCGGTTCTGATGACATCAATGGCTGCAGCTTTGGGGTTGTTGCCGCTGGCCTATGGCATCGGTTCTGGCGCCGACATGCTGAAGCCCCTGGCCATCGCTGTGATCGGGGCTCTCTGCATATCGGTTCTGCTCTCTTTAATCGCCACTCCCACAATATATTATCTGCTAGTCAACCGGAACCAGGTTGAGTAAACGTTATCTTTTCGTTATTCGAGGCTGTTTATTGATGATCCAGAATGAGACCGGTTTTCAAAATAAGGATGACTTGAAGAATCGATATGGCGGCGGGGTACTGAACTTCTTCTTGCCTGGGTTTTCCAATTCAAAATAATTCATTGATGTAACAATAGACTCTTCTCTGGTAGCCGGAGCAGTCAATGGTATTGATCCACTTCATTATTTTTTTTGATTTTTAATTTAATTGGATTTAAGAAAAAAAATGATTGCAAATATAACGAATGGAAGGTAAAGTTTCCTTCACCGGAAAAATTAAAATGCTTCCGGGGCATCCATATAGACCCGGGTTTTTTCATCGCCGAAACCGATATCCATACGGGCGTTAATCTGCTCCTGTTTATTGAAAAGATAGCGAAATCCGAAACCGACGGAGTGCTTCAGCCCATGAATATCGAATTGGTTCAGGCTTTCCGCCACCTCGCCGAA
>CAZOWT010000082.1:0-11575 GCA_964583345.1 uncultured Clostridia bacterium
CGGTGGTCGCCAGAAAAATTTCCGTGACCCCGATATGGAGACCCTGGTTAACATAGCTGGCTGTCGCACAACCATTGATAATGTTCAGGGATGAACCCTGTTCCATGACCACAATGTTGTGAACCATTTGCCTGAAACGCTCGGCCTTGATGAAAAAACAGGATTGAAGGGGCAATACGGCTTTGTGCCCCTGTTTAACCCGGATAAAATATCCGGCTGGCTCAGCCTGCGAAACGCCTTCGGTATATTCATCCTGATCAGCCTTTACCAGTTTCCAGAAATATTTCCTCTTTATTTCCGGATATTTATCCAGAGCCGCGGCAATGGGGAGCAACTCTATTCCCGCTGATTTTGATCTGAAACCGCTCTCATGATCATTTAATAGAGAAAACGAACCGCTCCGCTGCTTCTCTTCCACATCAAAACCCACACCCAGTAATTTTTCCCGGTCAGCACCGTCTATCTTCGTTTTAAGCAACTTTGACATTCTTTATAACCCCTTTTCTGAATCAATTCAAAAATTTCCCTGGCATTCCCGGAACAGGTCAGGCAACCATTAATCAGCATGTATCCCCGGTCAGCGTTCAGGTAATTCAGGATCAGGCCGGAATGGGTAATAATAATACCGGAATTCACCCTCTTGTTCAGCCGATCCCCTTTTTGAAGCAATTTTTTTATGGCCTTACCCAGGATATTTATGTTTTCCACATCCACGCCCGATTCGGGTTCATCAATAAGGCTGAGCAGCGGGTTCTGCAAAAGAAGCTGGAAAATTTCCGAACGCTTTACTTCTCCCCCGGAAAAACCCAGGTTGATATCCCTGTCCAGGTGATCTTCCAGTTTCAACAGCTTTGAAAAATAGTTTATTTTATCACCATTATCCGCATGCGAATTGATCATGTCACTCAATCCCTTTAATTTTATTCCCTTAATACTCGGAGGGCGTTGGAATGACATCCCGATTCCCATGCGGGCCCGATCCGCAGAGGCAAGCCCGGTTATATCTGTCCCCCGGAAAATAATCTTCCCCGATTTGATTTTATACCTGGGGGATCCCATTATGGTCATGAAAAGGGAACTTTTCCCCACGCCGTTCGGCCCGAATAAAATGACGGTTTCACCCTCACCAATTTCCAGGTTAACCCCTTTGAGAATTCGTTTTCCCTCAACCTCAACCGACAAATCGATTATCTCTAAAATCTTGCACCTCCGGTCATTATTCCCCATTATACACCTTCAAAATATCAACGCAATCCGGTACTTTTAAAAAAAAGCCCGGGGATATCATTTTTTTTTTCAATATGATATGAAGAAAACATGATCAATCATTTCATGCAATTGGCCATAAACGAAGCTTTTTTCGGAATTAAAAGTAATGCCGGCGGTCCATTCGGAGCCGTGATGGCCTGCCGGGGAAAGGTGATCGCCAAAGCCCACAACCGGGTTATTGCCACCAATGACCCCACTGCGCATGCGGAGATACTGGCCATCAGAAAAGCTTCCCAAAAACTGGGACGGTTTGACCTTTCCGATTGTGAAATATATTCCACCTGCGAACCCTGCCCCATGTGTCTCTCCGCCATTTACTGGGCGAGAATTCCAATTCTGTTTTACGGATGCAATGAGGACGATACGGTTGAAATTGGATTCGCCGACAAGATCATTCATAACCGGTTTAAAAATTCCTCTGTAAATACCCGACTGAAACGATTCCAGATTGAACGGAAACCCTGTATGGAACTCTTTAAATCCTGGAAGCAAAAGCCGGATAAAACACCCTATTAAATATCAGACTTCCGTTTTCCGGGAGAATTACTTTACTATCCAGGCCCGGTCGATTAAAATACAGCAATGGTTTTCGTAATACTTTCAAGTTATTTCATCCTGCTGGTGTTGATCGCTTTCCTGGTCAGGAAAAGAAACACTGACTTTGATCATTTTTTTTTCGCCGGCAGGAAACTGGGAAGCCTTTTGATTTTTTTTACCGTAACCGCTTCCTGGTTCGGTGCCGCCACCACCATTGTCACATTCGACGATGCCATTGATAATGGTTTCCGTTCCATCTGGTTGCTGGGAATACCCACCATTACCACCATCATCATCTTTATGCTGATCAATAATAAGATCAGGAACACCGGTTTCACCTCATTGCCCGATTTTCTAAAAACCTATTATGGCCGCCCTGTCTCTTTTCTGGCTTCCCTGCTCATCTTTTTTTACATGGTTCTGCTGGCCTCATCCCAGTTTGTGGCCTGGGGAAAATTTGTCGGCCCCATCATCCGGGGAAATTATCACCTTACCGTTATTCTGGGCGCCCTGATCGTGGTCCTGTATTCATATATCGGGGGATATCTGTCAGTTGTCCTGACCGATAGCCTTCAGCTTGTATTGCTGTTAATTGGGATCATCTTTCTCTCGCTGAATTTTATCAAATTTCCGGTTCCATTTTTCTCCAATGACTTCGCAATTTTTTCCAACCTCCAATTTCATCTGTTGATCGCCATATCATTTACACTGGCCTGGGTCATCTCTCCGATTATCTGGCAAAGAATTGCCTCGGCAAAATCCGGAAAGGCTTCCCGAAGGGGTTTGTTTTTTTCCATCTTCGCATTTGCCGGTTTGTATGCTGCAATCATTCTGGCTGCCATATCCGTCAGGCAAAGCGCCGGCATGAATCTGGAAAAACTGATCGGGAACATCCTGCCCCGGGCGACTGGAATCATGATCTTCATGGGCATCGTGGCCGCCATCATGTCAACAGCCGACACAGCGATTAACCTGGCCGCCCTGACCCTGGTAAAAGATATTCTCCCGCTGAATAAATCCCGGAAAACCATCCGGTATTCCCAGATAACCACCTGGGTATCCGGATTTCTGGCAGCCATAATCGCCCTGAAATTCAATTCCATTTTAAAAACCCTGGGCCTGGCGTCAGAGATCATGGCAGAAGGACTGTTTGTCCCCGGAATGGCGGCCCTGTTTTTCAGGCTGAAAAAACCTCTGGCCGGATTGATCAGCCTACTTTCGGGCGGCATATTTTCCACCCTGGTGTTTTTAAAAGCATACGGAATCGCACTCCCTTTGCCTGATTGGCCCTATTCACTCCCTTATGGCATACTGCTTTCCCTGGGCGGATTTTTACTGGGAATAATCATCGAAAAACATCAAGGGTAATGAAAGGTTTTTTCTCAATACCCGGGCGGCACCTTGAACAATTCATATAAATACGTGTCTTTCCCGGGAGAATATTTCCTGGCCTTGCGAAGAATTGCATTAATCTCGCTTTCGAATTTCTTTTGATCCGGAAAATAATTGAAGTTTTTATGTAAAAAATACCGGGCCGAAACATAATCGGGTTCCAGTTCAAGGGCTGCCAAAGCTTCCGCCCTGGCTTTTGAACCTTCTCCGAATTCCATAAATACAACCGCTTTCATCAGCCGGACAAAAGGATTAAGCGGGGCAATCGCTTCGGCGGCCTTAAGCGGGGCAATTAATTCATCTGAAAATGCCTGATAATTCAAACCTTTCTTTAAAATTTCCCGGTAGAAATCAAATTCAAGCAAATAGGCCGGCAAATAATTCCGGTTTAATCTCTGGGTTATTTTCAGGTTCTCCACACCGGTGCAAAAGGAATCCAGGTCAAACGTCCGCTGAAAATAACTGAAAAAAAGCAGGGCTTTCGAATAATAGACATTTTGATCGAAGGGATTAAAAAATTCCGACCTTTCCAATAATTCCATGGCTTTTTTATAATCTTGGCTTTTTTTTGCTTCAGCCATATAGCTGTCTGAAAAAAAGGGGAATAGATAACCAAAGACAAATATAAGAATTACAAAGCCGGCAATGATCATTTTGGTATAGACCTGAAGCGTCTGGAAAAAAAGTTTTTTTTCAAACAGATTTTTCAATAAAAAAATCAGTAAAAAGAGGAAAAAAAACTGGAAGATGATATTGAACAAAAAAGCCTGGAACAAGATGTATAGAATCAAAACTTTGTTGATATTAAAGAGAGAAGAGGAAAAAACACGAATCAGAATGATAATCAGGAAGGCCAGCACCAGGATAGCACCGGCCAAACCGGTTTCAGCCATAATCTTCAAATAATCGTTATGGGGACTCCTGGGTATTTTGAAATAGTTGGCGGGACCATGCTTTTGTTTGAAATTGTATTTTTTTGAAACATCCTGATAATTGTCTATCCCCACGCCGGTCAAAAAATTATCCTGAAACATATTCCAGGATAACTCCCAGATATCAAGCCGGTTAAAAACATAGGGATCGTGCTTTGTCGATGTATAAAAAATGTTTTTTACAGGGTTGGGAACCACAAAAGTCAAAATCAGCAACCCGATAACCATCGGCAGAATATTTTTTTGCCTGAGCACCACCATTAAAATAACGCATATAACCATACCCAGAAAAGCAGCTTTCGATCCTGATATATACACAGCGGATAAGTTGACCAACAGCAAAATCAACAGATGGATTTTGAATTTTTTCAACAAATAGAAAACCGCAACGATAACCCCGGCTCCTGACCCGACACCTTGAAGGATAGGGCTTTCAAAAAAAATATCTTTTTCTCTGAAAACCAGTACAACAGAATTCAGAACATAAACCAGCGAAAATAGAGAAATGGCAAACAAGATGATAAAGAAATAGCGATCCTGATCATCGGGGTCAACAAAAGAAAAGAAAAAATACAATGAAATCAGCAATATGTCCGAAACCAGAAGAAAAGAGCGAATCCGGTAGCTGGAAAAAAAAATCGAAACCACAAAAATAAGATTGACCACAAATAATCCGGTGGTGGCCGGGGAAAGGCCGGCATTCTTGATAAAGATCAAATCCTTCAATAAAAACAAAACCACCAATGCGGCGCTGGTTAAAAAATACAGGTAGGATTTTTTTCCAGGGAAAAAAAGAATCCAAACCAATATCAAAAAAAATTCGGTTTCTTTCTTTAACAGACTTATTCTACGGAAAAATCTCAATCCTGCCATGCAAGAAACCCCCGCCAATCATTTTGTTCCAACTCGAACCCGTTGTCTTTGTAAAATTTCCTTGATATTATCAGACCACTCTCGGTACTGGCTATTCAGGCGGTCTTTTTTTCTGGCATTTTCCGCATACAGGAAAGCATTCACCACCCGGCCTTCACGGAAACTAATTTTTGACAGCAGAAAATGAGAAAATGCTGAATCCGGATAAATAAGAATTGCTTCTTGCAAATGGCCTTGGGCTTGCCGGATTTTCCCCTGCGAAAAGGCAATTACGCCGAGTCCGATATGAGACTTGTAATCAAATGGATTGATGGCCAAACTTTTCCGATAGGATTTCCCGGATTCAGCAAAATCTTTCTGATTCAGATAAAATTCCCCTGCTTTTTGAAAATTGTCAGATACACCATCCCAGATCAGCCAGGATCCCATTGCCACCATTAAAATCAGGCTTATATAAGAATTGAAAACTCTTTTTTTCACCGGATCCCCGGAGAAAACATATATTTGAGACAATACCACCGTGGTAATCAGGGCAGAAGAGAAGAAATAAAAACCAATATCAATCAGATTGTAAAAAATCAAAATAATGAAAACCGGGATATAGATCAACTTGTCTCGTTGATCAGGCGGTTTTAGTTTCTTCCTTTGGAATACCGCAAATATAAACAACCATATTGGAAAAAGTAAGCCGGTTTCGGAACCAAACTGGAGAAAAAAATTATGTGAAAAAATTGAAGCGGATTCACCGGGCCGAATATGATAGGATACTTCCGCTTCATAATTTCCCAGGCCCACACCCCAGAACGGGTTTGATTTGATGATTCTGATAGCCTGATTCCAATTCGATAATCTGAGCTTTATGGGTTCCAGGGTTTTTACCTCCGAAAACCGCAATCCCACCACAATAAAAAAAAAGAGGGATAACAGCATGATGAGTGGAGCCAGAAAGCGGAGATTTAAAATTCCCGAGAGAAACAGATAGAGCAGAACTCCGATGGATAAATAGAGTAACCCCCCGAAAGATTGGGTAAGAATTAAATTGAAAAGACCCAGGAGCAATAACAATGCCCAGAAAATTTTTTTTTTGGAAGAAATCAGATAATGCAAAATAAATAAAATAAAAATGACGCATATGATGGCATATAGTGTGGGAAGTGCAAAGATTGAAAAAATTCTTCCGCTTTCGATTCGCCTGATCAAGGCTCTCGAATAAAAGCTATCTTCAGGTTTTAAAGTCTCCAGATAACGGGGAAAGAGAAAAAATTTCTGAATAATACCATAAACAAAAATAATGCCGGCCGCTCCACCTACCGAAAGTTTGATGACACGGCTTAAATTAATATTTCTTAAAAAGAAGAAAAGAAAAAGAAAAAAAAGAAAGTATATCAGGCCCTTAAAAAAAAATATTTTTACCGGACTGACCAGAAAATTAATGCATAAAAAAAAAGCAGCTGGTAGGGTATACCAGCTGCTTTTTATCATTGAGTGAATAAATGGTGTTTAGAGTTTTACCCTCGGTCCGTAGGTGAAAATTCCATTCGAGAAAACAATGTCATTGTTGAAATCAGCAAGCTGTGTGCAGAGATAATCTCCGGTGGTATTCCAGCTGGCAAAGGTGCCGTCCCTGGCAGAGGATCCGATAGAGTAAATGTCAGCACTTCCGGCGCCAAGATTTCCGTGAGCATACAGAAAAGCATGTCCCCATCCGTCAGATCTGGGCATGACCTTGATGTAAAAAGGGCAGAACCAGGTCGTTGTCGAGGTGGGCAGAGTCGCTGAATTGGGAGCCATAGCAATATCGGCGATATAAGCTTCGATAGCTGTGCCGATTGATTTCATATCACCCATGGTCGCTTTCTGTTTTCCTTTTTGAAGCGCAGTTAGCAAATTGGGAATGGCAATGGCAGCAACGATACCGATAATGGCCACAACGATCAGCAATTCGATCAATGTAAAACCTTTTTTATTCATAAAAACCTCCTTACTGGTTTAATTAAAATAAAGCATGCATTTTTAGTGCCAATATTGAAACGCCCGTCATATGAACATTTTTTCCTGAATGCCGGAAATCGAATTTTAAAAATTGTCAATGCAAATGACATTTTTTGTCAAACAAGGTCCCCCTTCCCTTTATTGCATATATCCCAGTGACTTCAATTTTTTTTGAATTTGGGGATTCAGTTCCTTTTTTTGAACGCTTTCTGGATTTAAAACTGAAAAAATTCCATTTAAAGTCCGTTTCATCCTGGCCGCTACTCCGGGAAAACGGGATGAAAAATCAATGGCCTCACCGGGGTCATCCTGTAAATTGGAAAGGACATTTTTCCCGTCACTGCTCCGGGTAAACCGCCATCTTCCATCGGTGATGGTTCGATAGGAATTTTTGTATTTATCGGGATTGAATCCAGGATTGATCTGTTTCAGCAATTGCAAAAGACCGGAAGGTGCACCGGCATACTCTGAAATGATGGTTCTCGGGTTGTCATTCGGATTCGCCCCGGCTTTATAAAGACGGGCCATTTTAAAGATCGACTGGCTGAAATGGCAATCCGGTGAATTTTTTTTACCGCCTAATTCGGATAGCGTGGCAAAAATATCACATAGCATCACCGGTTTCAAATTAACCCCGCTTTCCAGAAAAGCCGGGGCCCGAACGACCAGGGGTACTGAGAGCAGGGGTTCATAAACAGAAAATTGGTGTTCGACCAGGCCGTGTTCACCCAGGAGTTCACCATGATCGGATGTCACAATCAGAACGGATTGTTTATAAAGGCCCCGTGTCTTCAACATCGAAATCAACGATCCCAGCAACCGGTCGGAAGAACTCACATCTCCTGCATACAACCGCCGGACCGTTTCCCAATCCACCGTTTGATCCGGCACCAGGCCGGCATTAAACTCATGGGCCCACCTGATGCTCACCACCTTATCCGGACTCAAATCTTTAAGGTATTTTTGCCGGTATTCCCGGGGAGGATCATAGGGCAGGTGCGCTTCGAGATAGTTCACAAAAAGAAAAAAGGGCTTTTTCTCTGATCGTTCCCGCAACCATTTTCCGATCATTTGATTGATCCGTGCACCTCCCTGGTCTCCGTTCCCCAGAGTCAATCGATTCAAATCCCCGACCCACACTTCCTCTTTCAACTGAAAACCCCGCATCAGGGCGGAGGCCCGGTCGCTCAACCAGGGATTGGAAAAAAAACCGGCTGTTTCATAACCCTGGCGGCCCAGGATTTCCGCAAGGGTGGTGAATTTCGGATTCAAATAAAAATTTTTTGTGGTGCAACCATGCTGGGAAGGAAGCAGGCCGGTAAAAATCGAGGCATGAGAGGGGACGGTCCATGGCGCATTTGACCAGGCATTGGGGAAAACCGTTCCCTCTTTAGCCAGATCATTTAGACAGGGAGTTAAATCCCCGCGGGTTTTCAGGCCGGTATAGTCGCTCCTGACCGTATCCAGCACAACCAGTACAATGTTCGGCCGGATTTTTGTCCCGGAGAAAATCAATTTGAAAACGAAAAACGAAAAAACACAACCGATTGCACACCCGATAATCCAGAGGGTTCTTTTGGCGGTTTGCTTCACGGTTTTCTCCACCCAAATACTAACAGCGATACCGGACAAAGTCAAGAAATATCATTATAACTCCGTTTTCAGCCCCCGGTTGCCGTTCTGTTTATTTACACGAAAATCCTTTTTTGATATGATTGAATAATGGAAACCCTAACAAATTTTAAATTCTGGAAGAAAGGCCAAAAATTCCTGGGAGTGGACATCCCGATTATTTCGGGCGCCATGACCTGGATCAGCACTTCCGGTTTGGTCAGAGCAGTCAGCGAAGCCGGCGGATTCGGTTTTCTCGCCGCCGGGAATATGCCAGTGGAAATCCTGGAAAAAGAGATCAAAAAACTGCAGGATGAAAATATCCATTTCGGAGTCAATCTGATTACCATAGCTCCCAATTATCAGGACCACCTGGACAAAGCCATCGAGCTCAAAGTTCCGCATATCGTATTTGCCGGGAGTTTCCCCAGAAGAACGGAAATAGAAAAAGCCAAGCAAAATGGCGCGCAAGTCATGTGTTTTGCTTCAACCGAATCAATCGCCAGGCGGATGATCGAATACGGAACCGATGCCCTGGTCCTGGAGGGAAGTGAAGCCGGGGGTCATATAGGACATGTTTCCACCATCATCCTGCTTCAGCAGGTCCTGTTTAAATTTCCCGATATTCCGGTATTTGTGGCCGGGGGCATCGCCACCGGGAAAATAATCGCCCACCTGTTCTTAATGGGAGCCTGCGGCGTTCAGATGGGAACCATCTTTGCCATGTCAGAGGAAAGTCCGGCCCATCCTGATTTTAAGCGACGTTATCAAAAAGCCAGGGCAAGGGAAGCTTTTGCCACTCCGCAATACGATTCGTCGCTCCCCATCGTCGCAGTCCGGGCAATTAAAAACCAGGGTTCTGAAAATTTCGGCAAACTTCAGCTGGAATTGTTGAAAGAACTCAAATCGAACAGAATCACAAAAATTGAAGCCCAGTATGAGGCGGAAAAATTCTGGGCAGGCGCGCTGCGCAGGGCGGTCCAGGAGGGAGATATCCTAACTGGTTCTCTAATGGCCGGCCAAAGCGTGGGTCTGGTGAACGAGATCAAACCGGTAAGAAAAATCATTGATGACCTCGTATCTGAAGCCAGCCGGGAATTCGAAGCAGTCGGCCGACTGCTGAATCAAAGCCGGGCCCGTTAACGGCCAATCTCATCCACATTGAAAACCACCCGAATCATCCGGAAGGAACCGGCAAACAAACCTGCCAATCAGATTTCAAACATTCCCTTTGATTTCCATTTTGTTTCCAGCAAGATATAAGGCGTACCAATATTAAAATTGCCATAAAAATATTTCATTTCTCTGGTCACTTTGATGATGTTGACAAAATAGGACAAAAAAGTGGTGGAAAAATAAAAATGAACCGGTTCTTTTATCTCCCCGTTTTTAAAGGTAAAACCATAAGCAGAGAAAATATAGCGGTCTTTTTCGTTATATTTCAGCTTGATCAGGGAAACCAGGATACCTGATCCGGCATCCCGCAGAATTTTTTTCAAAGAGAGTACCGATGGTTTAATGCAGAGATTGGAAAATCTGACCTCCGGGAATATTGACCGGCCGCGGCGAAATCCGTTTCCCGAAGAAGCTGCCTTCAAAGAAAACGCCGAACGAATATCTGAAATCCGACCGGAAAAAATCCCCTTGCTGATCAATGAGGTCTCACCGACCTGCACCCCTTCATCATCGAAGGGCACCGAACCCGCCTGATCATCCATCAGAGGATCATCAACAATATTCAATATGGGAGACAGGTGAATTTTTTTTACCGGGCGTTGCGCATCCAGTTTGAAATATTCCGAAAACTCCTTCAGCATGAAAGCTGAGGCCTCGGGGGAAAACACAAAAAAATCCGTTTTTCGGTCTATTTTTCGGTTATCGGTAAGGGAATTCAGGAGATTAAACGCCCGGGGAACAATTCGATAGGGATCAAAATTCTTGAAAAAGGTTGTACTCTCATTGATTTCAATGATATTGTCCTTTAAAACAAATTTCAGAAGCAGATTAAAATCAGTTTTCCGGTATTTGGCGTTCAAGCGACGGGAATTGGCAATATATACTTTTTCAACATTCTGGGAAAGATAAATTCTCTTCAATGTCAATCCGGGAAAGGAGACAAGAATTTCATTCAATTGCTCAACCAGTTCTTCAAACCGTTTGTCGTCCTCCAGATCAATCGATTCATCATAAATATTAACCTTCTTTTTTTGAACCGACTCCGGCAACAAATGGCCGTAATTTTCACGCTTGTCCGGGAGTTGTGCGGAACACACATTGGCAAATGACGATTTGATAGATTTCATGTCAGGTGAGGAAAGCGAAAATCCTACCGGATCACCGACATCCCAGAAAGCTCTAACCGTTAACCGGTCGGTTGATACCGAATGCGCTGCACGGTAATCTTCGAATCTTTCATGTTCCTTTTTATCTATTTTCTGCCGGAACACTTCGGTTACGGCAAATCCTGATTTTTCGCCTTCCTCCAGAATCATATCAATCATGATACCCCTTCGAAACATAAAGGTTGTTAATTTTCACCGATGGCTGTCCGACCCGGACATTTAGCGTCTGACCGTTTTTCACACAATAGCTTATTCCCCGGTCATAGCGAAAATCATTGGCAATCATATCGACGGAATTCAGAATTTCAATAATATTTCCGCTGACAACGATACTGCCCAGCGGGCAGGTAATTTTTCCCTGTTGGATCAGATATGCGGATTTGATATTGAAATAAAACATGTTTTTGTTGAAAAAGACCCTGCCATCTCCAAATTCCTTGGCAAAAATTCCATACCGGGTCGACTCAATCAGTTCTTCGGGATCATATTTGCCCGGGAGCAGGTACAGGGAATACATGCGCGGCTGAGGAATTCTGGTAAAATCCTGCACCCGGCAGTGTCCTGCCGAAGAAATCTTCAGAAGTTCCTGATAAAAAAAATCAGAAATAAGGTTTCGCAAAACACCCT
>CAZOWT010000083.1:0-11409 GCA_964583345.1 uncultured Clostridia bacterium
GGGAGTGGTGACCGTTCCCATGTTTATAGCGGCGGGCAAGGAACCGAATGAAAAACAGACTGCCGCGATTATTTTGGTCACGAAGGAAGGTTGCTTGAAAAGGCCCCACATTCCGACCAGGATATATCCGAGCATCAGTATCGGCAATACAAATATGAATATCAATCGAAGAACCCGATCGATCAATGGCAGGAGCCTGCGGCTCATTTTAATGTCAAGTTGCCGTTTCCCCCTCGAGATTTTAAGCCTTAAAGCGGATCCGGCCAGGGAGTCGCCCCAGATGGTATCGATGTTTTTTTCATTGATGTTCTGTCCGTTTATCTGGATTATCCTGTCCCCTTTTTTTAGTCCCGCCGCTTCGGCATTTGAACCGGGAACCACCCGGATGATCAATATGTATTCCTTGTTGTCTGAGGTATTCATATTGATACCGAATTGACCCCAGTTGAGACTGACGCGAAGACTGAAAATACCCTGAACAATTGAAATAAGGGCAAAAAAGAATAAAAATAGACCGACCAGTTTGACCAAAAAATTTGTTGGTTTGGCAATCAGAATTTGTTTGTTCATCCGATTTGAGTGATGATGTATTATACCAGAACAGTCCTGAAAAAGACAGACATGGAAGTTTGAAAAAAAAATCCCGGTTCAGGTACCGCGGAAAGTCTAATCCTAATGGCGGAAATGCCTAATGTGCGTGAAAAGCAATGACAGGTTGTGCTTCTCTGCAGCGTCGATGACTTCCTGGTCGCGGATCGATCCTCCGGGTTCCACCACCACCGCAATTTTATGTTCCGCTGCAATTTCGATGGAATCGGAAAAAGGAAAGAATGCATCCGATAGAAGCACCCCCCCTTCACAGCTGGATTGACTTTTTTTGAAAGCAATATCAACCGAATCAACCCGGCTCATCTGTCCGGCACCCACACCGATGAGCATGTTGTCTTTGACCAGAATGATGGCATTTGATTTCACGAATTTTATTAATTTCCAGCCGAAGGCCACATCCCTTTTTTCACTTTTTTTAAGTGGCCGGGAAGTCTTTAATTCAAATTCACCGACCTTTTTCAGTTCATTGTCCTTCTGCTGAACCAGAAATCCGCCGGGGACGGTTTTGATGTCCAGTTCATCCCGGTAGCCCGGATTCATTTTGATTATCCGCAAATCTTTCTTTTTTTTGAGGATAGCGAGGGCTTCCTCCGAGAAATCTGGGGAGATGATTACTTCAAAGAAAATTCCCTTCATTTCAAAGGCGGTTTCCTTCTCCAGTTTGTGGTTGAAACCGACAATTCCGCCATAACTGGATTTCTGATCCCCGGAAAAAGCCCGTTTAAAAGCCTGCGCCTGAGAGTCATTGGCAGCAGCCCCGCAGGGATTCTGATGCTTGACGATTACCGAAAAATGGTCTTCGCCGACAAATAGGTTCAGCACCTCATAAACCATCGACATATCCAGAATATTATTAAAAGACAGCTCCTTGCCATGGAGTTTAAGGAAATGGTTGAGAGGGGAATGTTGATCGGCTATATATAGGGAAGCTTTCTGGTGGGGGTTTTCCCCGTACCTTAAATCAAACCGCTTCCGGCCTCCTCGGTTAAAGAAATAAGGATTTTCGGATTGGCCTTCCTGAAAATATCCGGCGATTAATGAATCATAAAATGAACAGTATGAAAAAGCTTTCTGTGCCAGAATTTTTCTCGTCTCCGGCGGAATATCCCCTTCGGCGATCAGTTTTTCCACTACCGGTATATAGTCAGCCTGATCAACCACCACCACGGTGGCTTTAAAATTTTTAGCGGCGGCCCGAACCATGGATGGGCCTCCGATATCGATATTTTCCACCATGTAATCAATTCCTTTTTCTTTGTGATTCAGGGATTCTTCAAAGGGATAAAAATTCACCATGACCAGATCGATTTTCGATGTATCCAGCTGCTTCAACTGTCCGAGATGTTCTTCGTTTTTTTTGGCCAGTATGGGTCCGAATATAAGGGGATGCAAGGTTTTAACCCGGCCATCGAGTATTTCAGGGAATTGGGTCAAATCCGATACCTCGATAACATCGATGCCGTGCTTCTTCAGGTATCCGGCGGTTCCTCCGGTCGAAATGATTTGCCAATCATTCTCTCTGAGTTTTTCTGCCACTTTTTCCACACCTTCTTTGTGGAAGACGCTGATTAATGCCAGTTTCATCATGTTAATCCCTTTTTCCCCGGGGAATACCCGGATTTCTTTCAAAATGTGTTGCTGTCTTCATCATGCTATTATTGTATTGATTAAACGGATAAAAATCAAGAAAAGAGCCAGAGGATCTTTTTTTCGGTTTTTTCTTGACATAGCCAGCTTTGATTTGATAAAATTCTGGCTTTAAAAATATTGAAAAATTTACTTGACATATATAGTGCTTTCTGCTAAAATATACACAATATGTAGTTGAGGGGAACAAATGAATCAAAAAAAATGGAAACGTATTGCCTATTTTTTGGGGGCAGCGGTCATCATTTTTTCATGGATGGTATTCCATATGGCCATACGGCATCAATCGGATAAAAATAAAATTCTCGAACTGTGTGAAAGAATCAATACCATTGAAAAACATTCTGAGCAAAGGGACAAGGATATTGAAAACATGAACTATCTGCAATACCGTGACCGGGCCACCCGAAAAAAATTTCCGGTATTCTCCAAGATTGTAAAAGTTGTCTATGAAAAAAGCCGAGCCTATGGATTTAATCCCAATTTGATTCTGAGCCTGATTCAGATTGAAAGCAATTTTAACCCGAATGCGGTTTCATCCAAAGGCGCATATGGATTGATGCAGGTAAATTATTCGGTCTGGAAAGAAGAACTTGATATCAACAACCTGAAAATATTTAATATCGAATACAACGTCGAACTGGGATTGAAGATACTGCGCCGTTATTTTGAGAAATCCAGGGGGAATTTGCTGGCTGCCCTGCATCTTTATAACAACGGTTATCTTCATAACAACCAGAAGTACAAACATCAGGTTGTGTCCTCTATATTTTATTAAGATTTTCCAACTGTCCGGTGAATAATTACGCCGACCGAGAAGGGGGGCGGTTTTTATTCATATCCGGATTCCATTTGTAACGAATCGATACATCCAGGAATGTTTCAAATATTGATAATACAATTATATTGAAGTTTCAATATTGAACTGTCGTGAAATGAAACACTCCAGGAAATGTTGGATATCAAGTCGTATCAATCATTTTACTCCCCTTTCGTATAAATTGTTCTAATATGAAACAAATACTATTTATACCTGGATAACGAAAAAAGCCGTAAATGATTGATATATCTGTATTTATACCATACTTTTCGGAATGGAATAAAAATTGCATTTAATATGATAAGTTTTAACCAAGTTCAAAGATAAACGGCTTTGCGCCGATGAGTAGTGGTTCTTTGAAATTTTAGGCTGAACTGAAGCGTATACCCTTCTTGTATAGCCTATCCAGTGCCAGTGGCTATGTTTTTGGTTCCTGCCATACATTTATCATAGCGCTGGCACTGGATACAGGCCTTATAAATAAATTGGGGGAGTAATGAAAACAGGTTTAAGGGAGATGAAAGGAAGAGAAGATTTTTTAATGGAGCTGAAAGAATTGAAGCCTCTGGTCGGTTCTCAGGTGATTATCTGGGGGTATCGCACCCTGCAGGGTTTTTTGATCCGCTGGTTGCAGTTTTTGTGGTTGGGAGTAAAAAGGGCTCCCACCCATGTCCAGAAGGTTTATAACGGTATCTGGGATATTTCGGCTGAAGCCAAGGGCGTTGTCCTGGTGGATCGTTTGGAAGTATTGCGCCGAGCCAAGCGGGTTAAAATTGTGGTTCACAAGTTGTATAAGCAACCGGATGCGGAAAAAAATTTTCAGAAAATTAGTAATAAATATTTGAAAAAACCATATGATTTTTATTTTTATTTCAATATGGCATTGAGGGTTTTTATGGTGTTTATTCCGCTGGTTCTGGTATGGACCTTTATAATCAATTCATATTTTATATCCGTGTTGATTATCTTCATTATTTTAATTTATTGGCCATTTCGCCGGTTTCTTCTGAATAAATCCAAAAATTCCTGGGCTTGTGCCGAAATATCAAATTGTCTGGATAAAGAAATGGGAGTAGAAACCGGAATTGATATTGATCACAATAGCTCTCCCCTTTACTATCATCGACTTTCAATCGCCTGCAGTGATTTTGAACTGCTTTATGATTCCGGATGGATAGGGAAACGGTAGGTTTGCGTAAGCTGGTCTTATAGGCATGGATGAAATAGAGAAAATCAGCCGTATCCTGTCGGAATACACCTGTGCTTTCTGTGATGAGAAACCGGAAAAGATTAAAATTCTCTGGAGTGACGACGGTGTGTTGATGCCACCCTGTTGCCGGTCCTTTGTAGGCAGGAGCGCTATCGAGAATAACTACCGTTTCCAGTTTAAATATTTAAAGAATATCTGTCACTGGGTACTCTATTTCAAACCTGAAAAATTTAGTTTTGAAAGGAATCAGTCCCATGTATTCGGCACCCTGAAAGATGTTCTGGAACCCTATAACGGAGGCCGTTTAAAGGATAAAGTCGTCCACCGGGGAAAATTTTTCATGCTTCTCAATCGGCATCGAAAAAACTGGAAAATAAAATATTTTATGTGGAATCTGGATGAGATTGAATCATATTTCAAACGATTTGAGATTTTATCCCAGATTGAATAATAGGCTAAAGGAGCAAACGAAAATGGACGAAACCGGGATTGAGTTGGCAAAAACACCCCATTTTATTTCGCTGTGGTTTCAATGGAGTGAAAATTATACCACTGAACTATCAAATCGGGACCACAGGGGGTATGGTTACCGCTGCGGCGCCTTTTTCCCCGATGGGGCTCGGAACGGGCAACACCATCCCGGCTGGCTGGATTTTTATAAGTCCCGGGCTTCCAATGGCTTCCCTTATATCCGCATTCATGCCCTTTTTTGCTACCAGAATTATCCTTCATGTCAACGGTATATTGAAAGTGACGGCAGAATATTTACTTTTCCCTGACCGATATTCAATCAATTTCCAGGGTGTCTGCTGCGGGACCGCACGGTCCGGGAGAAAAGGTCGCCATATTTTTTTCCGGGACTAAAACAACGGTTCCGGGCAGGGAAAGCCCGTTTCCATCAATAACTGTCTAATCTGGTCGTCTTTCAGATAGAAGGTGATCGTTTTTGTTTTTTGTTCTCGCCTTCTTCCCGGAACCTGAACGGCAATGGGTTCGGAAAAACGGAAACGGATAAAATCCTGTCTGAAAAAAAATGTTTTTCCCAATTTTATCTGGTTCTGATGCCGAATCGCCTGCTGGTCGAAGTGGCATATTTCCTTCCCGAAAGAATAGATAAATATTTTACGGGATACCAGTGCCACAATTCCATCGATCAGTTTGCTTCCCAGGGGCAGATAATTGATCTTTATAGTGGCTCCTTTGAAGACTGCCGCCGGATTCCCTTCCAACTGCCGGGGCTCCCGGCCGGAGAATCGTAAAGCAATCAGAATGATAACATAAACGAGCACCAGGATCGCGGCTATAAACGCTATAAGCATATTTAATGACTGGCTGTAAATCGGTGTGACAAATGCCGTGGTTTTTCGGAAAATGGAGGCAGAATCGGGAATGGGATTCTGCTTTTTTAGCCTGAAAGCAGCCATTGCCCGATCAACGATTTCTTTTACCTGAAGGAGAGTCGATATTCTGGATCCGCTTTCAAGCCAGTATAATTGATTGTCGATTTTTATCAAGTAAAAATATCGCCGATAGGATTTGCCTTTATAAACAAATCCAAAATATAGATTCTGAGACACTTTCAGGTATTTCATCCGTTTTTCTGGAGGGAGAAAATCTGTTATATTCTTTCCAGGTGGGATAGATGTCCTCAGAATGGTCAGCCAGTGGTTGCGGGAGCGGTTGGCTCCAAACTGGCCCTGCCAGCCATTTTCCTGATAGCCGGAAAAGGTGAAGTTCCCCGGGACAACCGTTTCAATATCGCCAAACCGCAAAGGCTTTGATGTTTTATCGACATTCAGAATACCGGAAAGAAAAAACCAAACAGCGGCAATGACCGTGAAAAAAATGGCCAGAATTATTTTTTGGGTATAGCTCAAATATGATCTTTAAATCGAGTAGAAACCATTTCCATCAGGATATCTTAGGATCCGGAATTTTCATGTCATCTGGATTTTAGAGAACCTTTTTTAATTCTTCCTTCAGAATAGGAATCGCCTTAAAAAGATCGGCCACGATGCCATAATCCGCTTTCTTGAAAATGGGCGCTTCCGGATCCTTGTTGATGGCTACAATTACCTTGGATGTTTTCATCCCCACAAAGTGTTGAATGGCTCCTGAAATACCGCAGGCGATGTATAGTTTTGGATTTACCACTTTGCCGGTTTGTCCGACCTGCATGTCAGGTGTGGCATAATCAGAATCGACCGCTGCCCTTGAGGCACCCACACCGGCATTCAGGATTTCCGCAACTTCCTCAAGTATTTTGAAATTTTCCTTTGCTTTTATCCCCCGGCCGCCGGAAATGATGATTTCGGCTTCGGTCAGATCAACTTTTTTGGTTTCACTTTTGATAATATCAACTATTTTGGTTTTTTCACTGCCTTTCTCGATTGCCAGGGTTACAATTTCCGAATCGCTGTCCGGGCCGCCTTCATCCACAGGAAACACATTGGGCCGGATGGCAATTATTCTGAATTCTCCGCCAAGTTTGAAGGTGGATATCAGTTTGCCGGCATAAACCGGTTTTTTAACGGTATTGTTCCCGAAATCAACAGCAATGCAATCCAGGATAACGCCACTTCCGTTCAGGGCGGCTATTCTGGGAAAAAGATCTTTTCCTTGGGCCGATCCGACTCCCAGAAAATCGTTAAGGCTGTTTTCACGGATTATTTTCGAGATGGTGGCGGCATAGGCATCCGGCTGGTAGGTCAGGTTACCGTCTTTGACCTGGAATACTTTTTTGACGCCTTTCAACTCTTTTTTGTATGGGCCGATGTCGCTGGCAAAAATAATGGCATGGACATCCTTTCCGCTCTTTTTAGCCAGACTTAATGCCTCACGGTTTGCCTTCTTAAACTCTGTTCCCCTTAACTCGATATATACGCCGATGTTTGCCATGATATCCTCCTATAAAACTTTGGCTTCTTCTTTCAGAAGCCTGACCAGTTCTTTTATGGAATTCTCAAGTTCACCCTCAATGATCCGGCCGGCGGGTTTTTCCGGAGGTGCTTCCAGCTTTTCCCGGATAACAGATGGTGTGGTATCCTGGATTCCCAGATCCTGAAACATGATTTTTTTAATGGGAATCTTTTTGGCCTTCATGATTCCCATCAGCGTGGCATATCGGGGTTCGTTGATGTCATTGATGCCTTTGGTGGCAGCAATTACACAGGGTATTCCCGCCTCGATTTTTTCCTTGGCGCCCTGGTCGATTTCGCGTTCGATAATGGCTTTGTCCCCGTTTATCTGGAAACCCGTCACATTCGTGGCTACCGGAATCCCCAGGCTTTCTGCCAGGTAAATATGGGTGAGGCTGGCGTCATCGTCGATGGCTTGTCTTCCGGTAAATACGACTTTGAATTCTCCCTCATCCTTTATCGCTTTTGCCAGTGCCGAAGCAATGGTTTTATGGTCCAGGTATCCGTCTGCTTCAACATGAATTGCATTTTCCGCACCCATGGCGAGCCCGCTTCTGAGAGCACTTTCGGCTCTGGCCGGGCCCACTGTGATCACGGTTACCTTGAATTCGGGATTTTTTTCTTTCATCCGCAGGGCCAGCTCCAGTACAATTTCGTCATAAGGGCTGATAATCCACTTGATATTTTCCTCATTAATAGATTTTCCCTCTTTAATGGTCAGGACCGCTTCTGTATCCGGTACCTGTTTGATACATACGAATATATTCATCATTACCCTCCAAAAATTGATTTTAGTAAATTAATGGTCAGTTTGAAAGTCCTATATATAATATTTGAAGGGAAATGTCAACTTCGGTTTTCCGGATTGATCCCCTGGTTTTTCTGAGGGCCATCGTCTATGTTATAATCAAAACATGAAGAAAAAAATCGCCATCGTTGTTCAGAGATATGGAGATGAGATTAATGGCGGAGCGGAATACCATGCAAAACTGATTGCCGAAAGACTGGTAAAATTTTTTGATATGGAGGTATTCACCACCACGGCTCTGGATTACATAACCTGGGAACCCCATTTTCCCGAAGGACGGGCACTGGTTAACGGAATTCCGATTAACCGTTTTCATGTCCGGGAGCTCCGGGACCCGAAGCGGTTTGGTGAAATTCAGGAATATGTATTCTTTGAGGAACATAGCCTGAAAGATGAGACGGATTGGTTGAACCTTGAAGGACCCCTTGTCCCGGACTTGATTAGCGAATTGAAGATAAGGGATCAGGAATTTGATTTTTTCATTTTTTTTTCCTACCGCTACTATCATTCATTTCAGGGGATTTCGGCATTTCGGGGGAAATCCATTCTGGTCCCCACTGCAGAACACGACAAGGTGATTTATCTGCGACTTTTTAAGCATTTTTTTAATCTTCCCGGGGCGATTGTTTATAATTCTGTTGAAGAGAAAGAAATGATTAACCGGATTTCGGGGAACGAGTCCGTAATAGGGGATGTTGTCGGCGTGGGGTCTGAGATTCCGGATTTGTTTGAGCCCGCAGCATTTCGGAAAAAATTTGATATCCAGGGAAGGTATTTTGTGTATATCGGTCGTCTTGATGAAAACAAGGGCGTTCCGGAAATGCTCGATTATTTTGTCCGCCTGGTTGAAGAGATCGGAATCGATTATACCCTGGTTTTGATGGGGAAATCGCTTATTGAAATTCCCAGGCATTCTCAGATAAAATTCCTGGGTTTTGTAAACGATAGGGATAAATTCAACGGATTAAAGGGTTCTGATTTTTTGATTATCCCGTCACAATTTGAATCCCTTTCCATGGTGGCGCTTGAGGCCTGGGCCATCGGGAAGCCGGTGGTGGCCAATGGCCGCACAGAGGTGCTCAGGGGCCAGTGCGAGAGAAGCAATGCCGGTTTGTGGTATACAGGATATGAAGAATTCAGTGAGATTATCCGTTTATTGGATGAAAATCCATATTTAAAAGACCGGCTCGGGAAGAACGGGAAAAAATTTTTCCAGACCCATTATGCCTGGGAAGTGATAGAAAACAAATATAAAAATATCATTAACCGTCTCAACTCTCAAATGGCGAATCAGGGATTTGATTAATCAGGCCTTCACGATTTTTTTTTATTTCCGAATTTTCTAATTTTAGCTTTCGGAATGAAACTTTTCTGTCAATAGGGGTTGAACATCAGGGTGGTAGCCGATAAAACCGAATCCGACGGTACCGGGTCCGGCATGCACACCGAGTACAGGAGCGGCTTCAACAATCTGGATTTCATTTTTTTTTATTTTAAATAAAATTGATAATTTGGAAACGATCCATTTCGCCCTGGGCATGGCATTGGCATGGGCCACCATAAACCTGAAGGTTTTGAACCGGCGGGTTTCCTTCACAGCCATCTGCAGCGATTTTTTCAGGGCGTTTCGGTTTCCGAATGCCTTGGCGACCAGGAATATCCGTCCGTCACTATCAAATGAAATAATCGGATTCAAATGCAGGATTCTGCCGATTATTCCTTTGGGTTTGCTGATGCGGCCTCCCTTTACCAGGTATTTCACGGTGGGGAGCACGATGTAGATCCGGATATTTTTAATCGAATCATGAATATGACGGATAATACCATCCAGTTGAGATCCATCTTTGATGGTCCGGACCGCTTCCATGACCACCAGCCCCAGAGCGGCAGAAATATTTTTTCCGTCAATGCAGGTTATTTTTCCGCCGTATTTTTGAGCGGCTTTTTCGATGACATCCAGTGTTCCGCTGACCACCCTGGGAAGGTGAATGGAGATTATATGATCATATGCCGGCACCAGTTGTTCGAAAATATTTTTAACATCTGCAAATGAAGGCTGGGAGGTTTTGGGATGTTTTCGTGACCGGACCAGTTTTTTATAAAATTGAGAAGGAGTCATCTGTATCTTGTCGAGGTAGGTCTCCTGGCCAAAAATGATTTTCAGGGGGATGAAATGGATCCTGTTCATTTTTAGAAATTGGGCGGGCAGATCACAGGAAGAGTCTGTGACGATACCGATTTTTCCTTGTTTTGAAATTGCCGGCGAAAAATTGGAATTAACTTCTTTGACTATGGTAAGCGGTTTTTCCCGAATTTCGGAAGCTATCAGTCTCTTCAGGTTTCCCTGGCGGATGAACCGGTCAATGCCTTCAAGGAAATAGACAAATCCCTGGGCGCCGGCGTCGACCACGCCGGCTTTTTTCAGAACATCCAATTTGCTTCTGGTCCGGCGGAGAGATTCTCTGGCAGCCGGTAACCCGGCAGACCAGAGTTCGGCAAAATCTTCCGTATTCGTCGCGAGCTTATTGATGGATTGATTCCATTCCCGGATGACCGTGAGTATGGTTCCCTCGACCGGTGCTGAAACCGATCTATAGGCGGTATCATTGGCTTTTTTTATGGTTGAGGCAAATTCCCGGGTTGACAGCCGGGATTTACCTTTGACGTTATCCGAGAAACCGCTGAAAAAATTCGCCAGGAAAGTTCCGGAATATCCCTGGGCATTCGACAGGGCCGCCCGGCTGAGTAGTGAAGCTACGGTGTCAATTGATTTTTCCCGAAAGGATTGAACTTCAATAACCGTTTGTTTCAATGTGAGCAACAGATTGGTTCCGGTATCCCGGTCCGGGATCGGAAAAACGTTGATTTTGTTAAGATAACCCTGGTATTTTTCAATCAGAACCAGGCTGGATAGGATCGCATTTCTCAGCCTGATCCCGTCCACATAAGCGATTTTTATTATATTTTGCCTGTGTTTTTTCTTCATGATTAATCGTGCGAGATTGATTTTATTCTAAATCAAATGTTTCATTATTGCAATAAATGTCATCATTTTTTCGGTCAATGTTCACCCTGAGACTCACTCCACCATGAACGGCTGTTATTTCATTTTATATAGAAATGCCAGGAGATGAGGTTCGTTCTTCATTGAAGGGATGGCTAGTCGCTTCCGGGGATGTCTCCTTCGCTAACGCTGGAAATTGCGCTCAATTTCCGCCTCCGGTCCTCACTCGTGCGGACATTCCACACTCGCTACGGGGCACGCTCCGGAGATATCCCCTCACGCGACCTTGTTAAATTAAGACCAGAAGAGAAGGAAAATCATAATTGACGGGCGAGGCAAACAATCTCCGAAACGGCTTCGGAAGCCAATTTCTCGAATATCGAAAATTGGCGG
>CAZOWT010000084.1:0-4177 GCA_964583345.1 uncultured Clostridia bacterium
CTTCAACTTGAAAAATTTCATGGCAGCGGCCACACTTTGGCCGCTCAAATTCATGTAGGTCATGGGGCACAACAGATTAATTTTACGGTTACCGGTTTTTTCCGAACTGTAAGTTGCCAGGTCGCCGTCAAACCTGGATTTCCATTTGAGATCCGGGAAGAAAGAGAGGTGTTCGATCATTTGCCAGGCGATGTTGTGCCGGGTCAGGGCATATTCGTTACCGGGATTTCCCAGGGCAGCGATCAACATATGGCTTCAACCTCGTTGAAAATCATCATGCCACTTTATAAAATAAAATTGCGGATTTGTCAATTTGAAATCAACGGTGGATACTGGTAAAATACGGTGATGTTCGGGAGAAACAGATTGCCAAAGGCTTTCTGCCAGGCCTTGATCCTTTTTCTCGGCCGGTTCGAGTCGGGAAAATGATTCTCATTAGAAATCTTAAAATCAAATACCGGACCGCCCTGGCTCCGATGGCCTCATTGACCAATACGGTATTGAGGAAATTGTTTGATGAAATCGGCCGGGTGGGTTTCATGGTGACCGAAATGGTATCGGTGGAAGGGTTGCGGAGAAAAAACCAGCGGACAATAGATATGCTGGGATCCTGTGATTTCATTACCCCGCAGTTCGTGCAGCTGTTCGGGACCGAGCCGTACTCATTTGCCGAGGCTGTCCGCTATATTCAGGGAGAGACCGCTTTTTCCGGCATTGATATTAATATGGGATGCCCGGTCAGGAAGATTGTCCGACGGGGAGCCGGTGCCGCCCTGATGAAAAATCCCCGCCAGGCAGGCCTGATCCTGAGAGAAATCCGGAAAATTACCCGGCTTCCACTGACCGTGAAGATCAGGTTGCTGGAAAACGAACGGGATATTTTTGAACTGCTTGATGTGCTGCAGGGTGAAGGGGCGGATGCCGTTACCGTGCATTTTCGCTTTGTTTCCGACCGGTATACTGAGCTGGCCCGATGGGAAGTCGCGCCGAGATTAAAAGAGAAAATCCGGACCGTTTTTATCGGGAACGGAGACATCAAATCGACAACCGATGCCCGGGTCAAGCTGAAAACCGTCGATATGATCATGGTGGGACGGGGAGCGCTCTTTAACCCCTTTATTTTCAGCGATATGATTCAAGAAATTGATAATGATCATTTGGGGGGGCATGGCCGTATTCGGTCTGCTTCGGTAGTGGAACGCTTGCTCGACCTGATTGAAATGATTGTGGAGCCGGAACTGCGCTTGAAACAACTGAAAGCCTATACCCGGTTTGTGGTCGCCGGCCTGAACGATTCGAAAAAAATCAGAAAAGCAGTGTATGAATGCGATGATTATAAACAGGCTCGGATCCTTCTAGCCCAATTTTACGGAATAAAAACAAAAAAACAGCCAAAATGAAAAAAAACGAAGTGGTGGTAGCTCTGAGCGGCGGTAAAGATTCCACAGCCGCTATTTTGATGCTCAAAAAAAGGGGTTTCTCGGTCCGGGCCCTGTTCATGCGAACCGGTTTACCGCAGGAAGATGAAAAAACCGAAAAGATTCGGAACCTGGCCGACAGGCTGGAAACTGAACTGGAGATTATGGATATCCGGGAAACATTCAGGGAAAAGGTTATCCGGTATTTTCTCAGATCTTATCAACAGGGCCAAACCCCCAATCCCTGCATGATTTGCAACCGGGAGATTAAATTCAGGGTTTTATTTGATAGGGGATTGAGCCAATCCCGGGCCGGCTGGTTTGCGACCGGGCACTATGCGGACTGTTATACCGATGCGGGGAATATTTTTTTAAAGGAGCCTCTGGATAAAAAAAAATCACAGATTTATTTTCTTTCGCTCATTGACCCGGAGTGCTTGAAAAGGACCCTGTTTCCGCTATCAAATTGCCGGGTGGATGAGGTCAGAAGACTTGTCCGGAACCTTCCGCTGGTTCATGATCGGGAAAGCCAGGATGTCTGTTTTCTCCAGGGAACCAATCTGATGGATTATTTGAGGAATTTTATCCCGGATGCTTTTTCTCCGGGGGATATTATCGATGTCAACGGAAGCCGGATCGGATCCCACAGCGGGATCATTTATTTTACCATCGGTCAAAGACGCGGAACCCGTTTTTCGGCCGGGAAAAAAATGTATGTCATTGGCAAAGATGTCAGGAACAATACCATTATGCTGGGTGAAGAAAAATACCTGTATTCGAAGGCGGTAAAAGTCCGGGAACCGGTTTTCTGGAAAAAAATCGGAAAAGGTGAGTTTTTCCGGGCCAAGGTGCGTTATTTGGGGGCGGCGGAGATACTGGAAATCATTGAAGTCTCAGACGATCGGATCATGGCGAAATTTGAAAAACCGGTAAGGGCGATCACCCCGGGACAGATTTGCGTATTTTATGATAATGACGCAATTGTGGCTGCCGGGCATATCGAATAATCATGAATCCCGCTTGCATTATTCACCGTTCTCGGTTAAACTTCTGGTTTCGATCGCTCCGATATATAATCGGATATATAAAAAGAATATTAGAAATAGAAATAAGGAGAAGATTATGCGGTTAATTTTATTGGGTGCGCCGGGAGCCGGGAAGGGAACCATAGCCAATATGCTGGTCCAGTCATATTTTATCCCCCAGATTTCGACCGGGGATATCCTCCGCAGCGCGGTGAAACAGGAAACAGAGGTGGGCCGCAAAGCCGAAGAATTCATGAAACGGGGAGATTTGGTACCGGATTCGGTTATCATGGATATTATGGATGACCGGCTGCAGCAACCGGACTGCCGGGACGGTTTCGTACTGGATGGTTTTCCCAGAACCATTCCCCAGGCAGAAGAACTGAAAAAATTATTGAGCCGGCTGGGTATCATACTTGACCTGGTTATCAATCTGGATGTTCCCCAGGCGGAAATCATCAAACGGTTAACCAGCCGGAGAACTTGTTCCAATCCGGACTGCCAGGCCATCTACAATGTCATTTCCATGCCTCCGAAAAAAGCGGGAATTTGTGACAAATGCGGCGGGACCCTGATTCAACGCGATGATGAAACCGAAGAGGCAATTCAAAACCGTTTGAAAACCTATGAAGAAAAAACCGCTCCCCTGATCGAATACTACCGCCGTGAAGGATTGCTGTTCACGGTTAAAGCCCTGAAGAGCACGCAGGTTTTCGAAGAGGTGGTTAAAAAATTAAAAAGCTGAGATCGCTTTTTTTATATTCCCGCCAGCCGTTTTTTTTTAGATTTTCGAAAGCAATTCCACCTTTCGCCTTTCCCCCAGAATGAGTAGATTATCACCGGTAGAAAAGGTATAACTGGCCTTAGGAACCCGGGTGACCAATTTTTTTGAAGACTTTCGTTTCTTGATCAAAACGATATCCACCCCGTATCGGTTCCTTACATCGATGTCCTTGATCTGCTTGCCGATGAAGGCTCTGGGGGTTTCGATTTCAAGGAGATATAGCCCGTCTTCCACTTCTACCAGCTGGTTACGGGATGACGCCGACACCAAATGGGACATCTCGCCGGCCAAGTCCCGCTTGAGAATTTCCTTGTTGTAGGCGGCTATCAAATCGATTCGCCAGATGGTGCCCAGAATTTCCCCCGAAGCCTGGCTGGATACCACCGGAATTTCATCGATGTTTTCCTTGGTAAATTCCTTCATCACATAGTCCAGGTGATCGGTTTCATTCACCACCAGCAAATTTGGAGTAGAAATATCCTGGGCCAGGATAAAATCCTTGAGGTCTTCGTAATCCGGTGCAATGGCACTGAGTTCGGTCTGGGAAATTTTATCGGTTATGTTTCCGGACCTGTCTTTTATGTAGCAGAATGAATGTTCCGATTGAATAAATTTTTCGATCACGGCACTGATTTTGGTTTCCGGGGTAATGATTTCGATGCTGGGTCTCATGACATCCTTCACCTGCATCGATTTCAGGATATTGATTTCCTTTCCCTGGGAAATATGGATTCCCCGCTTTTGAAGTTTCAGGGTGTAAATGGATCCTCTGATCAACCGGGTGCTTAAAAAACTGCTGATGGTGGTGGCAATCATCAGGGGCAGTATGATTTTGTAATCGCCGGTCATTTCAAAGATAATCAGGATACCGGTAATGGGCGCGTGAGTGGCGGCCCCGACCACAGCGCTCATGGCCACCAGCGAATAAGCTCCGGATCCGGCCGTTATCC
>CAZOWT010000084.1:4187-11255 GCA_964583345.1 uncultured Clostridia bacterium
ACAGGTTGTGCAGGATATTTCCGAAAAATCCTCCGGTCATGGCTCCGATAAATAACGAGGGGGCGAAGATTCCTCCCGAGCTTCCCGAGCCCAGGGTAAGCGAGGATGCCAGAATTTTTAAGAAGACTAGACCCAGCAGCAACCAGACTGCCATTTTACCCAGCAGGGCCTGATCGATGGCTTCGTATCCGACTCCGAATATCTGGGGGAAGAATATGCCGATAATTCCGATAAAAAATCCGCCGATGGTGGTTTTATAATAGTCTGGCATTTTCAGGTTATCGAATGTGTCTTCCAGCAGGTAGAGAAGCTTGATAAACAATATGGCCGCCAAACCGGCGATTATGCCGAGCAGGGCATAGGGGAAGAGTTCGATTGGATTGACCAGGGTATATTCAGGCACGATAAAAGCGGGATAATTACCGAAAAACATTCGTGATACCACGGTAGCGGATACTGAGGATATAACAATCGGGGTAAACTGGCTGACCCTGAAATCACCCAGGATGATCTCAACCGAAAACATGGCGCCGGCAATTGGAGCATTGAAAGCGGCCGCAATGCCGGCAGCAGCTCCGCAGCCGACAAAGGTTTCCATTCGGTTTTTTGATAATTTGAATATTTGCCCGATGGTTGATCCGATGGATGCACCGATCTGGACGATGGGGCCTTCACGGCCGACCGAACCCCCGGAGGCAATGGTGATTGCCGATGCCACCACTTTGCCGACCACTACCCGCGGACGGATAACCCCGTTTCTCAACAGGATGGCTTCCATAACTTCGGGGACGCCGTGTCCCTTGGCCTCACGGGTAAAAAAATAGATAATCAGGCCGACCAGAAAAGCACCGAATACCGGCACGATAATGGTACGACCCCATGACAGGCTGTTTCCCCACGCTCCCCAGAAAATTTTCTGGAACAGGCGAACCAGAAACCGCAGCAGTACAGCACCGAATCCACCCAGCAATCCGATGATGATGGGAATGATGATCATGAAGGTCTGGTCGGATGTCTTTATTCGGCTCAGGAAAGAAGAAATTTTTGATAGCAGTGCCTTCATTTTAGATTGTTGAGGTATTTTTATAAAGGATTTTTGAAATGAAGTCAAATGAAATTGTCCATATTGACTCCGTAAATTTAAAAAAACCGTTTCTCATATCTTGAACGCCGGGCTGAATTTTGCTAAACTGAAGCCATATCCATGAAAAAAACAAAATATTTGTCTCAAAAAGATGTCGCCCTGCTCATGGATATTCCCCTGGTGACGGTTTCCCGTTGGGCCAATCAGGGGAAAATACCCTGTAAACTGAAGGGCGGAAATTTCCTGTTCAAGAAGAATGAAATTGTTTCCTGGGCCAGATCCCATCACCTAAGGATGAAGGAGGATTCGAAAACACAGGATCCGAAAGCCAATAAAGATGAAATCGGTTTATTTCATGCGGTTTCCCGGGGCATGATTTACCACCGGCTTGAGGGCAATGATGTTTATTCGGTTTTGAAGAATGCGGTTGAAAAAATGGAATTTGAAGGTGACGCCGACAAGAAACTAATCCTCGATGAACTGATTGGCAGGGAAGAAATCGCATCCACCGGAATCGGTAATGGTGTCGCGATTCCTCATCCCAGAAGGCCGCTGCCGTTGGGACTAAATTCTCCGGTAATCTGGGTTTTCTTTTTGGCAGAGAGTGTCGATTTTAATGCGGTGGACGGCAAACCGATATTTGTTCTGTTCTTCATGTTCAGCCCTTCCACCCAGGTTCACCTCAATCTGCTGGCCCGGCTGAGTTTTTGCCTACGGGAAAAAACATTCATGTCCATGTTAAAAAAACGCTCCCAGCCTGATGTTTTTCTTTCGGCGATATCCCGGATCGAGTCAGGATTCGGAAACGGCTAGGCATGGTCAAGCCCGGCGGAATCAGGTCAGTCTTTATCAATCTGGATACCCGCTTCCAGTTGATATCGATCGGCGTTATCGTGGGATTGTTCAGTGGACTCGCCGCTGTGGGATTGAATCTGGGTCTAAAGACTTTTTCCGGTTATTTCCATCGGTTTCAGCATCAGTTTTATGTGGTGTTTTTCCCGATTGCCGGGATCTTCCTAACCGTTCTGCTCCTGAAATATGTCCTTCGGGATTTCGGGGGGCATGGTGTTCCCGAGGTGATATACAGTATCAGTATAAAGGCCAGCAAACTGAAATTTCGCTCGGCGTTTTCAAAATTGATTGGCAGCCTCATCACCATTTCCAGCGGAGGATCAGCCGGACCGGAAGCACCGGTCATTATCAGCGGTGCGGCTATCGGTTCAAATATTGCTTCTTATTTCAAGACCAATGAATTGTTGAGAATTGCGGTTACCGGTTCCGGAGCCGCAGCGGCTATCGCCTCTATCTTTAATGCGCCGATCACCGGGATTATATTTACCATGGAGGTGATCCTCGGAGAATGGTCTCTGACCATGATGTTTCCGGTTGCAATAGCTTCGGTGACCGGGACCATTGTCAGCCGTTTCTTCAATGGCAATCAGATCCCCTTCCAGCATCGGATTTTTCAGGTCAGTTTCTATGATATCCTGGCCTCGGTGGGGCTGGCTATCGTGATTTCCCTATTCGCGCTGGTTTTTATCCGTTCGCTGAAAGTGGTATCCCGTAGCCTGGATCGCTGGTTCAGACAAGCCTTTATCAAGGCCATTGTGGGAGGGTTGATTGTGGGTGTCGCCGTTTTTTTGTTGCCCCAGGTCGGAGGCGAGGGGTATGAGGTGATCAGAAACTTGATCAGCGGGAAATTTTCGATGGGAATTGCCCTGGTCCTGTTATTGATATTGGTGAAAATAATAGCGACTTCCTTTACCCTGGGATCCGGCGGGGCCGGCGGAATTTTTGCTCCCGCTCTGGTTATTGGCAGTTTGGGCGGCTGGTTTTATTTTCAGGTTCTGGCTTCTGTTTTCCCGGCTTCGCATTTCAGCAGTTCGAGTTTATTCGCCCTGGTGGGCATGGCCGGGATGATCAGTGGAACCCTTCATGCGCCGCTTTCGGGAATTTTCCTTATTGTGGAAATTACCGGAGGTTATGATGCCATCCTGCCGCTGCTGCTGGTGTCTTTTTTAGCCACCATCCTGGTTAAATTCATAGAGAAATCTTCGATTTATCATTATGAACTTATAAAAAAAGGTCTTCTGTTGCGACCCCGGACCGACGGGCGGATTCTGTCGGAGATCCAAGCCGAAGAATTGCTGGAGAAAGATTTGATTACCGTTTATCCGGAAATGGTACTTAGTGAACTCATCCCTTTGATCGAGAAGTCCCCCAGAAATTATTTTCCGGTTGCTGATTCAGAATCCGGCAATTTTCTGGGAATGGTATTCTTCAACGATATCAAGGCGATTTTATTTAATCCGGATCTGGCCAAGTCGGTCATTGTCGAGGAAGTCATGCAGACCGATCTGGAAACCGTATCCATACGGGACAGCGTGGTGGATATTCTGAAAAAATTTGAAGACACCAATGCCTGGAGCCTGCCGGTAGTGGAGAGCAATCGTTTTATGGGATTGATCTCCAAAGCCAGTCTGCTTGACCATTACCGGAAGGAGTTGAAGGCGCAGACCGAAATTTAAAAATTGAGAAAAAAGATTGATTTATTAAAAAAAAAAAACTTATAATGACTCCTGGTGTTGCGATGGTTCCGAATTTCGGAATACCGGTGAGTGAGAATTATAAAAAAACAAACGGTGAGGCTTGATGAACAACAACTCCTGGCAGGATATCATTCATAACCTTGATTATGCGTTTCAACCGATTATCAGTTGCGAAACCAAAATTTGTTACGGGTACGAGGCTTTGCTCAGGAACATCGAACGGGCTGGTTTTGATTCCATTCAGGCCTTTATGAACGCATCCTACGGGGCCAATCTCCTGCACTGGATAAATTCTTTGCTGATTGAAAAGGCGATCGTGAAATTTCTGGAATTGAAAGCGTTGAAGCGGGATGAAAGGTTAAAATTGTTCTTTAATCTGGACAGCCGGCTTTTAAGCGACATGCACCTGCTGGTCAAGACTCTGAGTGACATCCATGAAAAGTACAACTTGAAAACCCCTTTCATCTGTTTTGAGGTAACCGAATTTTTTGATGTATTCGGGAAAAAAATAGACAAATTCACCGTAGAGAACCGGCAATTGTTTGAAATTGCCATCGATGATTTCGGTACCGGATTCTCGGACCTGAAACTCCTGTACTACCTGAAGCCCGAGTTTATAAAAATCGACCGTTTCTTTGTTTCAGACATAGACCAGGACTTTGAAAAACGGATCTTCTTAATCAAGCTGATCAAGATGGCCGAAGTATTGGGAACCAAGGTGGTGGCCGAGGGTGTTGAAAGCGAAATGGAGTTTATTATCTGCAAACATATCGGATGCAATCTGGCCCAGGGTTTTTTTATCCGCAAACCGGATATTGAAATCGCCAATCTTGTGGATTTTTAGAACGCCAGGGTCCCCCTTCCTTGACATTATTCATAACATTTAATATGATGACGGTATGAACATCGGGTTTAATACAGATATTAAATATAGAGATGAAGTTTTTCATATCCAGACCGAAGACAAGGGAAAGGACAATCCCACCATCGAAACCCTGGTGTATCACAGCGGAGAAATTCTGCTGTCCAGAAGAATTTCTTACGCCCACCTGTTGAACAAGCCCGAACCCAAAAAGAAAATTCAGGCCATGATGAAGAATCAACATGACCAGGTGATTTCCGAACTGAAGGATGGAAAATTTTTGCATTTGCTGTCCATGGATACCCAGGTAATTGACGACCGGGGATTGAATGAACTCGTGCTCGATTACATGGGTAATGAGGAATCTTCGGATTCCGAGTAGCCTGATTTTGAGAAAAATTATCCATGTCTGAAAGCCTGCTCCTGATCGATGGCATGTATCTGATCTTCAGTTCCTTTTATGCCAACCGCCACATGAGAACACTGAATGGAGAACCCACGGGGGCGATTTTCGGCTTTGTTTCCCGTATCGAGTATCTGATCAGGGAATTGAATCCCGACTTCATGGTTGTTGCCCTTGACAGCCGGGAGAAAACGTTCAGAAGCGAGATGTATGAGGGATACAAGGCCAAAAGGCTGGAACCTCCCGAAGACCTGCTTGAGCAACTGCCGAAAATCAAAGAATTTATCAAGCTGCGGGGCATTGATATGATCGAGGCCCCGGGGTTCGAAGCCGATGATATTATCGCTTTACTGACCCGGTCGAATTATGCGTCCGGGCGGGATGTATATATTTTTTCGGCGGACAAGGACCTTTTCCAGTTGGTTGGGGACCGGGTGGTTGTTTTTCATCCCAAGTTGAAAAAAAAACTGGGGGCAGATGACATCAAGGAGATGGCCGGCGTATTGCCCGGTCAAATCGTTGATTTTCTCTCGCTGAGCGGTGATGCGTCCGATAATATTCCAGGGGTCCCGGGAATCGGTGAAAAAACCGCCAGGCGGTTGATCGAAAAATTCGGCAGCCTGGATGCCCTGCTGAGGAATATTGAACAACTCGATGAGAAAATCAGAGGCAAAATAAAGGCCAACCTTGATTTGCTTCATCTGTCCAGAAAATTGCTGGATTTGTCACATCTTCCCGAATTCAAAAGAGACCTTTCCATTTCCCCTTTTAAAAATGAACCGGAGCCGGGACTGGCGCAGTTCTACCGGAAACTTTCTTTCAACAGCTTTCTGAAGGATATTGAACCGGATTCCAGGAGGACCTTTCCAGATCTGAAGATCGATTATAAAGTCATTGAATCCCGGGCAGAACTGATCGGGCTTAAGAGCAAAATCATCGGACAAAAACGGTTTTCTTTTGATATCGAAACCACCGGAATCGATTTTTTCAATTCCCGTATTGTCGGGCTCTCGATATCCTTTGCGGACGAAGGTTATTATGTTCCATTTCTCTTCCCCGATAATTTAAAATCCGCTATCGGATTTGATTTTGATGATTTTAAACAAGAAATGGGGGAAATTTTTTCCAGCCAGGAGATAAAGAAATCCGGTCATAACCTGAAGTTTGATATTCTTCACCTCCGACATCAGGGTATCCGGGTGAAGGGAGTTGCCGATGACTCAATGCTGATGGCTTATTTGCTTTATCCGAACCGCCGGGCGCACAATCTGAAAGAGTTAACGTTGGAACTCCTCAATGTCAGGCAGATGGATTATGAAACCCTGGCAGGAAAAGGGAAAAGCCAGATTTCTCTGGATAAAGTGGATATCGGTGAAATCAGCCGGTACTGTATCGATGATTCTTTTCTGTCCCTGAGGCTGGTCGAAACATTAACCAAACGGCTTGAAGAAAAACACCTGACTTCCCTGTACCGGGATATTGAAATCCCCTTGATTCAGGTTTTGGAAGCCATGGAATTTGCCGGCGTTGGCATTGACCGGGCGTTTTTGGGGCAATCTTCGGAAAGGCTGGCAAAAAAAATAGAGGATGTTGAACGGGAAATTTATAAAATGGCCGGATTCAGTTTCAATATTAATTCCTCCCAGCAGCTCGGAGAACTGCTGTTTGAAAAAATGAATCTCCCGGTGAGCAAGCGAACCCGAAAGACCAAATCCTATTCCACCGATATTGAAGTCCTGAATGAATTGAAGGGATTTCCCGTTGTTGAAAAGATTATTGATTATCGGGCATATAAAAAGATGTATTCCACCTACCTGATCGGTTTAATCGAGAGTTGCGATGAAAACCAGCGGGTTCACACCTCTTTCAATCAGACCGTTACCGCCACCGGCAGGCTGTCTTCCTCAAATCCCAATTTGCAGAATATCCCGGTCGGGGAACTGGCCGGCATCAATCTCCGCAGGGCCTTCGTGGCGCAAGGTCATGACCGCTACCTGATTTCTGCTGATTATTCCCAGATTGAATTGAGAGTCATGGCTCATTTTTCTCAGGACCGGGAACTGATCCAGGCGTTTGCCGGGGACATGGATGTCCATCAGCACACAGCCGATATGGTTTTTTCCGCTGACACCGGTCTGAGTGTTTCTGAAAAAAGGCGCAGAGCAAAAAT
>CAZOWT010000085.1:0-11227 GCA_964583345.1 uncultured Clostridia bacterium
CACTGGCGGTTTTTGCCTTTTCCGGTCTCGTGCAACTGTTCAGCGGGCATCAACATTCTGTTCAGGTAGCCAGAACCCAGCCTGAGAAGCTGGCCGCTTTTGAAGGACTTTGGCAAACACAGAAGCATGCCCCACTTTCGCTTTTTGGTATTCCCAATGAAAAAGAGGAGAGGACCGGTTATAAAATCGGTATCGATGGCTTGCTGAGTCTTTTAGTTTACGGGGATGCGGACAGGGAGGTTAAAGGTTTAACGGAATTTCCAAAAGAGGAAAGGCCTCCTGTATACTTGCCCTTTGTCAGCTATCATATTATGATTATGATCGGGATGTTATTCGTGGCCCTGGCCATAATGGCCGGATTCTCTATTTTTAGCCGGAAACTCAGGGAGAAGAAGTGGTTCCTGGGAATTTTTCTTTTTTCGGTTCCCCTGCCTCATATTGCCAACGAACTGGGTTGGATTGCTGCTGAAGTGGGCAGGCAGCCCTGGGCGGTTTACCGGGTTCTGAAAACCTCACAGGCAGCTTCGGTGGTGGTTCCTGCGGGGCAGATATTGTTTACTCTTCTGATGTTTTTGATCATCTACTCCCTGATCTTCGTGGTATTCATGAAAATTTTATTAAAACTGATAAAAAGAGGGCCCTTGGATATCACCGCTGAAGGGTATGGATAGGAGAATAAAGATGGAAACCTTGTATTTTCTTCAGACTGTTTGGTACGGTTTGATCGGGATGTTGCTGCTGGGGTACTCGATTCTTGATGGCTTTGATCTCGGTGTCGGCGTAATGATGCCGTTGCTGGGGAAAAGTCGGATGGAGAAAAAGATTTTGCTTGAATCCATCGCTCCTTTCTGGGATGGAAATGAAGTATGGCTTCTGGCAGGCGGGGGAGCCCTTTTTGCCTCGTTTCCGCATGCCTATGCCACGGTGTTCAGCGGTTTTTACCTGGCATTGATGGTGGTTCTGTTCTCCCTGATTTTCAGGGCGGTATCGATTGAATTCATTTATCACGGGGAAAAAGGCCGGAAATTCTGGGAATGGGGATTAGTCATCGGCAGTTTTTTACCGTCCCTGCTTTTTGGAGTGGCACTGGGAAATGTGATAGCCGGTATTCCCCTGGATGCAAATATGAATTATACCGGGAGCTTTTTCACGCTGCTGCGCCCCTTTCCCCTGGCTGTTGGCCTGCTGGGGCTGAATGCGATTCTGTTGCAGGGCTGTACCTATTTGTCATCCAGAACAACCGGAGACCTGCAGCAGCGCGCACGCCGGGCAACCGGAAAACTATGGATATCTTTTATGGTTTTGTTTGGTCTTTCTTTTTTGCTGGCGGGATTATTTCTGCCGGAAGCGTTGAAAAAAGGTACGGCCTGGATATCTGCACTGTTGGTGTTGCTGGCTTGGGGATTGTTGAAGCGGTCGGTTGATAGAGCCCGGGATTCAGGTTCATTTATTTTTTCATCAATCATGTTTGCCGGTTTGTGGGGGATCGTGGGTTCAGTCCATTTCCCCTATCTGGTCAGAGCCAGTAACGATAATTCTCTCAGCCTGACCCTTGTCAATGCTTCATCAAGCGCCTTAACCCTGAAGGTTATGCTGGCCATCGCCATAATCGGCATGCCGCTGGTGGTTCTGTACCATTTTTTTGTTTTTAAAACCTTCAGAGGTAAAATAATTAAATAGCCGAATTCCAACTTGACGGCGGTCCCCGGGGGAATTCATCTATCATCGGCCGGTTTCCTTTGGAAGAATTAAAAATTTGAATGATTTTTGAGTTGACAATTTTCTTATATTGTATTAATATTAATAATGTAATCGTTCCAAATTGGAATCATTACAATATGTCGGCCGGATGGCCGGATTGGAGGGTTTGATATGATTGAACAAGGCCATGGGATCCATCATGACTCCCAGCAGATATTGTTGAAAAGAGGCGTGAAACCCTCATTTCAGCGAATGCTCATACTGGAATATGTCATGAAACAGAAAAATCATCCCTCTGCTGAAATGATTTATAAAAGGATTTCAAAAGAAATTCCCACGCTATCAAGAACCACCATATACAATAACTTGAATCTTTTTGTAAAAGAGGGCATATTGACCACCCTCAAGATTAACGATTCCGAATCCAGGTACGACTTTGCTGAAAATCCCCATAGCCATTTCCACTGCTCGGTTTGCGGTCGAATCATTGATATTGAACTCCATTCACCGATTTTTTCAAAGGCTGAAATTGAGGGGCACAAGATTGATCAGATCCAGATTCATTTTAATGGAATTTGTAAGGATTGCCAAAAAAAGGGTGACGGATTATAATCAAACTTTGGGCCACAAAAATTTATAAAAAGGAGGACATCATGAAAAAATATGTTTGCAAGGCATGCGGTTATGTATATGATCCCGAACTCGGAGACCCGGATTCAGGCATCAAACCCGGAACATCTTTTGAAGATTTGCCGGATGATTGGGTTTGTCCGATGTGCGGTGTCGGGAAAGATATGTTTGAAGAAGAATAATGCCCGTTCAGAAAATATGTGAACGCGTTTTTTCTGTCGGTGCCAGGGATTGGGACCGGAGGATTTTTGATGAGTTGATTCCCCTCCCCCATGGAACCAGTTACAATTCCTACTGGATTGAAGGCAGTGAAAAGAATGCCCTTATTGATTCCGTTGATCCTGCCAAAAAAGATGAATTATTTTCAAACCTGAAAAAGTTGAATGTTAAAAAAATTGACTACCTGGTTTCAAATCATGCCGAACAGGATCATTCCGGAACCATCCCAGATCTTTTGGAAATTTTTCCCCGGGCCAGGGTGGTGACCAATGAAAAATGCAAGAACTTCTTGATTGATCTCCTGAGGATCCCTGAAGATCGTTTCCAGGTGGTAAAGGATGGCGACACTTTGTCTCTGGGAGACAAAACGCTTGAATTTGTGTTTACACCCTGGGTACACTGGCCGGAGACCATGTGTACCATACTGAAACAGGATAAAATTCTTTTTTCCTGTGATTTTTTCGGCTCTCATCTGGCAACCAGTCATCTTTTTGTCCGGGATCACGGCAAGGTTATCAACGGGGCGAAAAGGTATTATGCGGAAATCATGATGCCGTTCAGAACCATCATTAAAAAAAATATTGAGAAAATTGAACAACTTGAGTTTGATATGATCGCCCCCAGCCATGGACCGGTATACCGGGAATCGAAAATCATCATCGATGCCTACCGGAATTGGGTTTCGGACCGGGTGGAAAATGAAGTGGTTATCGCCTATGTTTCCATGCATGGAAGCACAGAGAGAATGATTCATTACCTGGTTGAAAAAATGATGGAGAGAGGAATTTCGGTTAAGCCCTTTAATCTCACCAGGACGGATATCGGAGAACTGGCCATGTCGCTGGTCGATGCGGCCACCCTGATTGTTGGGACCCCGACGGTTCTGGCAGGTCCCCATCCGGCTGCGGTCTATGCGGCCACCCTGGTCAACGCGTTAAAGCCGAAGCTTAAGTTTGCCACGGTTGTGGGTTCTTTCGGATGGGGAGGGCAGACGGTGGAAATCATTAAAAATAACATGAATCATTTGAAGGTCGAATTTCTTCCACCGGTTTTAATCAAGGGTTTGCCCGGCGAGGACGGTTTTAAGATGCTGGATGCTTTAACGGAAACCATTTTTGCAAAACATAAGGAAATTACTTTTGGAGGAGGTTATCATGGGAATCATGTTTGACGCCAGCGAGGTTTTTCAGCTGGCCATTAGAATCGAAGAAAACGGAGAAAAGTTTTACCGTCGGATGTCGGATAAATTTGATGATCCAGCTTTAAAAAAACTTTTTACATTTTTGGCAACTGAGGAAGTCGGACATCGAAAGATTTATGAAGAAATTCTTTCTGCTTTCGAGCCTTATCAACCCCGGGAAAGTTATCCCGGCGAATACTTCGCCTATCTGCGCACCTATGCGGATAACATTATTTTCAGCCAGAAAGAATTTGATAAAAAAATCGGCGAGATTTCCGATGCTGAGGCGGCTATTGATTTTGCCATCGGAGCCGAATTGCATTCAATACTCTACTATCAGGAAATAAAAAAAATGGTTCCAGAAAACAAGCAGGATAAAATCGAAGAGATTATCGATGAAGAAAGGAAGCATTTTGTCCAATTATCCCAGATCAAATCCGAGGGAAAATTTTAAGGAGTGCCGAATGTCAAAAACAGAAAAGAATTTGATGGAAGCTTTTGCCGGGGAATCACAGGCCCGGAATAAATATGATTATTTTGCAAAAGTTGCCCGGAACCAGGGGTATCATTATATTGCCAAAATCTTTGAAGAAACCGCTCTCAATGAAAAACAGCATGCCAAAGATGAATTCAAACTCCTGAAGGGCATCGGCGATACCCGGGTGAATCTCAAGGCAGCCATTGATGGTGAGCATTACGAAAATACGGAGATGTACCCCACCTTTGCCAAAGAAGCGGAGCTCGAGGGAAATCTTGAGGCTGCCCGTTTATTCAAGCAGATTGCCAAGGTGGAAGTGGAGCATGAAAAGCGGTATAGAAGGTTGCTGAATATGGTCGAGCAGGGCACGGTCTACCAGAGAGAAACACCCATCAAATGGATTTGCAGCAAATGCGGATATGTTCATGAAGGGAAAACGCCGCCCGACGTTTGCCCTTCTTGTCAGCACCCCAAAGAATATTACGAACCCGAATATATTTGATCAATATTTAATCGATATACGGGTTCATGACCATAAAGGAGGTAAATTATGGCTAAAAGGCTGGAGGTTTATAAGTGCAATGTCTGTGGAAACATCGTGGAAGTGGTACACGGAAGCGACGGTGAACTGGTCTGTTGCGGCCAACCCATGGAGCTTCTCCAGGGAAATACGGTTGATGCCGCCCTGGAAAAGCATGTTCCGGTGATCGAGAAAGTCGCCGACGGATACCGTGTAACCGTTGGGAGCATTCCCCATCCGATGGAGGGAAAACACTACATCGAATGGATTGAACTGATTGCCGGAGAAAAGATCTTTCATCATTTTTTGAAACCGGGAGATAAACCGGAGGCGGTGTTTAAAACCGATGCCCCCAGTGTAACCGCCCGCGAATACTGCAACCTGCACGGCTTGTGGAAGAGTTAGGTTTGACATTTGTAGGGTTTGGCAATGGATGGAATTGACAATCAGATATTGAATATCGTCAGAGAGGCAATAAAGCTGGAAGTCAACGGCAGACAATTTTTCGAGCATGCCGAGGAAATTAGCGGGAAAGCCCTGGGCAAAAAAATGTTTAAGAAACTGGCAAATGACGAAGTCAGGCATCTGAAAGAATTCAGCGACCTGTTCTCTTCAATTCTGGGCAGCGATGACTGGCGAGAGTTTGTCAATCAGGAAGAGAAGGGTTCGTCTTCATTAATCCAGGAGCTTAAATCCCGCATTGAAAATTCTGAGAAAGAGAAAGGCTCCGGAGAACTGGAGGCCTTGCGAATCGGAATGGAGCTGGAGAGAAATGCCATTGATTTCTTTGAAAAAGCATCCCGGGAAACTGCGGTACCCAAAGCCAGAGAGATCTGTCTGAAGATCAGCGAGGAAGAGAAGTTTCATTATGATCTGCTCCTGGCACAATATGATTCGGTATCCAATTCCGGTTTCTGGCTTGATGTGGCTGAATTCCAAATGGATGGAAAGTACTGAAGACAGGTTCCCAACCATTTTCAAATCGATCATTATTTCTTGGATTTAGGCGGTGGCGATTTTCCTTCACCGGGAGCCAGCAGAACGGATTGGAGCTTTGATATGGAGATACGAGAAGGAATTGAATCCAGGCGGGCATACCGGTCTCTGGAACCGGCAGAAATCAGTGAAGGCCTGATCAGAGATATGGCCGGGCATGCCGGACTGGCCCCGTCCTGTTTTAACCATCAGCCCTGGCGGTTCGTTTTTGTATTTCAAAAGAAATTGCTGCAGCGGTTATTTTCTGTCCTCTCAGAAAGCAACCGCTGGGTATCGAATGCATCGATGATCGTTGCGGTTTTCAGCCACAAAGAAGTTGATTGCCTGATCAAGGGCCGGGAATATTATTTGTTTGACACCGGCATGGCTTCCGCTTTTTTGATTCTTCGGGCCCTGGAACTCGGGCTGGTGGCTCACCCCATAGCCGGATATGATGAAGGCGGGGTTAAAAAAATACTGGCAATCCCGGATGATATGAATGTGATTACCCTGATCATCATGGGGAAAAAGTCCGGCAGCATCCAATCCCAGTTAACGGAAAAACAGGCTGAAACCGAAAAAAAAAGACCGGAAAGATTAAAATTCGGGGAAATTGCTTTTATAAACCATTATAAAAAAAAATAAACTTGATTTTCCCTTCCATATGAGCAGAAATCCTGATAAATGCTGAAATCTTTGGCCAAGGGAATCAGTATTCCGGGAGGTGATTGGTGAAAGGAAAGAAGGGTTTCCGGGTGGAAGTCGATTCGATGGGAAAGGTCAAAATTCCCCGTGATGCCTACTGGGGGAGTGAAACCCAGAGAGCAATGGAAAATTTCCCGATCAGCGGATCGGGTTTCCCCGCCGGTTTTATCCGAATTCTCGGCCTGGTCAAAATGGTTTCCGCTGAAGTGAACATGTCTCTGGGTTTGCTGGACCGGGAAATTGGTTCTGCCATTGTTCGGGCAGCCCGTGAAGTCATGGAAGGGAAATGGAATGGCCATTTTGTGGTGGATATTTTTCAAACCGGTTCGGGAACGTCGACCCATATGAATGCCAACGAGGTGATTTCAAACCGGGCAATTGAAATACTGGGAGGAGAAATCGGGAGCAAGGATCCGGTGCATCCCCATGACCATGTCAATCTGGGACAATCCAGTAATGATGTCATTCCGTCCTGTATCCATATTCTGGCCGTCGAAAAGATTCAGCAGGGATTGATACCGGTCCTGGAAAAATTGCGTGGAGAACTGGAAACCAGGGTAGTGGAGTTCAAGTCTGTTATTAAACTTGGCCGTACCCACCTGCAGGATGCCCTCCCGGTAAGATTGGGCCAGGAATTTCAGGGGTATGCTTCGATGATCGATCATAATCTCCGGAGAATAAAATCGAATTTGCCGCAACTGCTGGAACTGGCCCTGGGCGGAACTGCCGTGGGTACCGGGATAAACTGCCATCCCGAATTCCCCCGGAAGGTTATCAAAAGGATATCTGAAATCAGCGGGGTTCAATTCCGGGAAGCTGAAAATCATTTTGAAGCCCAGGGCGGGAGGGATGCCATTGTCCAGACGTCGGCGACATTGAAGACGCTGGCGGTTTCATTGACCAAAATTGCCAATGATTTTCGCTGGATGGGATCGGGACCGAGGGGAGGACTCGGAGAGCTGGAGATTCCGGCGGTTCAACCGGGATCCTCGATGATGCCCGGAAAAGTTAATCCGGTAATCGCGGAAGCAGTCCTTCAGGTGGCGGCACAGGTTATCGGCAACGACACGGTTATTACCCTGTGCGGACAATCCGGGAATTTTGAATTGAATACCATGATGCCGGTTATGGCCCTCAATTTGTTCCAGTCAATCGATTTGTTAACGGCTGCCATTGGCATCTTCGGGGAAAAATTGGTCAAGGGTCTCCGGCCGGACAAAAAACGCTGCCAGGAACTGATGGAGCGAAGTTTTGCCATGGTCACCGTGCTTACCCCGGAGATCGGTTATGACCAGGCTGCGGAAATTGCCCGGGAGGCTTTTTATTCGAAAAAATCTTTGCTGGAAATCATCAGAGAACGCCATATCATAAGTGAAGACAAAATCAGGGCAATTTTCGATCCTAATCTTCTGACAGGCCCGGATGGGTGATTTTCCCGCTTGCAATAATTTTGGTATGTGGTTATGCTTTCAAGTTGGGAGGGAATATTGAATATCGGTATACTCAGAGAGATCAGTTCGGGAGAAACCCGGGTGGCGCTTGTCCCCCTGGATGTTAAAAAATATGTCGAGCAGGGCCATCAGGTTTTGCTTGAAACCGGTGCTGGCCTGCAGGCCTCATTTTCAGATCATGATTACCGGGCAGCCGGGGCACAAATTAAAAAAAATGCATCCGATGTTTATGGCCTTTCAGAGGCAATACTGAAGGTGAGGCCCCCTTTACTTAACCGTGAAACCGGGGAAAACGAATTGGCACTGATGAAGCCTGGTGGAATTTACATTGGCTTCATTTTATCAGGCAAAAGCAAGAATATTATCGGACAGTTTAAGAAAAAAAAGATTACCGGTTTTTCCATGGAATTCGTTCCCAGAATAACCCGTGCCCAATCCATGGATGCCCTGAGTTCAATGGCCACGCTGGCCGGCTACAAGGCCGTGCTTCTGGCTGCCGGTAAGCTCCCGAAAATATTTCCCCTGCTGATGACGGCTGCCGGCACCGTTCCCTCAGCCATGGTATTGGTCCTGGGCGCAGGTGTGGCCGGATTACAGGCCATCGCAACCGCAAAACGCCTGGGAGCGACGGTTGAAGCGTTTGACCCGAGGCCCGCGGTCAGGGAACAGGTCATGAGTCTGGGAGGCCGCTTTGTTAAAATGGAGACGGTATTGGGAGGGGAAACCGAAGGCGGGTACGCCAGAATGCAGTCGGAAGAATTTCTTCGCCGGGAACAGGATGTGATAGCCTCACGGTTGCCCGGTACTGATGTGGTGATCACCACTGCCCAGGTATTTGGTAAAAAATCTCCCCTGCTGATTACCGATGGCATGATTTCCAGGATGAATCCCGGTTCGGTCATTGTTGATATCGCTGCCGAACAGGGCGGGAATTGCGAATTGACGGTTCCGGGGAAAACCGTAACCAAACATGGTGTTTCGATTATCGGAGCCATCAATCTCCCGTCGACCATACCGGTTCACGCCAGCATGATGTATTCGAAAAATATATCCAGCCTTTTTTTTCATCTTTTCAAGCCCGGCAATAAAAATCCGGACTTTGATGATGAAATTACAGCCGGCGCCTGCATCTTTCGTAACGGAGAGATAACCAATATTCAATATAAAAAAATGGTGGGAGGTTGAACGGATGACCGCTGAAACCATGACCATGTTTTTGTATATTTTTGTTTTTGCCATATTGATTGGGTTTGAGATTATTTCCAAAGTTCCGCCGCTGCTGCATACGCCGCTGATGTCCGGTTCCAATGCCATTTCCGGCATTACCATCGTTGGCGCTCTGCTCATAGCCGGTATTTCCGGTGATAATTCCCACGCTCTTTTGAACAAGATACTGGGGTTGATTGCCCTGATTTTTGCCACCATTAATGTGGTTGGTGGTTTTCTGGTCACGGATAGAATGCTGGAGATGTTTAAAGAAGACAAGAAAAAAGAGAAAAAACGATGAGTTTTATCCAAGAAGTTTCCTACCTGGTTGCGGCTGTTTTTTTTATCCTGGGAATAAAAAAACTGGGATCGCCGAAAACCGCCCGGTTCGGAAATACACTGGCCATGACGGGTATGCTGGTTGCGGTGGTGGTTACCTTGCTGGACAGGCAAATCCTGAATTTTGATTTTATCATCATCGGTCTGGTTGCCGGTTCCGCAATCGGTATTGTGGCGGCAAAAAAAGTTGAGATGACTGCGATGCCCCAGATGGTCGCGCTTTTCAACAGTCTCGGGGGGGGGGCCTCCGCTCTGGTCGCCTTTGCCCAACAGCAGAGATTTCCGGAAAATACCGATGTGTTTTTTTTAATCACGGTGATACTCAGCCTTTTCATTGGAACCAGTACATTTACCGGGAGTTTCATTGCTTTCGCAAAACTTCAGGGGATTATGAAAGGCTCACCCATTGTATTCAAGGGACAGATGTGGCTGAACGCGACGATTTTCATAGCCGTCATAGTCTTATTCATCCGGATACTGTCGGTATCGCCATCTCTGCTGATGATGGTGGCGATGCTGCTGTTGTCCGGAATTCTGGGAGTAATGGCGGTCATTCCGATCGGGGGAGCGGATATGCCGGTGGTCATTTCTTTGTTGAATTCTCTCTCCGGACTCGCGGCCGCCGCCACCGGTTTTGCACTCGCCAGCAACATATTGGTCATATCCGGCTCCCTGGTCGGTGCTTCGGGAATAATTCTGACCAATATCATGTGCCGGGCCATGAACCGGTCTTTGTTCAGTGTGCTGTTCGGCGCGGTGGGTGTCAGCGGGGAGGGCAGCGGCAGGCAGGGCGAGAAGCGCGAGGTGGCCGGTTATTCGGTCGAAGAAGCGGGCATGATGTTTGAAACCGCCCGGGAAGTCATCATTGTCCCCGGTTATGGACTGGCGGTCGCCCAGGCCCAGCATGTCCTCCGGGAACTGGCGGTGCTGCTAGAAGACCGCGGCGTCAATGTCCGATATGCCATTCATCCGGTGGCCGGCCGAATGCCGGGCCATATGAATGTGCTGCTGGCAGAAGCCAGCGTGCCTTATGAACAGCTGGTTGAACTGGAAGCCATCAATAATGATTTCAGGCATACCGATATCGCACTGGTCATCGGTGCCAATGATGTCATCAATCCTGCTGCCCGTACAAAAAAAGAAAGTGTCCTGTATGGCATGCCTATCCTGAATGTGGACCAGGCAAAGTCGGTGATGATTATAAAAAGAAGTTTAAGCCCCGGTTTTTCGGGAGAAGACAATGACCTGTTTTACCAACCCAAAACCATGATGATTTTTGGTGATGCCCGGAAGGTGCTGACCGAGCTGGTCCAGTATCTAAAAGGATAAAAAAATGTCTGTAAAATTCGAGTGCGGGTTGGGTTGCGGTTTTTTTGGGGGAGGGGAATCATGATCGAAGAACAGGAATTTTACTGGAAACTGCTGGATACCCTGGCCGACGGGGTTTATTTCGCCAACCGGGAGCGAAAGATTACGTACTGGAACCGGGGAGCGGAAACCATTACCGGTTACCGGAGTTCGGAAGTGCTGGGAAAATTTTGCGGTGACAATATCCTCATCCATATCGACAAAAACGGCAACAGCCTCTGTGATGGGCCCTGTCCACTGAGTGAGGTTTTTAAAAGCGGAAAAACCACGGAAGCCATGATTTATCTGCGGCACAAAGACGGTCACCGGCTTCCGGTTTTTGTCAGGGTGAATCCGGTGAAAAATAAGCAGGGTGAAATTGTCGGGGCTGTTGAAATCTTCAGCGATAATTCGTACGGGAACCTCTTTCAGGAGCGGTTGGATCAACTGAAAAAAATGGATCTGGTCAACCTGTT
>CAZOWT010000086.1:0-11179 GCA_964583345.1 uncultured Clostridia bacterium
CCAGCCCCAGGCCGGTCCCGCCATAGTGCCGGGTGGTGGAGCCGTCTTCCTGGGTAAAAGATTCGAAAATGGTGTTTAATTTTTCAGTGGCGATGCCGATGCCGGTGTCGCTGATGGTGAAATGGAGAACCGCGGAATTATCCTGCCGGGATTTTTCTCTGACCGAAACCACCACCTCGCCGCTCCGGGTGAATTTTATGGCATTGGCAATCAAATTGGTCAGCACCTGGCGCAGGCGGACCGGGTCGCCGATAAATGCATCCTGGGAAAGAATCGAAATGCGGGAAACCAGTTCCAGTCCTTTTTTATGGGCCGCGACGGCCTGGGCGGAGAGAACATCATGAAGGATCTGGTGCAGTTCGAAGGGGACGGATTCCAGTTCCATTTTTTTGGCCTCGATCTTTGAAAAATCCAGGATATCGTTGATGATGGCCAGCAGCGAACCGGCTGAAGTCTTGATGGTTTTCAAATATTCGAACTGTTCCTCGCTGAGGTCGGTTTTTAGCGCCAGTTCGGTCATGCCGATGATGCCGTTCATGGGGGTGCGGATTTCATGGCTCATGTTGGCCAGGAAACGGCTTTTCAACTGGCTGGCTTCCTGGGCCTGTTTCCTGGCTTCCACCAGCTCGGTCACATCCAGGAGATTGAAAATGATGCCGTCGTAGTGGCCGTCCCGGTATATGGGCTGGATCCGGAAAATGGTTTCCAGGTTACCCAGGGGCCGCTGTATCTCGATCGATTTTGAGTGGTGGCTTTGCTTGAATTTCTCGACATAATCCCTCAACTTTTTTTCAATGGGGCCGTGATGGAATTCCCAGAGGGTTTTACCGATTATATCGGATTTTTTCTTATTTATCAGCCTGAGAAAATATCTGTTTACCTCCACGATGCGGTCTTTGCTGTCGGCCAGGATGACCCCCTCCTGCATACCGGCGATCATGGACGAGAGTTTGGCGGTTTCCTGGCGGATCCGGTCTTCGGATTTTTTAATTTTGATGAATTTTTCGATTTTAAAAGCAATTGATTTGAGCAATTTTTTTTCTTCGGGCAAAAAGGGGCTACGGTTTACCAAGGGGACTTTTCCGGTTATGAATACATCGAGATGTCCTATTTTACGGTTGTTGGCCTTAATGGATACCGATTGCTTCCAGTGGGTTTCCCGGAAAGGGCGGGTGGTATATAGGTGGTCTTCGACGATTAACCGGGCGCAGGTCAGGTGCGGGTACTGGTAGGCCGGTGGGATGAAATCGACAATTCCCTGCAGGATATCCGGCATCGGAGTATGGAAATGTCGTATGATATCGGAAATGTCGTGAAGGCAGTTCAGCTCTTTTAAGCGCTCGCCCAGGTCAAAGGTCCGTTTACGCAATTCCTGTTCGTTTTTTTTTCTTTCGGAAATTTCCCTGTAGATGCCGAAGATGGCCTTCAATTTCCCCCGGTCTTCAATCGAGGAGGATACCAGCGACACCTCGAGCCGGCTGCCGTCTTTGTGTTTCCTCCGGGTTTCGATGACCAGTTTTTCCCCGTTGACGGTTCGCCGGGTGATTTCAGCCGCTTCTTTTTTATAGGTTGAGAATCCGATTAGACGGTCCAGGATTTTGCCTTTTATTTCGGCTTCCCGGTATCCGAATAGGCAAGTAAATTCATTGTTGATACGGATAACCCGGCCCCGGGGATCGGTAATGACGATGGCTTCCGGCGAATTTTCAAACAAGCGGTCAAAGAGTATCTTTTCATCGGGCAATAACACTCTGGTCGGACTCATGGCTTTCTCCTTCATTTTGCCGCCCGGATATTGTTAAGCGGTTTTTCCTGGTTTTGAAGCGATTCCTGTTCTCTCAGCTCTTCCTTGAATCGGAGCCCGGTTTTCAAATTTTCCTTGTCAATGGCTTTATCCATCGCTTCTTCCTCGTCGACAATACCCTTTTCGATCAATTCACTCAGGGCGGAATTCAGCATTTTCATCCCCTGTTTTTTCCCGGTCTGCATCAGGGTGGCGATCTGGAAATTTTTTTCTTCCCGGATCAGGTTGGACACACCGATGGTTCCGATCAGTATTTCATAGGCGCCGACCCGGCCGCCCTTTTTTCTCTTCAGCAGGGTCTGGGAGCATACCCCGACCAGGGAATCGGCCAGCATGGTCCGGATCTGGGATTGCTGGTTGGCCGGAAACTGGTCGATGATGCGGTTGACGGTGGCAATGGCTGTAGAGGTGTGCAGGGTGCCGAAGACCAGATGGCCGGTCACAGCCATTTCCATGGCGATGGAAATGGTTTCCAGATCCCGCATCTCGCCCACCAGGATGACGTCCGGGTCTTCCCTCAGGGCTGCCCTCAGGGCTGATTTGAACGAAGAGGTGTGGGTGTTGACCTCGCGCTGGTTAATCATGGATAAGCGGTTTTCGTAGACGAATTCGATGGGGTCTTCGACGGTAATGATATGTTTTTTCTGGGTCCGGTTGATATGGTCGATCAGGGCGGCCAGGGTGGTTGACTTCCCGCTGCCCGTAGGCCCGGTCACCAGGACCAGCCCCTTGGGAATATGGCAGAGGTTGACAAACGATTCCGGGATATTCAGATCCTCGATGGACAGAATTTTAGAGGGAATCAGCCTGAAGACGATGCCGCAACCGCGGTGATCCCTGAAAATGTTGCAGCGGAAACGGGCCATGCCCTTCACTTCATATCCGAAATCCGTGTCATTGGTCCGGTCGAATTCTTCCCAGTTTCTTTCCGGGGTGATTTTAATCAGCTCGCTGCACAGTTCACCTTCGGTTATGACCGGGTGGTTGTTCAGGGTGAGAATATCTCCGTCCAGGCGCATGACTGGCCGGCAACCGGTTGACAGGTGAAGGTCGGAGGCATTATTTCTGTCCATGGCCCGGAGCAGCTGCATCAGGTTCAGGGGAATCGGTTTTCTGTCCGGTTCTTCTTTTTTGGCATTCGCTACCGGGGGTTGTTCTGCAATCCGCTTTTTAATCACCGGTGCCGGTTCCGCTTGCTTTGATTTTTGCTGCGTATCGGCATGATCATTTTCCGTAATCATGGTTTTCATGCGGATGATTTTGTCGGAAAGTAGCTCCATATTATTATTCATGTTCGCTGCTCCTTATGATTTTGTCTCTATTGATATATATTCTGGTGCCTTCCTGTAAAAAGCAGATAAATTGTTCGTCGCCATTAAGGAAATCCAGCAGGCGCGACCGGGAATCGGGCATTTCCTGAAAATGTTCGACTGCCATTTCCGTTCGGTTCCTGAGCAGCAGAGATATTTTTTTCCTGGCCGTCATCGGCTGGGCCGATTCTGTTTCCCGGATATAGATGGCTTCATGAAGGTTGATCAGGGCCGGGGTGCCGCTTTTTCCGGATCGGACCGGGATAAAACCGGTATTGCTGTTTAAAAATTCTGCCAGGGATTCCTCCCGGGTTCCGAATCGGGAATATTGATTGAGAAACAATGTGAATGTTTCCGGTTGAACCGGTTCGAGGTCCAGAAGGATTTCCACCGGCCTTTCTATTTTTGAAATTTTAAAGTTCTGATTGCCCATTTTTCCTCATCTGTTTTTTAAATTCGTTGACCAGGCCGAGAAAGATATCCACAATCCGGGGATCGAAATGACTGCCGCGTTCCGTTTTTATCATATCGATCACCGTTTCCACCGGGAAAGCGCCGCGGTAAGGCCGTTTGGATGTCAGGGCGTCGAAAAAGTCGCACACCGCCACGATTCGTCCTTCCAGCGGGATTTCATTGCCTTTCAGGCCGCAGGGATACCCTCTGCCGTCCCATTTTTCGTGGTGGGAGATGGCGATATTGTGGGCCATTTGCAGGATGTCGGAGTTTGAGCCGGCCAGAATACGGGCGCCGATAAGGGTGTGGGTCTTCATGACCGTGAACTCGCTTTTTGTCAATTTGCCTTTTTTGGTCAGTATCCGGTCAGGAATTCCCACTTTTCCGATATCATGCATGGGAGCGGCGAAACGGAGGTTTTCAATAGCCTTTTTGTCCAGGCCCAGTTTTTCGGCAATCAGGACACTGTATTTTCCGATCCGTTTGAGGTGGCTCCCGGTATCGCTGTCTTTGAATTCCGAGGCCAGCACCAGGCACTTGATGGTATCAATATAGGATTCATGGAGCTGCTGGTGGGCGGTTTTGATATCCAGGTATGCCTGGTTCAGGTCCCGGGCAAACAGCAGGGTCTGCCGGTTCGATAGGTCCTGGTCGTTGTTGTCTTGATCCTTTGGGTCGTTAATCCGGTTATCATTCATTTTGTTTTCATCCTTTTTTTTGAATAGCATCCGGCTGAAACGGCCGGCAGTCATGGCATAAGCTGACATGGGAGTGCCCCCTGTTTGAAAATCGCCCGGGAGATTCCACCGGTGTTTTCCGGCTCACTGCCCAGCAGCGCCGTGATTTTATTCAGCAAATCCCGGGGGCTGAAGGGTTTAAGCCAGTATTCATCGGCTCCGGCTTTCAGGCCTTTTTCGATATCGTATTTCTGTGCCTTGGCTGAAAGCATGACGATGGTGGTTTTTTTCGATCCCAGGGTGTTTTTCAGGATACTGGTGGCCTTTATACCGTCTATCCTACCCGGCATCATCACATCCATGATGATCAGGTCAGGATTCTCTTTCCGGGCGATTCTGACCGCCTGCTCGCCGTCTTCGGCCAGCAGGAGGTTTTGAAATCCCCCCAGCTGCAGGGTGAGCTGCAGCAATTCCCGGATCTCGCTATGGTCGTCTGCGATCAGAATTTTTTTCATGTTTTCTCCTCGCTTGAAAGTTTCGTTTGTTTGCATCACCATAACGGTTGCAATAATCTTGCCAGTTCGGAAGGGGGCTTAAATTCCTCTCTTGATCAGGTTTTCGGGGATTTTTATTATTAATCGGAAGTCAAAAGATTGCGACGAAAATCAATAAAGGGACGAAAGTTTACACCAGGATTATCATTTCCGGCTGGGGTGATATCAGATCTCCAGCACCTCTTCGACTTTTTTGATCAATTCCAGTGGGCTGAAGGGCTTGATGAAGTACCCGTCGGCACCAACGGCAAAGCCTTTTTCTTTATCGTTTTTCTGGCCCTTGGCGGTCAGGATGAGGATGGTAATCCCCCTGGTGGCCTCATCACTTTTCAGGATTCGGGTGGCTTCTATACCATCGATCTTTCCCGGCATCATGATATCCATGATAATCAAATCGGGTTTTTCCTTTCGGGATATTTTTACGGCTTCCTCTCCGCTGCCGGCTTTTAGAATGGTGACGTCCGAAGCCCGCAGGGTCACATCCACCAGTTCTCTGACTTCCATCTGATCGTCTACGATTAAAATTTTCTTCATTTTTTCTCCTCCCCCCTCTTGTTAAAGCCCCGGGTGATGATTTCTCCGGAATCATCCGGTTTTTTTTGATCCTCTTCTCTGAATCCGGCCGGGAGGGTGAAAATCACCCGGGTTCCTTTTCCGGGTTTGCTTTCCACCCAAACCTTCCCCTGGTGGGCATCGATGATGAGCTTGACGATGCTCATCCCCAGGCCGGTGCCCTTGGGCGCCGTATCCGAAGCATCGGCCCGGTAGAATTTTTCGAATATCCGTTTTACCTGTTCTTCGGTCATACCCATTCCGCGGTCCTCTATGGTTACCTGGTATTCGTCTTTGAGGGTTTTGGTGGTGGCCCGGATGGTGGTTCCGGGAGGAGAATAATTGACCGCATTGCTGAGTATGTTTTGCACCACCTGTTCGATTTTTTCCCGGTCGGCAAAGACAGGCGCGTCTGTGGTTTCCAGGTTGGAGGTGAACCGGTACTTCGGATGGGATATCCGGTAATTTTCCATGATCCGGGAAATAATATTATTTACGGTGCATATTTTTCTTTTCAGACTGAATCCCACTCCGGATTCGATGCGGGAGATGTCCAGCAGGTCGCTGATGATATGGCTCAGGTTGACGGCCTGCTTGTTGATGTAGCCCAAAAATTTATTTTTTTCCTCTTCTGTAAGGTCATTCCGGGTCAGCAACACCTCGGAGAATCCCTGGATGGTGGTCAGTGGGGTCCTGAGTTCATGGGCGGTGGTGGAGAGGAACTCGGTTTTCAGGCGGTCGATCTCCCGTTCCCTGGTGACGTCCCGCAGGGTGGTCAGCACCCCGATTTGTTTCTGGGTTTGGTCTAGAATGGTTTTTGCCAGGGCTTCCAGTATGCGGTTGACCCCGGTTTTATTATCCCGGGTTTCGATGTCGGCTCGGCTGGTTCCGGAAGGATCGGACAGGGCATGGTTTATCAAATTGAGTATTTTTTTCTGGGAGAACACCTGCTCAACCTTCCGGTTCAAGGCCTGGCTGAAACGCATGTTCAGCCAGTCTTCGGCCAGGGAATTCATCATGACTACCAGGTGGTTGATATCGGAAACGACCAGTCCTTCCTGCACCGATTTAAGGATGGTATCCATCCGGTCCCGGTTGGTTTCCGATTCAATCAGGGCGGTATTCAATTTTTCGGTCCGGTCATTGACCACGTCTTCCAGGTATTGCCGGTACTGGTCCAGCTCGGCCTGCATTTTTTTGGGTTTGGTGATATCCCGGGCGATTCCCAGTACCAGGGATTCGGTTCCGATTTTTACCGGGTGGGTGCTGATCTCGAGGACTACCCTGGTCCCATCCGGCCTGGTTATGGGAAATTCATCCCTTTCGGTGGATAGGCCGCGGGAATTCTTGACCAGGACTTCAGCAGCCTTTGCTATGTCATTTTTGTCCAGGTTGAATACCTGGAGCAGGTTTTTCCCGATAAGCATTTCCCGTTTTTGACCGATCAGTTTTTCGGCCTGCTGATTTCCATCGATTAGGTTCCCCTGCAAATCATTCAGGTAGTAGGCATCGGGGGCATATTCGAAAAGGATTTTAAGGCGTTCTTCACTGGCCATTAAACTGTTCAACATCCGCTTCTGTTCGGTAATATCGGTTCCTGAACTCAGTGTGCCGGATATGTCACCCTGATCATCTCTGATGGCCGTGTTGTGCCAGGCGATGACTCGCAATTTGCCTCCCCGGGTTAAAATATTATTCTCATGGTATGTGACCGGTTTGATTTCTTTTTTAAATAGATTTTTAAAAACGGTTCTTGCGCTTTCCCGTTCGTCTTTTGGAATAAAATTTGAAAACCAGTTTTTTCCGATGATATCTTTTTCCTTGTATCCCAGCATCCGGCAGCCGGCCTTGTTGATCAGGGTTACCCGGGCTTCCTTATTCAGGGCCACGAGCATGACCTCGGCAATATCCAGGTATCTCTGGGCCCGGCGGCTTTCGGTCTGCAGTTTGATCTCTGCCTGGCGGCGGTCGGTGATATCCCGGGCCACGATGAGGATTCCGGTGGTTTCTTTTTGTTTTTTTATCAACGTGGCATTGGTTTCCAGTGAATATTCTTTTCCTTGCCGGTTTTTCATGGAGATGACAGCCGGGATGGCTTTCCCCCGCAGGACATTTTTGAATTGGCTTTTTACCTCGGGAAGAGCCTTAATCGGCAGTATCCCCAGTTCGGTGAAATGCTTGCCTTTGATTTCATTTTTAGACATCCCGCATATTTTCAGTACCGCCTGATTGGCTTCAATCACCCGGCCGGATAGGTCGAGATAGGCAAAGGAGTCATGGGCGCTGTGAAAAAGCCGTTTGAATTTTTCCTCGCTATCCTTCAGGGCATTTTCGATGTTCTTCTGGTCGGTGATGTCTTGAAAAGTGGTATAGGTTCGATAGGGTTTCTTCTCTCCATCCCTAAACTCGGGGGTGGCGTTGATGTTGATCCACACCCGGTCTTTTCGGTTCGGATTATATATCCCCATGGTGGTATTTCTGACCGGTTTTCCGGTTTTCAGGGCCACGACGGACGGATGTTTTTCTCCGGGGAAATCGGCACCATCCGGATGGATGGCATGCCACCCGGGGGAGTTCGATGTCTGGCCAATCATCTGGTTGAGGGTCAATCCCAGGATACGCTCGGCAGCCGGATTGGCCGAGATAATCCTTCCCGAGGCATCCTGGTAAACCACTCCCTGGGCCATGGTTTCATACAGGGTTCTGAATTTTTCTTCACTCCTGATCAGTTCATTTTCCGTTTTCTTCCTGACGGTGATATCCGACAGCATCCCCTGCAGGCCGTAAAATCGCTTCCCGTCCAGAATGGGTCGGCTGGAGGTGCGTATCCAGTGGATTTGACCGGACTTGCTCACCAGACGGTATTCGCTGGGTTCAATAACGCCGGCGCTGATTTTACGGAATTGCTTCTGGATAAAGGGAATATCGTCACGGTAAATAAAATCGGTGAAGGGCCTGCCGATAATTTCATCCGCTTCGTATCCGATGATCTGTTTGATGGGCGGGCTGATATAGGTCATGATGCCGTTTTCATCGGTGGTATAGATGACATCGTTGATGTTTTCGACCAGATTGCGGTATTGTCTCTCACTCTCCTTGATTTTCCTCTCCAATTCTATACGTTTGGTGATATTGCGGTCCACTCCGGAAAAGCCAATCAGAACACCTTTTATATCAAGTTTGGGCACGGCACAACTCTCAAAGTAACAGTAGTTTCCATCTTTTTTACGCCATCGAATCACGATATTGTTCCATGGGGATTTATTTTGAATTGCTTTCTGATATGTCTGTGCAAACAGTTTCAGGTCTCCCGGATGCACCATTTTTTGGGCATCAATTTCTTTCAGTTCATTCTGAGAATATCCAAGAATTTTTTCAACCATTTTATTGCTGTAGACATGTTTCCCGCTTAAATTGATTTCCCATATCCAGTCGCTGGTTGTTTCCACTAAAGATCTAAATTTTTCCTCACTTTCTTTTAGTAGTTCTTCGGTCAGTTTTCGCTCGGTGATATTCTCCACCACGGACAGGATACGGGTGATCGAACCGTTTTCGTTGACCAGTGGCACGGTGCGGTAAAGTTGATACTGATTGTTTGTAAAAAGTTCAAAGCTCTGTTCTTCTCCCTTGAAGGTTTTTTTATAATGTTTGCGTATAATCTCGGCTTGGTTCCCGAAGACTTGTTCTATTGCCAACCCCACGAAATGGTCCGGGACCAGGTTTTGTTTTTTGAATTCCTGGCCGGAGGAAAATCCAACGGTCATGTCTTTTTCGATAATGGAGATGTAAGAATTGGGGTAGTTTTCGGCGATTTTCCGGAGCAGTCTTTCATTTTCTTCCAATTGCTTCCGCGCCTTTTTGCGTTCGGTAATATCCCAAATGTTGCACTGGATGACCTTTTTATGGTTTACATCATAGACATTGCTGACAAATTCCACATCTATCGTTTTACCGGCGGAAGTCTCCAGGGGCATGTCCTCATAACGAATATATTCATGCTGCTGCAATTCCAGAAAGTTGGATTTGTTTTCGGCGAAATCCTTCAGAAAACCCAGTTCCCAGACCTTCTTTCCGATCAATTCTTCGAATGAGAAATCCAGCAACTCGAGCAGGTACGGATTCACATCTTCGACAATGCCCGTCTCGGCATTCAGGATCAGGATGCCGTCTTTGGCCGACTCAAATAGGAGGCGGTAGCGAACTTCCGAGGCGATTAATTTATTCTCGGCCTCTTTTATTTCGGTGATATCTTTGGCGATTCCTGCTATCGCCGTAGTTCTGCCGTTTTCGTCTCTGATCAAGGTCGTGGTCATCAGGGTTGGGAATGGCTTCCCGTCTCTGGTGATGTGTCCGATTTCTCCGCTGTTTGTGCCCTGTTCCATGACGATTTTGTTGAACGGGACAACCTCATTTTCCAATTGGGCCTTGGAATGGGAGACAGATAGGTTTTTCCCGATAAGTTCCTGATAATTCCGGTAACCATGCATCCGGACCCAGGCGTCATTTATATAGATGAGCTTTCCATCCAGGTCGGCGATCGCCATGCCTTCGCTGGACTGTTCAATAATAGACGATAAATACCGGAGTTTTTCTTCCGCCTGTTTAATCTCGGTGATATCCGTATCTGTTCCCCGGTAACCCTGAAGGTTACCGTCTGCATCTAAAATAGGTACACCTGAGGTCAAAAGCCAGATTGTCTTGCCATTTTTGTGTTGGTTTGCATTTATATATCCCCGGAATACTTTTTTGATCTTAAATACTTCGAATGCTTCTTTTTTCAGGGTTTCCCGAGCATCAGGCTGAAACAGGTCATAAAAATATTTTTTTTCGACAATTTCTTCCGGTGTATAACCGAGTATTTTTTCGACAGCCTCACTGGAGTAGGTATAGAGGCCATTTGCATCGACTTCCCAGATCCATTCCAGCGTGCTTTCGGCCACATGCCTGAATCGCTCCTCGCTCTCCATCAGTGCTTTTTCCGCTTGTTTACGTTCGCTGATATCGACAATATACCCCTGAATGCCGGTAAGATTATTCTTTTTATCGAAAATGCCGACCACATTTTCCAGGCAAAAAACCGGTTGCCCATTCTTTTTGAGCAGCTGGCACTCATTGTTGGCCAGAAATTTATTTTCCGCCAATTTTTTCAAAAAATCATCCCTTGATTTTTGTTCGGAATAGAATTGTTTGGTATTGACCCTGAGGATTTCTTCAGCCGAATCATATCCCATCAGGCGGATAAATGCCGGATTGCAGTCCAGTAATTTTCCCTCCGGTGTGGACAGGTACATCCCGCTGAGGTCATTTTCGAAGTAATTCCGGTAGCGTTCCTCGCTTTCTTCAAGTCTATCTTCGGTCAGGTGAATTTTAACTTCTTTTTTCATGTTTTGCCTCCCTTATCTTCGTGCCCGGTTTCCTGATCCTGATTGGTTTTTTCCGCTGGCAGAGAAATGATAAATTTGCTTCTGATTTGAGGCTTGAATTCCACCCGGATGCTGCCGCTGTGCTTTTTGAGGATTCGTTTGACAATGGTCAAATCCAGGCCGCTGCCTTTTTTGTCGGGATCGAACTGATGAAACATCTGAAAAATTTTATCCAGGTGCAGGTACTCTATCCCGATTCCGGCAATGATGATGAAGGATTTTTTGATTCTGAGTTTCATTATTTTTTGCTGTCCTGAATCACCGTTTTTCCCCGGTCCGGTTATGGAATAAATTTTCAGGTAATGATAAGAGGGTAACCGCCTTGTCCTATCCGTTTGCTTCCTTAATATAAACGTTCTGTTTACACTAAGATAATACGCTCAATATTTTGAATTTGCAATCAAAA
>CAZOWT010000087.1:0-11043 GCA_964583345.1 uncultured Clostridia bacterium
AATACATATCTTTTAATATTTTTATTTTTTTTTTTTAATGAATTAATTGTTCTTAAAAAAATATTTTCATTATTTATTTTATTTTCTGTCTGATCCTTCTCTTCATGTTTACTATTAAAAGACATGAAAGGCATATTTCTCTCCTTATAAAGTTAATTAAACGTGGAATTTTTTAAACCAAGAACTTCTTCTAAATCACACAGAATGACTTCAAATGTTTGTTTAAGTGTTTTAAATTCAGTCCAAAAAATAGTGTCCTTGTATTTGTCACAGATCTCATTACATTCACAAATAATTTGGATCTTCTTAAAAGTAGACATTTCTTCTGAACTATCTACGACGTGTAACTTTGAACTTAAAATTTCAAAATCACGGATGGCATCTTCTTCAGTAAATTCTTTTTTAAATTTTTCCACCTGACCTGCCCCCATTTATTGTACCACTTCTTAAGTCAGTGATCCATAACTTTTTAAAGTTGCAGTAGCCCGCGGTTTATAGCCAATTGAACTATATGGCCTGATCCCATTATACTCTCTTCTCCATTTCTCAAGGCGTATTTTTGCTTCTGCATAAGGTATTCACTTTCCAGAATTAAAATTTTATGGAATCGATATTTCAAACAATATAATGAATGGTATGATCTAATGATTAAATGGAAGGATATCGAAAAACCAGAATAATTTAAAAATGCTTTAAAATCAAATTCATTTCAGTAAAATGTTTTTTAAAATTACGTATACGCCGAAATTATATATCATTTATGTCAGATCTGCCATTTATTATTAATTGAAATATTTAACTTCTTCAACTAAAATTTGGCCTCGAAAATTGCGCCCAATTTGTGATAAGGAATTCACAATATTTTTCACAAATTTTCAATTTCACTATCTTACCCTCTCACTCTCTCACTTTCTCACCCAATTTGGCTCGATCATAAAAAAACATTGAACATTGAACATAGAACTCTAACTTGGTGGGTTCGATTTCCTCAGGGGTCATTTTTTTTATATAATTACCAGTTTTCAAAGCGCCATCCCCTTTCTTACCTCATTTGTGTCAACCAATGAATATTTTATAAATCGACTTGACAAAGCAATTTTGTTTCAATAACATACGAATATATACGCTTTTAATACTTCCAATATTTTATAAGGAGGAGGAGTGAAATGAAAAAATTAATGATTTGCCTTTTATTTCTGGTATTAATCAGCGGATGCAAAACCACTTTTGTCTGGGACCCCAGCGGAAGCTGGCTATTTACCATTACATACCATAACCTGGCCAATACCTATTCGGAAACCTTTACCCTCTCGGGCAACGAAGCCAGTGGAGCCGTTTCCGGATACACAATCTTGAATGTGAACCCTCCACAAACCGGAATCTACACCAAATCCGGCGACTACGCCATTACCATTCACTTTGATTTTATTGATATTTATTCATATCATATCATCACCGATTTTACCGGTACATCAAGCGAAGCCAGTCCCAATTCCATGAGCGGAACCGGTACCTGGTTCCTGGATGGCGCACTGTACGATAATATGACCTTCACCGCAGTCAAAACCTCTAACCTGCAATAATTTATAAATTTTATCCTGCTGTTGGTTGTGTGGGTGAATATAGAAGTTTAGTGTTTGTGTTAATGGTAGTGTTTGGTGTCAACGGATCTTCCACTTAAAAAACGAGAAGTTAAGAAGATCAGAAGTTGAGAAGATAAGATAAAAACAACTGAATTACTATCAAATTACGCAAACGCAGTTTACGAATTACCACCGAATTACGAGATATTCAACGTTGAACCTTGAACATTGAACATAGAACTCCAATTACGCCTCACGGATTTTACCGGATCAGATTTTGCTCAGCGCCTCTTTGACGCGTTCCGGGGTCATGGGAAGCTGGAACACCCTGGCGCCGGTGGCATCAAAAATGGCATTGGCGATCACACCGCCCATGCAGATGATGGCGGGCTCTCCGCCACCCTGGGGAGCTTCATCTTTGTCAATGACCAGGTGGGCTTCGATTTCAGGAAGCCATGAAAACCTGGGGATCTCATAGGTGTCGAAATTGGTGTCAAGAATTTCTCCGCCTTTGAAATGGATGTCCTCTTTCAGGGCATATCCCAAGCCCATGGTGACGCACCCTTCTATCTGGATCCTGGCGCCTTCGGGATTGATGGCCAATCCCATGTCCTGGGCACAAACGACCCGTTTTACCCGGACATTCCCGGTTTTCTTATCCACTTCGACTTCAGCCATGTGTGCGACATAGGTGCCGGCATCTATGCCTGATGCCACACCGTATCCCCTGCCGCTCGGGGAAGATTTTGCCGGAGTCCAGCCGAATTTCTCAGCCGCAGCCTGCAGCACCTGCCTCATCTTTTTATCCTTTAAGTTTTTTAAGCGGAATTCCAAAGGATCCATCCCGGCTTTTGCCGCCAGTATATCAAGATGGGATTCCCTGGCAAACGTGTTGGTGTTGTTGCCGGGCGCTCGCCAGGCTCCGGTGGCAAACGGATGAGAACCGGGCGTTCCTCTCCACCCGCTGCCGTATGCCATGGTGCGGTGATTAGGGATATCAAAAAAATGCTGGCTGCCTCGCTCTCCGGCAAAGTAAACACCATAATCCCACAGGAGGATGCAACCTGTGCGGTCTATACCGGCTTTTATTTTGACAACCGCGGCCGGCCGAAACGTATCCAGGAAGAATTCCTCTTCTCTAGTCCAGGCGACCTGCACGGGTTTTTTGCATAATTTCGCCAGTCTTACGGCTTCTATGGCCTGTCGGTTATGGCTCTTTCCTCCGAAGCCACCGCCCACAAAAGGCGGCATGACCCGGACATTTTTTTCGGGAAAACCGAGCGTAGAGGCGGCTTCTTGCTGAAGCGGGAAAGGCGTCTGGGTGGAGGCCCAGATTACCGCTTTATTCCCGTCCACTTTGGCCAGAGCCGTGTGCGTTTCAATAGGGGCATGGGCTTTGTAACCGTCGAGATAGGTCTCTTCCGTGACAACCGCTGATATCCTCTCTCCTTCAGCCAGGTCTCCCCCTTCCGAGACCACTTCTCCCTCAGGCGCCACTTTTAGGAGATGGTCAAAAATGGTTTTGTCATCCACGTCCGCTTCCAGTTTTTCAAATCGGGCAATGACCCGTTTTAATGCTTCTGACGCCAGTTCCGGGTCTTCATTCAGAACGGCGATGAGGTCGCCGTCCTCTATGACCCGGGTTCCCGGGACGGTTTTGGCTCGGGACGTATCCAGGCTGATTAATTTGGCTCCGTGGGCCGGGGGCCTCAATATCCTCGCATAAAGCATGCCCGGCTCCCGAATGTCTCCCGCATATTTGGCTTCTCCGGTAACTTTTTTCGCAGCATCTCTGTGAATCTCAGCTTTTCCGACAATGGTAAAATCAGATGGCTTTTCCAACACAGCATCTCTTTTGAGCTGCCTGGCGATCTTTTTTCCCTTTGCGAGCTGGGCGTACGTAACTTTTTTGTTTTTCCGGGACTTGACAAACACCACCCCGTCTTTGGCTTCCAATCGAGCGGAAGGAACACCCAGGGATTCGGATGCCATTTCCATGAGTACGGCCCGGGCTTCTGCGGCTGCGGATCTCAGCGGGGGTCCGAAAAAACGGGTGGTCATTGAACCAAATGTCCCCATATCCCAGGGACAAAGGGCTGTGTCTCCCATAACCATGTCCACCGAATCGAGAGGGACCTCTAGCTCATCGGCCAGCATCATGGCCAGGGAGGTGATTACACCCTGCCCCATTTCAATCTTGCCGGTAAAGCAACTGACTCTTCCGTCTTCACCTATTCTGAGAAACGCATTGAAATCCTTGGGCAGTTCCCGGCCCCGGCGCTGGGCCTCAAGATGTGACGCCGGGCCCACGAAAAAGAGAATGGTTATCCCTCCGCCGATGAGCTTCAGGAAATCCCTTCTGGTCACCGGGATCGAACGAGGGGTATCGACAAAATCTATTTTTAAAGGATCGGGTTTTTTCATCTGGGCACGCTCCCTTTCATCATCCTGGCAGCGTCCTGCACGGCCTGAATAATGCGTTGATGTGCCCCGCACCGGCAGAGGTTGTCTTCCAGCCCGTCGATGATATCTTTTCTGGAAGGTTCGATGTTTTTCAATAAAAGGCTGTAGCTGGCAAGAATCATGCCGGGCGTGCAGAAACCGCACTGAAGGGCGTCATTCTTGACAAAAGCTTCCTGTAGGGGATGAAGCTTTCCGTTTCTGGATAATCCTTCAATGGTGAGGATTTTTTTTCCGTCCGCATCCTTGACAGGGAACTGACAGGAACGGACAGGTTCATTATCTACCAGCACGGTGCAGGCCCCACAGATACCGATTCCACAACCGTACTTGGTTCCAAGCAAATTGAAATCCGTCCGAAGCACCCATAAGAGCTTGCGATCTCTTTCCAGGATCAGGACTTTGGGTTCGCCGTTCAGGTTAAACCGTACTGTCTTATTCATTTATGCCTCCTCTAAAATAAAACCAGGTTATTCAACCGAACCAGACCATGGATGTCAGGCATCGGCAGGTGACCATCCGGTTCAGGTCATAACCTTTCATATCAGGTTTATATTAAGCGAAGAATCATGACAAAAACCAAACAGAGAACCAATATTCCCGGAGACAGCACACCTTTGAATTTTTTCAAGAAAGGGGATTTGGCCAATCCCATTTCATAGACTCTCAATTTTTCCCCGACAGTGAACCCGAGCGGGACAGTAATCATTGATGCCAGTACCGCGAAATGAATGGTATAGAGAGACAGTGGATACGCTGTCCCCTGAACCACACAGGCCGGGACACCGGTCGCGAACTTGACCAGGGGGAAAAGATTGGCAGCCAGTAATGCTGCTGCGCCTCCGAACAATGCTTGCCCTGCCGGTTTTTTAACGACCTTTTCTTTTATGACATGGATGAAAATTAAAAAAGCAGCGGCTTCCATGATAAAAGCGAATATTGGATTTCCGATAGCGCCATGGTTTAACGGAATCGATAGCAGCAGGGCATCGAACATTTTAAAACACGCGGCGATAAAAACCATAAGCGCAACCGCAGAGACCCTTTTAGACAGGATCCAGCCCGCTGTTATGAAAAACAGAGCCGCTCCGATCATGAGGGAACCGGACACAGAGGCAGCGCACTTTCTCAGTCCCATACCCAGAACAGCTTCTGAAAAGCCCCATACAGAACCGAGTATGATGACCATTCCCAAATGGGATTTGAAAGAATCTTTTTGCACGGGTTCCTCCTTTACTTTTTTTATATTTTAAACCCTATGTTTTGATTTTTCAACAATCGTATAAAGGAATGAAGTCATATATGGGTTTAAAAGGTTGACCGGAGCCTGGATTCCCTATATCATATTTCTGATTTGAATGGGCAACAAATTAGATTAACAATGTGTCGGTTCGGCAAGTCATGATTTATATCATCACGGGTTCGCATCATTCGGGGAAGACCACCTTTTTGATGAGGACTGCCGATTATTTGATGAAAGAAAACATCACGGCCCAGGGTTTTCTGAGTGTGGCTGTGCTTCACGACCGGAAGACCTCGCGTTATGACCTTTTTGATTTGAATGAGAATACTTTTATCCCTTTTATCCGCCGGGAAGGAGAGAACGCATGGGAGAGGATCGGCCCCTACTATTTCATTCCTCAAGGCTTGGATCATGCCAGGAAGCTGATTCTTTCGAGCGCAAAGAATTCTGTCCTCATTATTGATGAAATAGGCCCTCTGGAACTCAAAGACCGCGGACTCTGGCCGGCAGTCAAGCAGGTGATTTTTTCAGACCGGCGAATTTTCATTGTCGCTGTCAGGAGAAGCATCCTTAAGGATTTTGTTAATAAGGTAGGGAAAAAAGAAGTGAAAATATTTGACATTGAAGACGGGAATCTGTTTTCCTGGTATACTGATTAAAAAATGAACAAGATCTATAATTATCTTCTGAACAGGCTGGAACAGGAAAAGCGGACAGCACTGGTGACGATTATTCTTGCCGAAGGTTCGACTCCGCAAAAGGCAGGAGCTTCGGCTTTGTTTTCCGAGCGTGGACTGATTCAGGGCACCATAGGAGGCGGAGTTGTGGAAGCTGCCGTTCAGAAAAAAATCCGGTCGTGTTTCAAGAAGAATATGTCATGTGTTTGCGAATTTAACCTGGATAAAGACACGGCCCCGGAGACAGGAGCTGTTTGCGGAGGCCAGGTCAAGGTCCTGATTGATACGTTTCCCGAAAGAGACAAAAATATTTTTCATGAACTTTGTTGGTCGCTTGACCATAAGAGAAGGGGGATTTTAGAAGTTCGGATCAAGGGCCTCGGGGAAAAACGAGTCTCTATCTCCCGTGCCTGGATCGAGGAAGGAGAAAAAATTCCGGCGCTAATGAAAAAGCTTCTATCAAGGGGAAATCCTGAACTTCATGAAAAGGAGGGAGAAAAAGACAGCCTTTTTTTGGAGCCGGTCTGTCCTTCAGAGCAGTTGGTCATTGCCGGGGCAGGCCATATCGGACAGGCGGTGGCTCACCTGGGAAGCCTTTTGAATTTCGAAGTCACGGTTATTGACGACAGGCCTGAATATGCCAATAAAAAAAAGCTGCCTGATGCGGATCATATTATTGTTGAGGATATAGGGAAAGCCCTCAAAAATTTCCCCATAACACCGGATACGTATCTGGTGATCGTGACCAGGGGGCACCGGCATGATGCAGATGCTCTTCGTGGATGCATAGGCTCTGAAGCAGCCTACATCGGGATGATCGGGAGTGATGAAAAAGTCAAGTACACGAGGAATCAATTTTTAAAGCAGGCCTGGGCAACCCAAGAACAACTTTCCCGGGTTCATGCCCCGATCGGACTGCCGATCAACTCACAGACGGTCGATGAGATCGCGGTCAGCATCGCTGCGGAGCTGGTTATGGTGCGGAGTCAGGTTTCGGAAAGGGGCAGAAAATCATGAGGACAAGCGCTATTGTTCTTGCTGCCGGAGAATCAAAAAGAATGAAAAGGCAAAAGCTTCTCCTCCCATGGGAGGGAAAGACCATAATCGAAGAGGTTATCAATCACCTGCTGGAATCAAAGGCCCATGAAATTCTGGTGGTCCTCGGAGCTGACTCAGACAGGGTCGAGAAGAAACTCAGGCATTTGCCTGTCAAAATCACGGTGAATCCCCTTTATAAAAAAGGCATGCTCTCATCCATTCAATGGGGATTCAAGGAAACAGGAAAGGATGTCCAGGGAATGCTTATCTGTCTCGGCGACCAGCCTCTGATCCCGGTTGTTGTAATCGACCGGATCATTGATGCATTCGACGTGTCGAAAAAAGGAATCGTCATTCCGGTTTATAAGCAGAAGCGGGGGCATCCTGTGCTCATCAATGCCCGGTACAGAGATGAAGTGGATACCCTTGATGCAAATATCGGCCTTCGCGCGCTGATGAGCATGCACCCTCAGGACATTTTTGAAGTGGCTGTGGACACACCCGGCATCCTGAAAGATATTGATGACAAAGATGACTATTCCCGACAATTGGGATCAGTTCTTGAATCTTGAAATTGAGGGACAGTGCGCATAAAAGTATAAATGTTGAGTGATACAGTAAATTAAATGAAGGAATAATTCCGTCAGGATCCAGGGTCATTTTTTCAAAATGAAAAAATTTTTGGTTAATTGAATAGGATTAAAAATGTCAAAATGTAAAGTAACATCCCCTTTTATTGGTGATTTCTTTATTCTTGAGATCTGACCCCGTAGTCAAAAACTTGACAAAAACCGTTTTGAGCGTTAGTATTACCAGTTTAAAATTTGGCAGAAGAAACAGAAATTCGAATGAATTCATTTTAAGGAGCAAAACTTGATGAGAAAAACAGACATCGCGGTAATTGGAGGCAGCGCAGCAGGTCTGACAGCAGCCATTACCGCCAGACGACATTACCCGGAAAAAAAAGTTACCTTAATACGCAAAGAAAAAAAAGTACTGATACCCTGCGGCATCCCCTATATTTTCGGAACGGTGAAATCGTCTGACAAAAATTTGATGCCTGATGAGGCGCTTGAAAAAAACCGGATTGAACTGCTGATCGATGAGGCGATTGACATCGATCGGGAGAAAAAAATCATTTATACCCGGAACGGTGAAGTTGTTTATGACAAGCTGATTCTGGCCACAGGTTCCAAACCGGTTATGCCGCCTGTTCCAGGTTTCGACCTTCCAGGTGTCTATACGGTTGTTAAAGACATTGATTATCTGGAGAACCTGCAGAAACATCTGGAAACAGCAAAAGATATTGTGGTTATCGGAGGGGGGTTTATCGGAATAGAATTTGCCGATGAAATCAACAAACTCGGAGACAAGACAGTAACCATCGTTGAGATTGCACCCCATTGTTTAAGCCTGGCCTATGATCAAGAGTTCTGCATTGAAATGGAAAACCATTTAAAGCAACGTGGAATTCATATCAAAACATCCCTGAAAGTCGAACGCCTGTCTGGCGATGGCCGGGTCGAGAAGGTTATCCTTTCTAACGGAGAGGAATTAAAAACCGATGCGGTTATTCTGGGAATCGGTGCAGTGGCGTATAATGAACTGGCCAGAAAAGCCAAGTTACGGATCGGGCTGACTGGAGGGATTGAAGTCGATCGAACCATGAAAACCTCGGATGACAGTATTTTTTGCTGTGGCGACTGTGCGGAGAAGATATCATTTTTTGGCGGCAAATCCTCGCCTTTGAAACTGGCATCGATCGCTACCCTGGAGGCTCGTATTGCCGGAGCCAATTTATACGGGTTGTATCGCGAAAACGAAGGGACCATCGGCGTATGGTCTACTTCTGTGGGAGAGCTGGCAATGGCCACAGCCGGATTAACCGAGGAAATGGCCAATATGCTGGGTTATCAGATCGTAGCTTCCAGCATAGAGAGCCCCAACCGGCATCCCGGAATGATGCCCGGCTCCCGGCTTTATCGGCTCAAGCTGGTTTTTGAAAAAACCAGCGGTGTTTTGTTGGGAGGCCAGGTGATGGGCGGGGAATCCGCGGGTGAAATATCGAATATTATTTCCGCCTGTATCATTTCCCGGATGACAGCCAACGATATTGCCATGTTCCAGGTCGGGACCCATCCGGCACTGACATCTTCGCCTGTTGCTTATCCGCTGATAAATGCCGCTGAAATGGCAATCGGAAAAATTCGAAAATAAATGGCATTGCCCAGAGGGAAAAATGTTTAAAATACTATTGATAGACGATGATTTAGATGATCTGGAAGTTTTCAAACTTGTTTTCACGTCAAAAGGGTTCTCGGTAGAATCGGCTGCCACGCCCGGGGAAGGAATCGAAAAGGTGAAGCAAACACATCCGGATCTTGTGGTTCTGGATGTGATGATGCCCAACGACTACGAAGGATTCGAGGTGGCAAAATATATCAGAGAGAATCTGGGATTAAAAGAATTGCCGATTATCATCCTTTCCAATATTCATAATGTCAAGAAAGTTCCCTACCGGTTTGCTCCGGACAGGGATTTCCTGCCAGTAGATGTATTCATTGATAAACCGGTTGATCCGGATGACCTGCTTGACAACGTGAACAAATTACTGGGGGAAAAACGCGAGGAACCGAAGACGCCGTTGTAAATCAAAATCAAGTTCGAGGGGTCGCCCTTTTCTATTCATTCGAAGCGGAGGGAATCGACCGGATTCTTGAATGCCGCCTTGACCGTCTGGAAGCTGACCGTGACCAGTGCGATCAAAACAGCCAGGATCGTTCCCAGTAGAAACATCCACAGGTTGAGGTCAATCCGGTAGGCAAAATTCCGCAGCCACCCGCTCATGAAATACCAGGCTACCGGCCAGGCCAGGATATTGGCAAAAAGAACCCATTTGAGGAAACTGCCGTCCAGGTTGGCTACCAGTCCCGGGACCGAAGCGCCAAGGACTTTCCGGATACCGATCTCCTTGGTCTTTTGATCGACCAGAAAGGAGGCCAGGCCGAACAATCCCAGGCAGGCGATAAACAGGGCCAGAAGGGAAAACACGGTAAACATTTTCCGGGTCTGCTTTTCGTTGATATAGAGCTTGTCGAAATCCTGATCCAGAAATGAATAGTCAAAGGATTTGGAAGGAACGAATTCCTTCCAGGTCTTTTCAATAGTTCCGATGGTCCGGACCAGGTCACCGGTCTTCAATTTTACCGCGATCACCTGGTCAGGCCGCTTATAATAACCCCCGGACAGAAAGAGAGCCATGGGCCGGATTTCATGATGTAGGGATTCGTAGTGAAAGTCCTTGACCACACCGATGACCGTAAAATTTCCTCTTTCTTCGGACCAGTTATTGATTTTTTTTCCAACGGCATTATCCCAGTTGAGCAGTTTGGCGGCTTTTTCATTAAGAATGGCCGTATGGGAATCAGAAGGAAATTCTTTTGAGAAAAACCGGCCCTGCGCCATTTCCAGGCCCAGCGTTTTTAAAAATTCAAGATCGCAAAGACAGAGATTCAGGGTGAACCCTTCATCAACGCCTTCGGCACCGAAACCGATGTTGCTGAAACCCATACCCGGCAGGTTGGTGGTTCCCGAAACAAAGAGGATCCGGCTGCTTTTTCTCAGGCTCGCCTTAAACGTTTCCGCATTTTTGACGAGAACATCGGTATTTTTGATCACCAGCACCTGATCCTTCTCAAATCCCAGTTTCTTGTTCTGAAAAAATTTCAACTGTTGAAAGACCACCAGGGTCCCGATCATGAGGAATATGGAAATGGAAAACTGAAACACCACCAGTCCGCTGCGAAGCCGTGCCCCGCCCTTGCCTACTCCTTTGAAACCTTTGCTTTTTAAAGCGGCAACCGGCTTGATTGATGAAAGGAAAAAAGCCGGATAAGAACCCGAAACCACTCCCACGAAAATCCCGAGAGCCAGCAACAGCAGGATGACCAGAGGATTTTCGATGACGTTCAGATGCAGAGGCCGGTTGACCAGGTTCCGGAATGATGGAAGGAGAAGATAAACCAGCCCCATTCCCAGAGCC
>CAZOWT010000088.1:0-10967 GCA_964583345.1 uncultured Clostridia bacterium
ATAAAAAAAACGACCCTACTGAAATCCTTGAGGGCAAACTGTTTTTAGACAGCAAAAAATGCATCCAGTGCGGACTATGCATATCCATATGCAACCGGGGCGTTTTTTATCGACGCAATATCCATGAAATCCGGGTTGATCAAAAAAAATGCAATTTTTGCATGCTCTGCCGTGATGTTTGTCCGGTTCAGGCGATCAATGCTGGCCAGGGATGTTAAGACCATGAAACGATACAGCATCAGAATAAAAGAGACCATTGCCACCATTATCTGTGAAGAACGGTACGTCGATGTGGCTTATGGGGAGGTCATCAGGCAGAGAAAATGCCTGGAAGATTATGTGAATCGGTATCCGGATTTTGGCAGTTCACTCATTCCGGTGGCTGTTGGAGAGGATGCCCCGGCCATCGTACGGCATATGGCCTGGTCATCTTCAATTTTCGGCTCCGGTCCCATGTCAGCCGTTGCCGGCGCCATTGCTCACTATACGCTCAAAGCGGTTATGAAGGCGGGTGCCGGACATGTCATCATTGACAATGGTGGTGATATCGCCATGAAAATTGACCGGCCGGTGACCGTGGGGATTTTTTCCGGACAGTCAAAGATCGGTGATATCGGACTCAGATTCAATCCCGGGAAATCGATAATCGGAATCTGCACTTCGTCCGGAACTGTCGGCCATTCATTCAGCTTCGGATGCGCCGATGCGGTTACGGTTATTGCCGGCGATGCATTGATAGCCGATGCTGCGGCCACGGTGGTTGGCAATGCGGTCAAAAATAGCGATAGGAAAGAAATCCGGAAAATACTTAACCGTTTTTGGCATAAAAAAATCGAGGCCCTGATGGTGATTGTTGATGATGTAATGGGATTCTGCGGAAATATGCCGGAATTGGTGGAAACCAGGGTTCCGCTGGATAAGATTAGTATGGCAGTGGAGGGAATATCATGCAACCTGTGAACGTAGCCGTATTCGGATGCACCGGCATGGTCGGGCAACAATTTGTCAGAATGCTGGAGAACCATCCTTTTTTTAGGATAAGCGGTTTGTTTTCTTCATCGGCTTCAGCCGGGAAAATTTACGGAGAACATGCCGAATGGGTAATGGAAACTGAGATGCCACCAGGGGTAAAAAAGATGCCGATCCGTGAATTTGATATGAATTTTATTCGGAAAAATGATATCCGGTTGGTATTCAGCGCCCTGCCGGCTTCGATCGCCCGCAGGTTGGAAGGTGAGATTCGCCGGGAAGGGATTGCGGTTTTTTCCAATGCCAGTGCCTTCAGGATGGATGGTGATGTTCCAATTCTAATTCCGGAAGTCAATGAATCCCATTTGCTCATGGTTGAGAAACAGAAATTAATGTATGGCGGATTTGTGGTGACCAATTCCAATTGTTCGACATCGGGTCTGGTGATGGCGCTAAGGCCGATCACAGGTTTCGGAATTCGATCGGTTTCGGTTTCCACCTATCAGGCCATATCCGGAGGCGGATTGAATGGGGTACGGGCAATGGAAATTCAGGGGAACATTCTACCCTTTATCAAAGGCGAAGAGGAGAAGATGGTTGCCGAAGCCGGGAAGATACTGGGGAAATTCCATCCCGGCGGCCTGAAGACCTGGGATGTCGCTGTCAATGCCAGCTGCTGCCGGGTCCCGGTCAGAAACGGTCATCTCGAGAGTGTGACCGTGGAATTGGAAGATGATGCTGACCCGGGTGATTTGATCAATGCCTGGACTTCATTCCGGGGAGGCCTGCAGTCGTATCATCTGCCAACGGCCCCCATGCGTCCCATTATATTCCGGACTGAAGAAAATCGACCCCAGCCCCTGGTTGACGGTTTTGCCGGTGATCCCCACAGGGCCCGGGGCATGGCGGTCACCCTGGGGCGTTTGCGAAAGCGAAAGCGGTGGATTCAATTTTTTCTGCTGGTCAACAATACCATTCGGGGTGCTGCCGGGACCTGTATATTGAATGCCGAACTGGCCTGCAAAAAGAACCTGATTCCGGAAATATGATGAAGGTAAGGAGAAAAACATGAAAGTACTAAAATTTGGGGGAGGATGTCTGAGAAATCCCGAATATGTTATGAAAGTAACCAAAATCGTCGAATCCGAGGCAAAACCTTTGGCGCTGGTTGTTTCCGCAATATATGGCATTACCGACCTGTTGCAAAAGGGGATTCTGGAGGCAATCAGAAATGAAAAAAAAATTCAGGAATGCATCAAATCACTGAAAGTGAATCACCTTTTGTTCATCGATCATTTGATTCATGACCGCTCGTTTCGCAAAGAGATCTCAACCGGTTTGGACGGAAAGATTCAACAAATCGAGAAACTTCTCTTCGGCGTGGCTTATACCGGAGAAATTACCGAATCGGTCAGGTGTCAGATTTTAAGCTATGGAGAAAGGCTGGCTGCCGATATCCTGGCCGGGATCCTGCAGTCGCACGGAAAAACAGCGGTTTCGCTTTCCGCGGAAGAAATTGGCATGATCACCGATGAGAAATTTACCAATGCGACCGCCATGTTGGAGGAAACCAGAAATAATTTCAGCCATTCCCTGATTCCCCTTATGGAAAAGGGAGTGGTTCCGGTTATTACTGGTTTTTTCGGCCAGACCCGGGAAGGAAAAATATCCACTTTCGGCCGAAATGGATCAGACTACAGTGCGGCGGTGGTGGCATACGGGCTTCGGGCCACTTCGCTGGAACTCTGGAAGGATGCCGATGGTTTCATGAGCGTTGATCCCCGGATTATTTGCGATTCACGAAAAATCGATCGCCTGTCCTATAAGGAAGCTGCGGAATTGTCTTACTTCGGCGCAAAAATCATGCATCCCCGGACCATTGAGCCCCTCATGGAAATGGGTATCGAGATGAATATCCTGAATATCCAGAATCCCGCTAAACCTGGGACCATCATATCTCCAGAAGGTTTTCAAGCCGATACCATCATCAAAGGCGTTACCTGCAACCGTCATATTGCTTTGCTGAAAATATACGGACCGGGAGTGGGTTGCAAACCTGGAATTATTTCAAAAATCGGACAGGCCCTTTCGAATCAGCAGATCAATATCTTTTCCATCATTACCTCTCAAACTTCAATCAATCTGCTGGTGGATAAATCCGATGCGGACCAGGGATTTGAAGTCCTGAAAATGATACCGGAGCAGGCAATTGAACAAGTAGGCATGGAGGATGATGTGGCGCTGATCGCGATTGTGGGCGAGGGAATGTTGAGAAAAGAAGGGGTAGCGGCAACGGTTTTCTCAGCGGTTTCCGGTGTGCGGGTAAATGTGGAAATGATTTCCGCCGGTGCTTCTGAGGTTTCCTCTTACTTTATCGTAAAAAACAATCAGGCTGAACATGTCATACGGGCCCTTCACCGGGAATTTTTCACCATAGGGAATAAATGTACGTCAAGGCAACCATGCGAGTTTCAATGCTGAGCCGGGCGGGCGGATTCGAGCAAGAGATCTGCAAATCCGGAAGGATATTGATCCGGAACGGTCCGGCAGAATTTCCTTCCGTATTGAATTAGGGTGCGAATGAGCAGTAAGATCGGCCAGAAAGGGTATTTTCTGATATATTCCGATTGCTCATGCAGGCATTTCATGAAATAAAACCTGAACTCGGTTTCGGGAATATCAAAAATGTTGATACTATTCCGGTTGATATACGCATGCGCAGCCCGATGTTCGTTTAATAATTTTTCATAAGTCTGGTCTGGAAATATTTGCAGCAATGCTTTCGAGGGCCGTGGCGTCATGCCCGAATCAATGGCATCCGAAGTGGTCAAGAAAAATCCATTTCTATAGCGGGTCACATAATCGCAGGCGAATTTTTTTCCGAAATGGTAAATGCAGAAACAGATGGGTTCTCTTTCGTGTTTAAAGACATAGGTAACCGAATCGGGAATGGTTTTCAGGTAGAATTGATCGATTTTACGGAATCCCAAAGCCTCAATCCGGATTGATTCCCGATCCAGGGCGTCGGTTCTTTTTTTATAACCTGAATTAGGGATCGTTTCCATTTTCAGGGATTCCCTGAAGCTGTAAAGAAATGATCCGTAAATCAAACCGATAATCAGAAATGGGATGATGGTAACCATGACCAGCCAGAACGGGATATCAATCAGTGTAAAAATGGCAAAAGCCAACAATCCCACCAAAAAAGTCCACATTCCGTATTTCATCTGTCTTTCCCGCTTTTATTTATATATGCCAAAAAAATATTCATTTTTTTTATATCCTATCAATCAATCCGGAGCAAAGGGCGGGTCAGGCAGGTCGGGCCCCCGCCACCCTTGATGCAAAGGTCATTCCCCGGGAATTCTTCAACCTTGACGCCCTCTGCCTGGAGTTTTGATTTTGTTGCCGGATTTCCTTCGAGCATGACGCATATCCGGGGAGAGATGGCCAGGATATTGCAGGCCATGCTATCGTATTCCGAATCCGGAACTTCGATTAACCGGAACCCTCTATGGATCAGCCACTGGCGAAAGGAAATTGGCATCAGTCTTGAATATACCACGGCCAGGTCAATATCGATGGGACTGATGATGGACATCAGATGCAAAATATCTGCCGGGCCGTTCCAGTGGGGGAGGGGAACCACCACCAGTTCTCGGACAAAATCGGCTGTCAATTCCCTGAATTGCCTGATTCCCTCGCTATTGGTTCGGTAGCCATGGGCAATGGCTATGGTCCTTTCGTCGAAAATGACCACATCGCCGCCTTCCACATGGCCGTTGCCGGTGATTGATCCGATAATCGGAATATCCAGCTTTTTCAAGTATTCACCGGCGGCAGGCGGTTCGTTTTTTCTCAGTTCCTTTCCCATATTGCACAGGATGGCGCCGGCGGGGGTCATGATCACCGGATCATGAATATATATTGAATCCAGACCGGTTTCTTTTTTGAAAGGGCAATAATAGATATGATGGATATACTTTTTTAAAATGGAAACAAAATATTCATATTCTCTGGCCACCGAAGGGTATTCCGGCCGGGAAAGGTAATTGAGATCTTTCCACTGCGCATCTGCCACATCCTGATTGACGAATGCCTCCCGGGGATGTTTGAGCAAGAGCCTATCGATGCTGCCCACACCGGAATTGCATCCGTATTTTCCGGCCGAAGAACTTGCTATTGATTTTTGGGATTCAGGCGTATCTGGTTTTTTCTGGTTTCTTTTTTTCATGAATCAATAATATATCAAGAAAATATTGGCACTTCAATGGTGAAATGAAGCAAAAATGAGTGCCGCATGATTATTCCGGACAATATTGGACCGGTGATTTTTTCTCCGGATTGGATATTGACTTTGGTTTATTAGCCACGTAAAATACAATTTAGACATTTTCAATCCGCAGATTTAAGGATCAGGTTTGAATAAAAGGATTAAAGCGTCATTCATATCCATTATCAGCCCGTGTTTTTAATCATCATAAAAATAAGGAGGCTTCTATGTCATATACGTTTTCCAGTGTCTCGAAACGCATCGTTCGCTCGGAAATCAGAGAAATACTGAAATGGACCCGAAAAGAGGGCGTCATTTCTTTTGGGGGGGGGTTGCCTGATCCTGACCTTTTCCCTATCGATGATATCATCGACATCACCCGGAAAGTTTTGACTGAAAAAGGTTATCTGGCACTGCAATACGGCCCAACCAAGGGGGAGGATGATATGATTGAGGCCCTGATCCAGCATATGGGTGAATACGGTGACCGTTCATCCATTGAGCAGATTTGCCTGACCTCTTCTTCCCAGCAGGGATTGGATCTGCTTTCATTGCTATTCCTGGACGAAACCGATCCCATTGTCATGGAACTGCCCAGTTACCTGGGTGCCATTCAGGCCTTTCGACGATGCGGTGCGGATATGCGGGGAATTCCCATGGATGATCAGGGGATGGATATCGAAAAACTGCTGGAGACACTGGACCGGCTGGATGGCGAAGGCAAAAAGCCGCGTTTCATCTACACCATACCCGATTTTCAAAATCCTTCCGGTATTACCATGAGCATGGAAAGGAGAGAGAATCTGATAAAAATTGCCATGGAGAGAAATATTCCATTGGTTGAAGATTCTCCTTATCGGGAGTTGAGTTTTACCGGTGAAGTTTTGCCAAGTTTGTGGACGCTTACCCACGGAAAAGGCGTTTTGATGTTGAAGACTTTTTCCAAAATACTTTTTCCCGGAATGAGAATAGGCTGGATGGTCGGCGAACCCGATCTGATCGACAAAATGGTTATGCTGAAGCAATCGGTTGATTTGTGTACACCGTCATTTAATCAGCTGATTCTGGCCGAATATATAAAAAAGGGGAGGATGAAAGAAACCATTGAAAAAGCCATTGCCTGCTACCGACCGAAGTCGACAGCCATGCTGAATGCCCTGGAGAAAAACATGCCTGATGAGGTTTCCTGGTCGAAACCTTCGGGGGGAATGTTTTTATGGCTTAAACTTCCGGAACGAATCGATACCAGGGAAATATTCATGACAGCCATCGAACACAATGTGGCTTATGTTATTGGTCGCCCTTTTCATTGTGACAATTCGGGTAACCATACCATGAGATTGAATTACTCTTTCCCCACCATTCCCCAAATCGAGAATGGAATCAAACAGCTTTCCGAAACCATAAAAAAAGTTTTATGATGGAAAAAAAAGAATAATAATGATCGTTGAAAAGTATCCAGTGGGTACCTAAGGAAATTCATCGGTTCATCATTTTAAAACCCTGATTTTTCCGAATTCGCCGTCAAATCCCTCCTGAATAAGAACATCTCCGGCCCGCATTCGGGAAATGGCTTCAGAAATTTCATGGTTTGATTTTAGTTCTATTTCATCCGTGGATAAATTCAAAAGGATATCAAACTCAGTTCCTAAGCTTTCGATCAGTGAATCATATAGCTGTGAAACCCGTTTTGATGATGGCCCGACACCGCATATTTCGGATAAAATTTCCTTCAGGGGAATCACCGGAAAGAAAGGGGGTTGAAAATGACCGGACTGTTCAACCTTTTTGTCCGCCAGTTGCATCACCCGGTTCATGACACCCACGGTTACTTTTTTTCCACAGACCGGGCAGATAGCATGGTTTTTAAATGTTTCGGCCGGATTCCAGCAGATGCCGCATTTCCGGTGTCCGTCATAATGGTATTTTCCTTCCTGGGGAAAAAATTCGACTGTCCCCAGGAATTGCGGCGATTTGCCTGTTTTTATGGCCTGGATAATAGATTTATATGACAGGTCTGTATCAAATATATTGGCTTCCCGGCCGAGTTTTTCCGGAGAATGGGCATCCGAATTGGAGATCAGCGTATATTGATCCAGAAAACCGCACAAACGGTTCATGGGCGGATCGGATGAAAGACCGGTTTCCACGGCATGAATATGATCGGAGAGGTCGCCATAACATTCTTCTATGGAATCAAAACCGGATTTTTCACCCAGAACCGAGAACCAGGGGGTCCAGATGTGAGCCGGTATCAGCTGGTTTTCACCGGAAACCGATAAAAGCATTTCCAGCAGGTTTCTGGAATCAAGGCCGATGATGGGGCGACCGTCAGAAGTGATATTCGCTTTTATGCGATTTAATTCTCTCTGGATTTTTTTTACGGTTGCAAAATCGGGTGAAAGGACCAGATGATGGATTTTACGAACCCGGTTTGACCGCTTGTAAATGGTACTGATTTCGGCTGTCAGCATGAATCTCGGCCTGAAGTCGCCGACATTTTGGGAGTCGGATTGGTCATTCAAAAGGCAGTCCTGTTTAAGTTTAAATAAACCAGGTTCGGCAGGCAATAATTTTTCTTCCAGCTCTTTAAGCCATCCGGGGTGGGTAAAATCTCCGGTCCCGATAACCTGGATCCCTTTTTTACGGGCCCAGATATCCAGGTATTCGGGAACCAGGTTCCGGCTGGTAGCCCGTGAAAATCGGGAATGAATATGGAAATCGGCAAAAAATTTCATTTTAATTTTACCTTTGATCATAAAAAAATTAGGGGCGATTGTCAAAAAAAATAAAAATAAAGTTGACAAAATTGTATCACTGTATTAATATATTAATACAGTGAAAAACGTTATTTTATCTGAAATTGAAATCGAATTTGCTTCACCCGTACCGGTATATGAACAGTTGAAGAAACAGATAAAACATGCCATTGCCAAGAGAATTGTCCGGGAGAATGATCCGCTGCCGTCAATCAGAGAAATGGCTTCATTCTTGAAAATCAATCCCAATACGGTTGCCAGAGCTTACAGGGATCTGAGCCTGGAGAAAATTATAGGCGGCCGTGCCGGCAAGGGTTTCTGGATTGAAAAAGTTGGGAAATTCGATCTGGAAAAAAGCCATTTGCTCGAAGATGAATTTTTAAAATTTATGGAAAAGGCAGTCGAAATGGGTATTTCCCGCGATCATTTAAAAGATCTGATCATGAATTTTTTTAAAAAAAATAAATGAAAACAGCGACAAAATTTCTTTCTAAAGGTTTGATCGTCTATACGATTCTGATCGGGATGGTTTTTTGCCTGCTGTGCGCCAATGATTTTTTTCTGTCGGTTATTGAAAAGGCGGTGGAAACCAGATTTAATCCTTTCAGAATCATGGCCTGGCTGGCGATATTCCTGGGGAGATAATATGATTCAAATCAATCATTTGAGTGTAAATTTTGGCAAGAAAAAAGCACTGGACAACCTGAATTTAAATATTCAGAAAGGGGAAAGTGTCCTGTTGGCAGGTGCCAATGGTTCGGGAAAAACGACTCTTCTCAGGTGTATGTCCAATGTATTGTTTCCACAGAAGGGACAAATTCTTATAAATAACCGGAAAATCGGCTCATCCAGCCAGGAAATTACGGCCTATATCCCGGCTTCGATCAGTTTTTATGATGGGTTAAAAGTAAAGGAAGCCATACGGTTTCATGGGTCTTTTTTCCCGAATTTCTCTTACCTGGGAATCGGTGAATTTGCTCTTGATCAAAACCGAAGAATCGCTACCCTTTCAAAGGGGGAAAAAACCCTGTTTTTTCTTTCATTGGCGCTTTCAATCCAACCCGAATACCTGCTGATCGATGATGTGATTCACTTTCTGGATCCCCATTTAAGGGAATATTTTTTAAAATCAATCCTGCAGTTGATCGAGGAAAATCAACTTTCGGTAATTGTTGCCGCTCAATCTTCATTCGAAATCGAAGGAATTTTCGATCGTTTGGTGTTAATGGACAAGGGGAAAGTGGTCATTGATGAACCGGTTGATGAACTGAAGAAAAAAATTGTAAAAATCTATTCAGACCGGATGCCCGCAAAACTACCGGTTGTATTTCAAAAAACCTGGGAAAGCATGAGTGAAATCTTCATCTATCCCTATACGACAGAACTTAAAGTGGAAGAGAAGATACATTATGTGTCACTATCTGAAATCCTCAGGGCATTTATCGGGGGAGAATATGGTTCTCATTGAATTGAAAAAGATCATCAAAGACAGTCTGGTTATTGTTTTGCTGCTGCTGGCTCTGGTTATGGGATTGCTGTTTACCGACAAAGATGTCTATCTTGCACCGGCATTGGAAATATTCCTGATATTTTTCGCCTCTTTTATTGGCTGGTCCATGTTCGAACGGGAAAGGCAAGAGGGCGCAATGGAATATATGCTGTCCCTGCCATCTTCACGATTGAAATTGTTTTTTTCAAAATTTTTCCCACGCCTAACTGTAATCTCGGTAACACTGGTGGTTTATGAGCTGATATATCAACAGTTTTCGGTCCATTTTTTATGGCCTGATTATCGCTTCGTTTTCCTTTTTCTCACGGTATTTTTGTTGTCTGTTTCCCTTTCATTGAGCATGAAGAGCTTTCTGAGCACATTTTTTATTACCCTTTTTCTTTCACTGGGACTTTATTTCCTTATTCGATATCTGGATTTCAGCAAAATGGATACCGCTATTGCTATCCAGGCCGGATTGTCTTTTTTGATATTCCCAATCCTATTTATTCTTTTTTTTCACCGCTATGACATCCGTCCGGTTTCTCATTTCAACAGAAAATATATTCCCGCCCTGATTGTTTTTCTACTTATATTGTTCGGTCTCACCTATATCACTTCCAACGTCAAATGGTGGCATTGTTACTTGACAAAAAACGGTTCACTTTTCAGTGTGTCCAGGAACACAACGTTTATCCAAAACAAGAAGGGAGAAGGAAAAACCATCCGGTTTTCAGTTTCACCGCTATTTGAAAATAACGGTGCTGTTCTTGCCAGTTTGTTTTCGAATACAGAAAATTCCGAACAATTGGTCAGATTGAACCCGTATTCGGGAGAGATTGAGAAGCGTTATTTGATCCCGAGAGGGTATTGGTTTCATGATTTTATCGATATCCGGTCTGTGATCGAGAAAAGGGCATATTTTCTACTTACCCGGTTGGGTCACCGAAACTATCAGATCATGGAAGTGGCCGGGGATCAGACCCGATTCATCCCCATAAAAAAAGATTTTGGGAATGAAATATTTCACATGATTTCCGGCGTTGCCAACAATCCACTCCAATTTTTTATTTTGACATTTGACCGTAAAAATTCCGCAATCGGAAAAAACGTTTACCGGGTATTCGAAGATGGCCGGGTAGAGGATTTGTTCCCGGCTATAGCCATATCAACCTGGGACAACCGCATTTTGAGGTTCACCGGGGAGGGCATGATTCTCTATGAAATGGGAAAATCAGCAAAAGAAATTTTTCGAATGAATGGCCATATAAAAAGATTACGACGGAAATTCGAAAATTTCATCCAGAAAAAAGTATTGATAAAAACCGATGGTGATTTATACATATTCGATTTAACGGATCTCAGCCTGGAAAAAATGAATCTGAAAAAGATGCCTTATTATTATTACCTGACCAATCAGGACGAGCTTCGACTGATATGGACTGACGGCCCGGAAATATCGGTTTCAGTCTGGAAA
>CAZOWT010000089.1:0-10903 GCA_964583345.1 uncultured Clostridia bacterium
GCATTCCCCTCCCCATATTTTCCCGTCATCGCCGAAACCGGTTCCGTCCATGGAAATGCAGATAATTTTCCCCAGTTCCTTATTTTCAGCCAGCAAGGCCCCCACATGCGCCCGGTGATGCTGAATTTCCACGATTTCGCTTTCCGGGTATTCCCCGGCCAGCAAGCGGTTGGGGTAATCCGGGTGTTTGTCCATGACCACGGTCTCCGGGAAAAATGAAAACAATTTCTGATAGTGCTTTATCAGGATTCGTTCCGCTTCCACCGAAACCGGGGAATCGGTATTGCCGATGTACTGGCTGACAATCGCCCGGTCCTTGAACATGATGGTAAAGGTGGTTTTGAGCATGGCCCCCAGGGCCAGGACATTGCGGGACACCGGCAGCGGCAGATCGACGGGCAGGGGCACAAACCCCCGGCTCCGCCTGACCATGACCAGTTTTTTATCAAAGACACAGGCCACGGAATCATCGGCAAAACATTGAATATCCCGGTTATGGGCGAGGATCAAATCGGAAAGGCCGGATAACAATTCGAAATCATCCCGATACAGGATCGGCTCTCCGGAAAAATTGGCGCTGGTCATCACCAGCGGTTCCCCCATCCGGGAAATCAGCAGCAAATGCAGGGGGGTATAGGGAATCATGAACCCGATCCGGTTCTGACCGGGAGCGACCAGGCCGGAAATGGTTGAATCATCCCTTCTTTCCAGCAGCAGAATCGGAGCCGAAGGCGAACACAGGTATTCTTTTTCGGTTTCGGAGACAAGGCAATGCCGATCAATCATCTCCAACGTCCCCATCAGGGCAAAGGGTTTGCTCTTTCTCTTTTTCAATTTTCTCAATCTGGCGATGGCGCGGTCCGAAAAAACCCGGCAGGCCAGGTGATACCCGCCCAGCCCCTTGACCGCCAGAATGGATCCCTGCTTCAACTTCCTGATGGCTTCATCCAGGGGATCCGCTTTTTCCAGGCGCCCGTCCCGGATCAGGGACAAAACCGGGCCGCAGTCAAAACAGGAAACCGGCTGGGCATGGTAGCGCCGATCCAGCGGGTCGGTGTATTCTTTTCCGCAGGCCGGGCACATGTCAAATACCTTCATGGTGGTCCCGGGCCGGTCATAGGGCAAAGAACGGATAATGGTCAACCTGGGCCCGCAGTCCGTGCAATTGATGAACGGATACCCGAAGCGCCTGTCAGCCGGAGAAAACAGTTCTTTCCGGCAGTTCCCGCATATGGCAATATCCGGCGATACCAGCAAATCGACAAAATCGTCGCTTTCGCTGGAAACGATTTCAAATTTTTTCGAAAAAAGCGGTTTAATATCCTTCACCCGGTAATTTTCAATCCTGGACAAAGGCGGCGGCTGCTCGATGACGGTCCGGATAAAATCATCGATTTTTTCTCCCTCAACCTCCAGAATCACGCCCTGGGCCGTATTCTTGACAAAACCGGACAGGGCAAAGCGTTTTGCCGCCCGGTAAAGGAAGGGCCTGAATCCCACTCCCTGGACAATTCCCTTAAACATAATCTGCACCCGCCGGCTTTCCGGCGATGTGGGTTTCTTTTTTATGCGCTGGCCATTGGCTCTCATGTTAAAGCAACCGTGGCCCATTATAACAGAAAAACCGCAAAGATAAAAATTTCCAATGTCCCTGTTCATTCGGAAAGGCCGAACCAACAAATAATTTTCAAAAAAACCAAAAACCGGGTTGACTTTTTTTTTTCACTTATTCATAATTTTATCTGTGCGACCGTTTTTCCTTTCATGCAAAATCTTTTCCCGGATATTCATAATCAAATCAAATAAAATATGGATATAAGGAGGCAAAAGTGAGTCAATTTTTAGGATCAATTTCCCGACGCGACTTCATGAAATTTTGCGGAACCATGGCGGCTGTCATGGGCGTTTCCAAACTCGAATTTGCCAGCAAACTCTCGGCAGCCATTGCGGCATCCACATCCAACAAACCCCCGGTCATCTGGCTGGAAGGCCAGGATTGCGCCGGTTGTACGATATCTTTTGCGGGAGCACTCAATCCCCCGGTGGCATCGCTCATACTGGATAAACTGTCGGTCCGGTACCACGAAACCATCATGGCCGCATCCGGCCACCAGGCCGAGGCCGCGTACCAGGCAACCGTAAAACAGGGCGGCTACGTGTTGATTGTCGAAGGTTCGATTCCCACTGCCGATGACCGTTTCTGCATGATCGGCGGCCGGCCCTTCAAGTCCATTGTCCTGGAGGCGGCAGCCAACGCCGCAGCCATCATCGCCGTGGGGGCCTGCGCGACCTTCGGCGGTATCCCGGCTGCCGGACCCACCGGAGCGGTCGGCGTCGGTGAAATCGTCAAAAATAAACCCATTATCAATTTGTCCACCTGCCCGGTTCATGTCGACCATCTGGTGGGCACCATCGTTTATTACCTGGTCACCCAGAGCGTGCCGCCGCTGGATGAACACAAAAGGCCGCTGATGTATTTCGGCGAGGTCGTTCATGACAACTGCAGGCGGCGTTCATATTTTGAGGACGAAAAATACCTCAAAGACTGGAACGATCCCAAACAGAAGAATTGGTGCCTGATTGAAAAAGGCTGCAAGGGACCGGAAACATATTCCGACTGCCCGGTGCGAAGATGGAATGACGGCCAGAATTTCTGCATCGATTGCGGGGCCGGGTGCATGGGCTGCGCGGAACCGGTTTTTTATAAGGGAATGAGCCCGCTCTTTGCTGATGCCCTCGGATTGTACGAAAAGAATACCCGGTACGCTTCCAGGATAGCAAAGAAATCCAAAGCGAACAAGGAGGCATAACATGGGAAAGGGAAAGAGAATCGTTGTCGATCCGGTTACCCGAATAGAAGGCCATTTAAAAATCGAGGTTGAAATCGAAAACGGAAAAGTGAAAGACGCCTGGAGCTCGGGCACCATGGCCCGGGGCATGGAAATATTGCTGAAAGATAAAGATCCCCGGGACGCCTCTTATGTGACCTCAAGAATTTGCGGCGTCTGCTACAGCGTGCATCAGTTGTGCTCCGCCTATGCCCTGGATGACGCTTTTGGCGCCACTGTCCCCACCGGAGGCACCTTGCTGAGAAATCTGGTGATGGGGGCCCAGTATATCTACGACCACCCCCTTCATTTTTACCACCTTTCGGCACTGGATTATCTGGATATCATGGCCATTGCCAATTATCAGGGAAAAGACAAGGACCTGGTTGCCATCAAGGATAAAGTCCTGTCCCTGGTCAAATCAAACGACACCTACCCGCTCACCCCGCGCTATACCCCGGACGAATACTGTGTCAATGACCCGGAAACGGTGATCACCGCCGTCAAACATTATATCGAGGCCCTGTCCATGCAGGCCAAGGCCCGGAATATGGGAGCCATTTTCGGCGGCCGGCAGCCCCACTACCAGAGTATCGTGGCCGGCGGATTCACCCAGCTGCCCGATGTCAATCAGGTGCTTAAGTTCCGCAACATGCTGGATGAGCAGGCTTATTTCGTGAAAAATGTGTACCTGCCCGATGTCCTGGCCTTCGGAACCGGTCCCCTGTTCCCGCTGGCGAAAATGGGACTCGGATGCGGCCACACCAATTACATGTCCTACGGATCCCTCCAGAAAAAGCCTCCCCAGAAAGACCTGCTTTTCCCGTCCGGCGTCATCAAAAAATTGAATCCGGCCAACATTATTGTCGAGCCGATCAATACGGATAAAATCACCGAAGCCATCGATTATTCATGGTATTCGGGCGCCTCACCGCTTCATCCCTCCCATGGACAGACCGTATTCAACCTGAACAAGAAAAAGGGCTATTCATTTATCAAAGCGCCGCGCTATGACGGAATGGCCATGGAGGTCGGACCCCTGGCACGCCAGTTGATTTCCAAGAATGCGGACCTGCTCGGCCTGGTGGGCAAGGGTGTAAAACCCGGAGTGGTCGCCCGTCACGCCGCCAGGGCACTGGAAACCAGTATGGTGGTAGACGCCTGTTACGAATGGTGCGACCAACTGCTCTCGGAAATGACCAAACCCAATTTCAAAATTCATGATACCGATCACTGGGAACCGCCGGATAACAGCACCGGCGCCGGGTTCTATGAACCCCCCCGGGGATCCCTGGGCCACTGGATATCCATTAAAAACAAAAAAATCGATAACTACCAGTGCGTGGTTCCGTCCACCTGGAATGCCTCCCCGCGTTGCCGGAAAAAAATCAGGGGACAGTATGAGGAATCCCTGATCGGAGCCCCGGTTCCGGATCCGGAAAATCCCATCAACGTGGTTCGAATCGTCAGAAGTTTCGATCCCTGTCTGGCCTGCGCGGTTCATTTGATTGATCCGAAGAGCAACAAGATCAAAAAATTCATCGTGGAGTAGCGCCGGGTTTTCCTAAAAGAATCAATTCTGCAACCAATATGAATATCGGGGGAGGGGATAAAAAAATCCCCTCCCCCAAAATAACCATCCTGGGAGTGGGAAACGAGCTTCTCTCGGATGAAGGCGCGGGAATCCATGTTATCCGGGAACTTCAGAAAATGGATTCCCTGCCCGAAATTGAAATCATCGAGGGTGGGACCGACGGGTTCGGACTGCTCAACATCATCACTGACACCGATTATCTCATCGTCATCGACTCGGTAAAGGGCGGAGGAAAACCCGGATCGATTTACCGGTTCGGTATCAAAGACGCCCCCGCCTGCCCGGACCTATTCAAGACATCCGTCCATCAGATTGGCATCCTGGAGGTCATTCACCTGTCCGGATTAATCGGGAAAACACCGGAAACCGTCGTGATCGGAATAGAACCCAAGGTCCTCAGCCGGGGAATGGAACTCTCACCGGAAATCAAAGAAAAAATTCCCCGGATAATTTCCCTGGTCAAGGGGGAAATCAAGAAGATTCCCGGGAATCCCATGGGTTGAATTGATTCTATCCCTCTTTTTCCCCATTAAAATGATCATAAATTGAACCAAAAAATTCAGCGGACGTATATATAATTATTTGAAATAAAAACATTTAAAAAATTAGGAGGAAAAATGTCATTGAAAAAAATCCTTTTTCTCGGATTCGTTTTACTCATCTCGCTGAATCTGCTCGCCGCGGATCTGACCGTGGATGAGGTCATTAAGAAAAACATCGAGGCTTCAGGCGGGTACGAAAAATTGAAATCCATCCAGACCATGAAATCAACTTTCAAATTCATCACCCAGGGCATCGAAGGGCCGGCCGTGGTATTCAACAAGCGCCCGAACAAATTCCGGTTGAACGCCACCATTCAGGGAATGGAGATGGTGCAGGCGTACGACGGAAATGTGGCCTGGGGCATCTTCCCCTTCGGCGGCAATTCCGATCCCCAAAAACTGACCGAAGAGCAAACCAAAGACCTGGCTGAAAACGCGGATATCGATGGGGACCTGGTCGATTACAAATCAAAGGGACACCAGGTGGAATTGATGGGCAAAGAGGATCTCGAGGGAACCGAAGTCTATAAACTTAAGCTGACCACCAAGAACGGGAACGTCCGATATATCTATATGGATTCGGAATACTTCCTGCCCATCAAGATCACGTCCAAGGTGAAACAGGGTGAGAACGAATACGAAGTCGATACCTTTCAGGGAGATTTCAAGGAAGTGGACGGGCTGCTCATTCCCCATTCCACCGAGATCAAAGTGGGAGGAAACACGGTTCGCCAGCTGACCCTGGAAAAAGTTGAAATCAATCCTGAACTGGATGACAGCATGTTTACCATGCCGGAGAAGAAGGAACCGCCGACCGAACAAAAAGAAGGATAGCCATCCGCTAATCTAAGGAGAAGGTTCATGAAACCAATTTTTTCATTTCTGCTGGTACTGTCTTTGTTGATGCCCGTCATGTCCCGGGCGGATAATGAGGTGCAGGAACCGGTTAAAATCGATGATTATATTTTCGGCGCCATAAAGGCCAGGCCCATCGGGCCCGCTGTCATGAGCGGCCGCATATCGGCCGTGGATGCGGTCAACGAAAACCCGAATACCATTTATGTCGGCGCTGCCGGCGGCGGGGTATGGAAATCCATCGACGGCGGTTCTTCATTCAAAGCGGTTTTTGAAAAGTACATTCAGTGCATCGGTTCCATTTGCATCGACCAGACCCGTCCCGACACCGTGTGGGTGGGAACCGGCGAGTGCTGGACCCGCAACAGCGTTTCCGTGGGTGACGGCATTTACAAAACCACCGACGGCGGGGACAACTGGGCGAATATGGGACTCAGGGAAACCGAACGGATCAGCCGCATTCTCATTGATCCCCAGAGCCCGGATACCGTCTACGTAGGAGCCATGGGCCATTTATGGAACGCCAATACCGACCGTGGCGTTTACAAAACCGTTGACGGCGGAAAAACCTGGGAAAAAATATTATTTGTCGATGCGAACACCGGCTGCGCCGACCTGAAAATGGACCCGAAATCCCCCAATATCATTTACGCCGCCATGTGGGAATTTCGCCGCACCCCCTATTCTTTCAATTCCGGGGGCCCGGGAAGCGGTCTGTTCCGAACGCTGGACGGTGGGAAAACCTGGAAAAAAATTCAGCAGGGATTCCCGGCGGAGCCGCTGGGAAGAATTGCCATTGCCGTTTCCCCTTCCCGCCCCAGCACGGTATACGCCATTGTGGAGTCAAAGAAGACCGCCCTGTATCAATCTCAGGATATGGGAGAACACTGGGCCAAGGTATCCACCTCGCCGGTGGTCGATGAAAGGCCGTTTTACTTCAGCCTGTTAATCGTTGATCCGCAGGACCACAAGACCCTTTACAAACCGGGTTTCGTCCTGGGCATCAGCCAGGATGGCGGCGAAACCTTTACCCAGGTGGGCGGCCCCCATGTCGACTACCATGCGTTCTGGGTCAATCCCTCCAACCCCAAACACATGATTCTGGGAACCGACGGCGGTGTCTATGTCTCCTATAACAAGGGTTACAGCTGGCGGTTTTTGAACAACCTCCCGGTCAGCCAGTTTTACCGGATCAGCTTTGATATGGAAAAACCCTACAATGTCTACGGCGGCTTGCAGGACAACGGTTCCTGGACTGCCCCTTCGAGCAGCCCAGGCGGGGTCAAAAACAGCGACTGGGTCAGCGTCGGCTATGGAGACGGTTTCTATGTTTTCTCCGATCCCCTGGACAAGAATATCGTGTACAGCGAATACCAGGGAGGAAATGTATTCAGGATTCACCGCGATACCGGCGAGATCAAAGACATCAAGCCTTATCCCGGATCCGGAGAACCGAAATTCCGGTTCAACTGGAACACGCCTATTCTGGTAACCGAAAACGCGATTTATATCGGTTCCCAGTTTTTATTCCGCTCCGCTGACCGCGGAGATTCCTGGCAGCGGATATCCCCGGACCTGACCACCAATGACCCCCGGAAACAGCAGCAGGAAAAATCAGGCGGCCTGACCATTGACAATACCAATGCCGAGAACCACTGCACCATTTATGCCATCAGCGAATCCCCGAAAAATCATGATATCGTCTGGGCCGGAACCGACGACGGCAACCTGCAGGTCACCCGGAACGGCGGAAAAACCTGGAAAAATGTGGTTTCCGCCATCCCCGGATTACCCCCCCATACCTGGTGCAGCGGAATTCAGGCCAGCCGTCATGATGCGGCCACGGCCTATGTGGTTTTCGACGGCCACCGGAACGGCGACATGAAGACCTATGTTTACCGGACAACCGACCTGGGAGAGAGCTGGACATCCCTCGGCTCCGATTCGATCAAGGGATACTGCCGCGTCATCCGGGATGATCTGGTCAACCCGGATCTGCTGTTCCTGGGTACGGAATCAGGACTTTTTATCTCCATCGACGGCGGTCTTCAGTGGGCTCAATTCACCGGGAATTTTCCGCCGGTGGCGGTCCATGACCTGGCCATTCATCCCCGGGAAGCCGATTTGATTATCGGTACCCACGGCCGGGGAATTTATATCATTGATGATATAACCCTGCTGAGGAAAATTCGTCAACCCGTGCTTCGGGAAAAGGTTCACCTTTTCGAGCCTGCCCCGGTGGTCATTCGGACAACCGGCGGCGATTACCGCGAAATTCAATCCGGCGAGTGGACCGGAACCAATCCCCAGGAAGTCGGAAAAATTTGCTATTATTTGAACCGCAGGCATTTGTTCGGCGACCTGAAAGTGGAAATCTATGATTCGGAGGGTAAACTGGTAAAAGAATTACCGGGCGGAAAACAGAGGGGCGTCAATATTGTCTACTGGTACCCGAGGCTAAAGCCCCCCAAGGTACCGGCTGCCCGACAACTGGCAGGATATGCCCTCAGGGGTCCGCTGACACCGGAAGGAACCTACCAGGTCAAACTGATAAAAGGCAAGGAAGTGCTGACCAATGAAATCAAGATCCAGTTCGCCGATGATTATCCCCACCCGCCGGAAGACCGGCAATACCAGCAGAAAATTGTCTGGAAATTGTATCACATGCAGGAAAACCTGGCCTATACGGCAACCTGTGTCTCTCAAATCCGGGATCAGGCCCGGGACCTGGTCAAGAAAACAAAAAGCTCTGCCCTGCAAAAAAAATTGAAGCAGCTGGCTTCCAATCTGGATATTCTCTACCAGAAAATGGCTGCCACCCGGGAAGAACAGGGAATTACCGGGGAAGAGCAGCTCAGGGAAAAGGTGGTCGAGCTTTACGGGGTGATCAACAACTACGGAGGCCGGCCGACAGCGTCGCAGGTTCAGCGTATGAACGCTCTGGAAACCGAAATTCAGGAGATCGATTCCGCCTTCCAACTCATGATGAAAAAAGAACTGGAAAAGATTAACCAGGATTTGGCCAAAGAAAAATTAAATCTCCTGACTGTACCCACACTGAAGGAATACCAGGAAAAAAACCAGTAACCCGCAGCTGCCATCATTTTTTTCCGAGGGAATCGGCTTGCTTTGCGGGTGGGTCTGCCGGGCGGCAAACCATTTCCTGGTTAGAGGAGCCCTTTTTTGCGGATATATACAGCCATGGAAAAAACAAAAATAAATTCCACAACAATAAAGACTGACAGTGCCAGCGCAATCCCGGAGGTAAACCCGTACGAATGGAGCCCTACGCCCAGCAGGTTAATGCCGAACCAGGAAAGGGCCACACTGATGATGCCGACAATCGCGCCCAGCGAAAAGCCATTTTCGCCCATCCAGTTTGACAACCGGGAATGAAACAGGAGTGCAGACCATAAAACAACGATCAGGGCTCCGTTTTCTTTGGGGTCCCATCCCCAGAAACGCCCCCAGGATTGATCCGCCCACATTCCGCCCAGGACCGTGCCCAGAAATGTAAAGATCAGGCCGAATGCCTGGGTAGCGTAAACCGACTGAAATGTGTTTTTCAGGATATTTTTTTTCTTCGGGTTTTCCCGGATCCATATTTTCTGAAATACATACACATGGCCTATGATTCCGGAGATGACGATTCCGGCAAAACCGACGGTAATGGTGATCACGTGGGTGGAGAGCCAGAAATTCGAGTCCAGCACCGCAACCAGCATGCCCATGGTATCACCTTCCAGTGCATATTTCCCGGCGATTAGCAGCATGACGATTCCGGTGATGCTGCCGGTCAGGATGCCGATGTTTTTCTTTTTAAACCATTCCAGAATGACTCCGATGACCACGGTTATCCAACCGGAAAAAATGAAGGTTTCATACAGATTGGTGGCCGGCGGCCTCTGCATGATCAGAATCCGGCAAACCAACCCAAGGAGATGGAGAAACAATCCCGATAACAATAAAAAGAAGCTGAGGCGGTAAAACCATTTTTTCAATATTAAAAAAGAAATCAGCAACAAAAAAAGGGAAAATCCGTAAAAAAACTGAGCCCGGTAAAAGGGATCGGCTTTGTTGTAAAAAACCTCCAGGGAAACCCGGCCGGCGGTCAACTTTCCCTTCAACCGGTTCATGACACCGTCATTGAACCGGCGGACCGATTGATCGAATTCCTGCTGACGCCCCCGGATAAAATCATTGACGAATTCATTAATCCGGAAAACCTCGTCCGGAGCCGTTGCCTGAGACTGGAAGCTTTCATTCAGGCATTGCCAGGGGCTCAACCAGTTTTCCTTTCCATTTTCCGGGCGGTATATCACGGTAAAGGTGGATTCCCGGTTGAGCCGGAGCCAGTTTTCCATGGAATCCAGAATTTTAAGAACCTCATTTCCCGGAGGAAATCCTCCGGTGTTTTCATTCTTTCGGAAACTCTGTTTGGCCCGGTTCAGTTCCCGGATATTTTTCATCAACTCCAAAAAGGAAAATATTTCCCGGTCTTCGGGCAATTTCAGCCATTGTTTCAATTCCGGGTTCGATATGCTTAAATCCGGTTCCGGTACGGCGAACCGAAATGCCCTTCTCAACTCCTGATAGACGTATACTTTGTTGTATAGAAGAATGATCTCGTTCTCCACAATACTGCGGTCCTGGCCTTCCAATCTTGAAGCCGAAAAGGCCAGATCCTTCAGCCTGCCCAGCGATTTTTCCAGCTGGGCGAAACTGTACCGGTCTCTTTCTCCGGTGGCATTGACGCCCAGAGAATCCAGAACCTCGGAATGCCCGATTAGAAAAATCCGGTCCCGGCTCGCCTTTTCCGGGAAAAACAAAAGCCGGGCAAGCCATTCGACGGCAGGCTCGTGGCCATACCGGCTTCTCCCGGAAAACTGTTTTAACATGTTTTGAGCGAATGTATCCAGGGGTTTTTTCCGGCCGTTTTCGAGAATAACCATCTTCCGGAAATTTTTCAGGGCGTCACCCCTGAGCGAATCCGGTTCAGGGTAGAGGTAAACGGAGCCGGCAGCCAGCAATACCAGCCACAGGCATAAAATAATATTTTTCCGACTCATGGCTTGGACCTGTTT
>CAZOWT010000090.1:0-10885 GCA_964583345.1 uncultured Clostridia bacterium
AAGATTTTATCGGCAATGGTAAAGGCCGGAAAGTCAAATGTGTTTCCCCGAATGCCGGTCAGGGGAAGGTAAGATCTCTTTAATTCGTTACCAATCAAATCCAGGATGATACATTCGGTAAGGCCATTTTTCTGTTTAAAGGTCAGCGCATAAATCCGGTCATCGGTTACCGTCATCCACTGGATAGCCGGAAAGTGGCTCCGGAAGGTAATCCGCTGTTTGAAAAAATCGAAATACTGTTTGAAATTGGGGCTCTTTTGAAACCAGGACAAAATCTCATCTTTGTATGAAGCGGGCACCTCAATCAGCGGATATTCTTTTTTAATGGTGGTGATTTTCTCGCCCTTCAGGTTGAAGACATAGAGGACAAAACCTTCCTTGCCGGCGACCACGTAGATCACGTCTTTGTAAAACTGGAAACTGAACGGGTTCATGGGAAAATTCCAGGAAAAATTCGGCCCAACCTCCATATCGGATTGATAGAGCTCCTTGATCATTTTCAGGCTTTGATCATAGAGGCCGATGTTGAGATAGGATTTGCCATTCTGGGCCTGGGAGGTTCCGCTGGCCAGGTATCTGTCCTTTGCCGGAAAAAAAACCTGAAACGGGGGGACCTTGATCTCTTTGATGAATTCGCCGTCCAGGGTCCAGGTGCTTAATTTGGTATCGCTGGATACCCAGAACTTGTCATCGATAACCGCGATAACCATCGGAGGGCCGAAAGGGTTTATTTTGAATTCCTGCGGCCCTTCTCCCTGCTTGCCGAATTTTTTAATCAGGGAAAAGTCTTTCAACGAATAGATATAAATATTGGCTCCTTCTGAGACAAACAACCGGCCCTTGCCCACTTCGATCTGGTCGGGTTTCATGATGTCCGGCAGTTCGGCGATTTTCTTGGCCTGAACGCTTATCGATATGAAAATGATGGTCATGAATAAAATGGTTTTTCTCATTGCGGCAACTCCTTCAGGTTAAATTAAGCGGATATTTGAAGATTTTATCCCATTTTTGCCGTGAAATCAAAGTTTTTCCTCATGAGGGCCCGATTCTTTTTCATCATGGTGGATGATCTGCTCAAGATTCTGGAGATAATCGGAAAATTCCTTTTTCCCTTTCTCGGTTATCGAACAGGTGGTTAAAGGTTTCTTGTTTCTGAAAGATTTTTTAATCCTGATCAGGCCGGCCTGCTGCAGTTTGTTCAGGTGGGTGCTCAAATTTCCATCCGTGGTGCCGGTTGTTGTTTTCAGATAATTGAAATCCGCATGCTCAGCCGAGATGAGAATGGATAGAATCGCCAGCCTGACCGGAGAATGGATGGTGGTATTCAATCGGATGATTTGCTGTGGAGCCATGGTTTTATCTGTTGGTTCTGTAGCGGGCATGCAGGATCAACCCGGGGATTATGTACCCGGCGATGATCAATGGAATTACAATCAGGGAACGATAATGCCAGTGAACAAATATCATGACCAGCGCTCCCAGCCACCATAATATCCCGCACCATTTCAGTAATGTCCACTCGTAAATGCCGCCCAGGGAGAACAGGAAGATGCCGGCGATTAGGGAGACCAGAATGGGAATACCGCCCACCGGATATATTTTGAGCAGGGGCAGAATAAAACCGGTGAAAATAAAGGCGATCCCGCAGGAGAAGCTGATATGGGCAACCGCATTCTGGGCGTAGGTTTTAATCTTCTCGTTTCGCTGGTGGCGAATGACGAATAAAACCTGGCCAATGCCGCCGATTCCCATGAAAACCGTCCAGTTGAGCCATATGAGATTGAATTTCTTTGCATAAGCCAGGGCATGCATTCCGATAATGGCCAGAATGATCAGGATTCCCCACATCAGGAAGAAATCCCAGGATTCGGCATGGCTTTTTTTCGTTTTTTCGATCATTTCTCTGATTAGCTTGAGTTCTTCTTTGGCTTGATGATGGTTCATTCTTTTCCTCCGTAAATTAATAAACCCAAAGTACTTTGAAAAACAAAGTAATAATAATATAAAAATTTGATTCTGTCAACTAAAAATTGTTTTTTATGTTTTTTCTGTGGTTTTCAATGGAAAAACCGCTTGCAATGAGGTATCATCAATGGTGATTTTTGTTAGCTATCCAAATTTTGATTTTTTTTAAAGGAATGAACATGTCAGCGTTTGATGCGATACTGGTCCCCGGCGGCGGGGTCAGGGAGGGCGGGAATGTCCCATTGTGGACAAAAGCGAGATTGGACCTGGCTTTGAGAATCAGCAAAAACGAGCCAATCATTACCCTGAGCGCCGGAACCGTCCACCGTGCTCCGGTTCTGGACGGAAATGGATTTCCGGTATTCGAGTCGGTCGCCGCTGCCCGTTATTTGATGGAAATGGGTGTTAAACCGGACAGGATTCTTACCGAAACCTGCAGCTATGATACCATTGGCAATGCCTATTTCTCCCGGGTGATTCACATCGAGCCGGGTAATTTCAGGCGTTTATTGATCATTACCTCGGAATTTCACCTGGCCCGAACCGAACAGATTTTTCTATGGGTCTATTCCCTGGATCATGGAGGTGAAGTTTATCAACTGACGTTTCGTTCCGCTCCCGATATCGGTATTCCCGCCGCCGCATTGAAGGCCAGAAAAAAAAAGGAAAAAGAGAGCCTGGAGCAATTTTTCAAGACCCGGGAAAGCATCGCCAGTTTAAAACAGCTTCACGGGTGGCTTCATACCCGGCATGCAGCCTATTCGGCCGCCCGCAGACCCGTGATTCAATCCGGTGATGTTCTGGATACCTATTAGTCAGATTTTGATCTTTCAGGAATTGGCGGAGAAATATATAAAACACGCTTGATTTGGAAACTCAATGGCATTATTATAGGGGATGATAAAAAAGAACTCAGTTAAATTTCCATCCAATCCGGATCACAAAATGGGAAAATCGGTCTACACGTCGTTTGTGTTCCTCATCTATCTGGTTTTTTTCAGCGGCTGTGTTTTCGATAACAACAATTCGTTTGAACGGGGCGATGTCATCAGTTCGAACCTGCTTAATTCGTATTCCATTGCCGAGATAAAACTGCTCTGGTCAAATTTTGGCCTTTCCATCCCCATCGGCCTCCGGTTTTCAGTGGATGCTGTCCGGATTGTCTACCAGACCATCGATGTGAGCGGGGAAATGGTCGAGGCGTCAGGCGCCCTCATTTTACCGGTCTCGGAGCAGTCATTCCCGATTCTTAGCCTGCAACACGGGACGGAATCAAAACGCAGTCTGGTCGCTTCGGTAAGCCCCCTGAATTCGGTTGAAGGCATTGCCGGACTGTATATGTCCTCTCTGGGATATCTGGTCGGTCTCCCGGATTATCTGGGTTTCGGCGTTTCCACTACCATCCATCCGTACTGCCATGACCGGGGGAATACCACGGTAGTCGTTGATTTTATTCGGGCCATAAAAAATTACTGCAATGATAGGGGAATCCTCTATGACCCGAAACTGTTTTTGGCCGGATACTCCGAGGGTGGGTATATCACCCTGGCCGTGCAGAAGGACATTGAGCAGAACTATGCGGATGAATTTAGTATTACAGCCGTGGCCCCCATGGCCGGTCCTTATGATTTATACGGGACCATTCGTTCGGTTTTCCAGAAAAAAAATTACGCAAATATGGGATATATCGGCTATTTGTTTACTGCTTACGATGATATTTACCAATGGAACCGTTTGAATGACATATTCAAATCTCCCTACGGGGATATGATGCGGGACTTGTTCAGCGGTTCCTATACCTGGGGTGAAATCATCGCCCGGCTTCCCGGGACCTTCAGCGCACTGATGAAATCGACTTTTGTCGCCAATTTCCTCAATGGAAATGAACCGGAAGTGGTGACCGCGTTTAAAGAAAACACACTCCTGAACTGGGCACCCCGGGCACGTGTCCGTTTTTATCATGGGGATGCCGACCAGGTAGTGCCCTATCAGAATGCCAAGACAGCGGTAACCAATCTAACCAACCATGGCGGAACAAATGTGTCGCTAGTTACCATAAAGGGGGGAACCCATGAAACCGCGGCTGCGCCCTGTTTTATCGGTATGATCCTGTGGTTTGATCAGTTCGACTGCCCGTAATAAGGTTCTCTGGTTTTTAGGGAGTTGCAAAGGAATGATGAGGGAAAAGTCCGGTAAAAAAGGTGAAAATATTTGACTTGAAGCCGTATTTCGATTATACTTAACCCTTAAAAATCAAATACCAATAACATTTTGATAGGAGGATACAATGCGTAATGCCTTGATCATGGGGGCAGCGGGAAGAGACTTTCATAATTTCAATACTTTTTTCAGAGACAAAAAGGATATTCGAGTTGTGGCATTTACCGCCACTCAGATTCCCAATATTGAAGGTCGAAAATATCCCAAAGAACTTGCCGGCACTTTATATCCCGATGGAATTAATATTTATCCGGAAAAGGAATTGCTTAACCTGATTGAGAAATTTAATATCCTGGATGTGTACTTTTCCTACAGCGATGTTCCTTATTCATATATCATGAGTAAATCCGCCGATGTGAACAAAACCGGCGCCAATTTTATCCTGCTGGGCCCCGGAGAGACCATGGTAAAAAGTGTGAAACCGGTGGTCTCGGTATGCGCGGTCAGAACCGGATGCGGAAAAAGCCAGACCACCCGAAGGGTGGGCGCCATTCTCCAGGAGATGGGGTACAAGGTGGCAGCGGTGCGTCATCCCATGCCCTATGGGGATCTGGTCAAGCAGAAGGTGCAGAAATTTGAAAGCATCGATGATTTGAAGAAACATGAGTGCACCATCGAGGAAATGGAAGAGTATGAGCCCCATATCAAGAATGGAATCATCGTATTTGCCGGGGTCGATTACGAAGCCATACTGAGAGAAGCTGAAAAAGTGGCCGATATCATTCTCTGGGATGGCGGGAATAATGATTTCCCTTTTTATCAATCCGATCTGGAAATCGTGGTCGTGGATCCCCATCGCCCGGGTCATGAGCTGTGTTATTATCCGGGAGAGGTCAATTTCAAGAGAGCCGATGTCATCGTTATCAATAAAATCGATACCGCCGACTGGGGAAATATCCTGAAGGTCAGGGAAAATATCCGGATTCATAATCCCAATGCCCAGGTGGTCGACGCCGCATCTCCGGTGTTTGCGGAAGATGGAGCAAAGATCAGGGGAAAGAAGGTTCTGGTTGTTGAAGACGGGCCTACCTTGACCCATGGCGAGATGAAGTATGGCGCCGGCGTTGCAGCCGCCTATAAGTATGGTGCCGTTGAATTGGTGGACCCGAGACCATACGCGGTAAAGAGCATTTCCGATACCTTCATGAAATATCCGGGAATCGGGACGGTATTGCCGGCAATGGGTTATGGCGACCAGCAAATAAAGGATCTCGAGGAAACCATTCATAAGGTTGAGGCGGATCTGGTCATTATTGCCACACCGATTGATTTGGGTCGGATCATTCGATTCAAAAAACCGACAGTCCGGGTGTCCTATGAACTGGATGAAATCGGGACACCCAATTTGAAAGAAATTCTGAACGCAAAATTTAAAAAATAGACACCAGTTATCAATTTACTGAGAATATTTTTCTCAGATTTTACTAAGGAGATGGGTTTTGACGAATAAATTGGCCTTAATTGCTTTTGGCGGAAATGTTATGCTCCCGGCAAACAACAAGGGAAGTGCCAGGGAACAGTATAACAATGCCAGAAAAGCTGCCAGACTGATGGTTGATATCATCAACAAAGGTTACGAACTCATCATCGTTCATGGGAATGGCCCTCAGGTAGGGAATATCCTGATCCAGATGGAATCGGCTTCCCTGGTGATTCCTCCGCTTCCGCTGGATGTATGTGATGCCATGACCGAAGGGAGCATGGGATACATGCTCGAACGGGCATTACTCAATGAATTGAGAAAAAGGGCCATTGATAAAGAAGTGGCCACAATTCTGACTCAGGTCATTATTGATATCGAGGACAAGGCTTTTGAAAAGCCCTCGAAACCGATTGGCCCGTTTTATACTTTTTTCCGGTCACAGCAGCTGAAAAAGGAGAATAAATGGGAAATGGTTGAAGATGCCGGACGCGGATTCAGGAGAGTGGTTTCTTCTCCCCGGCCTATTGATATTGTTCCCAAGAAGTCGATCAGAACCATGGTCGAGAAAGGAAATATTGTTATCGCCGCCGGCGGGGGCGGGATCCCGGTTTTTATAAACAGCATGGGTTATCTCGAAGGGGTTGAGGCCGTGATTGATAAAGATTTTGCCTCATCCCTTATTGCCAGGGAAGCCGGCGCCGATCTGTTTGTTATTTTGACCGGAGTTGACCGGGTGTATAAAAATTATGGCAAGCCGAATGAGGAACCGTTGAAGACCATCGGGGTGAGTGAAGCCAGGAAGATGTTAAAAGACGGCCAATTCCCGTCAGGGTCAATGGGTCCGAAAATCGAAGCTGCCATTGAGTATATTGCCGGGGGCGGAAAAGAAGTCATTATAACCTCGGCGGAAAAACTCCGGGCAGCATTGCTCGGTCGTTCGGGCACCAAGATCATAGAGGCATAAATGAAATGATAAGTAAGGAGATAGATTAACGTGGATGTCAACCTTAATATTGAAGAAAATGATATTAATTATATCAAGGATTTCCTGAAGGGTAAAAAGAAGCCGGTTGAGTTGGATGCCCTGGTCTATGAATTGGCACTGTATAAAACCATGGATAAAAGAGAAGACCGGGTGAAGTTGTATAATCCGAACTGCGAATATAAAATCGGAGACCTGATTTATAAAGACTATCCCGGAAAAATTCCGGTCGGAGCCAAGAAATATATCGAGATAGACAGGGGCGTGGTTTTAAAAGTCGATAATACCCGGACCCGTTTTGGTCTGGAAGAAATCATTCTAAAATACGAAGGCACCTCTGATTTTAAAAGGTATACGGATTATTTGGAAAGACAGAAAATCGAGCTGCTCCTGCCCCATAAGCAAAAAAAACCCTGCGAGAAGATGGAGTATATTCCCGAGGAAAATGATCCCAGAAAAAAGCAGGATCCATTGGTCAAAAAGGATTTCCTGGTCTTAAAGAAAAAATTGTATTCGATGCTGAACCGGGAAGATGCTATCGCCTTTATCTGCGAAAAGGTTCTCCTGAAGGAGAATATGCAGGAAATTAAACCCGATATTTTTAACCGGATAAAAGAATTTTTAAAGGAAAATAAAAAATCGGAAAAAACCGATTTCCTGGTGGAAAATTTTATCAATGTGAAAGCCGGGGACGCAGAATTCGATGCCTTTTGTTTTGCCCTGAATTTCAGGATGAAAAACGATTATAAAATTGATTTCCAACAGACAACCTCAATAGGCTGGGGTAAATGGAATCTGATTTCGGTGATTTATTATCTTAAGAAAAGTTCGATTGTCAGTGATGAAAATCCCCTTTCCGCCGCATCATCACTGGCCAACAAAAAAAACCTCGGACAGAAAAGAAAAAAACTGGAAGAAAGTATCTTTGACAATGAGAACTCGCGCTACTATCTGACACAGCGGGAAATTTATTCCGGTGCCCTCAAGTTAAAACCGGGGGCCTACCATTTCAGTGATTCCATTGAAATCGAAGCCATCGACTCCGACACAAAGAAATCTTACCTGCTGTATTATTATTCGGATGCGAATCTTATCCTGGGTTTCAAAGAGGTTTTTGATCGCTACAAGGCATTGCAGGGAATGAGTCTGATATTCGAGCAGACTGGTGAAGATAAATTCCAATTTTCACTCCGGACCACCAAGAAAGGAACCATTGCCGATAAAATTTCATTCAATTCCGAGAAAAAAACATTTCAGGTCAGCGAGGAAAAAATCGCTTCGCCGGTTTTTGTTAACAAGTCGATTTTTCTGGAATCGGATGTCTTCAAAAAAGTAGATGAAAAAGTCGATGAATTCAGAAAGATTCCCACCTTCAACAAACTCGTCCATAAGATTTTTCTTGATTTCGGAATCAAAGAGAAGAATTATGAAATTCATCTTTTCAGGCTGTATCATATTCTGGACTTGATTTTTCCGGTTCAGTTGAAAATGGTTGAAGACGTTGTTTTAAGCAATCCGGAGTTCATTCAATCCGAGAAAATTCCGGGAATTTTTTACCTGGATTCAGATGCGGTCATTGAGATTGAAGAAGAGGAAAGAAAAAGGCGAGACCTGCTCATCGAAGAAGTCAAAGAAAAACGGGAGAAAATCAGGCTGAATAAAATCCAGGAGGAGCAGAAACTTAAGGAGGAAATCAGGCTCAAACGGGAGGAGCACCGGAAAAAAAGAGAAGAAGATATGTGGATGAAGGAAAAGTTGAAGAAGGAGCGGGAGAAACAAAAAACCGTGGAACCCAGGGTAAGAAAAGGAATGGAATCCGTATCGCGTCCCGGAAGTAAACGGGTCAAAAGAGCTGATTATAAAACCGAGGGTGTGCCCGGGGCAGAGATGGCTGATTTGGCTTCCGACCGGACCGGGGGCAGGAAAGAATACCAGAAAAAGTTCAGGAAAAAAGTGGACGTGGAAAAACCCCTGATCTCCAAGAAAAGGGTTGAGAAAAAGGCGAAAGATGAAGAACTGGATATCGATGAGATAAAGAGTGAAATAAAACTCGAAGAACTGAAAGAAAAAGTTCTTGAAAAAAAAGAGGTTAAGAAGAAGCCCAAGGAAGACAAGGAAATTGCCTACAAGGATGATGGGGGCTTCGGGGGGATACTGGCCTCAAAGCTTGAAGAGATTGAAAAGAAGAAAGATAAAAAGAAAGATAAGGCATCTAAAAAATGAAATTGCTCACCTCGCGCTGGATGAAAGAATTGGATTCTAGAGCCATAGATGAAATCGGGATCCCATCGATTGTTTTGATGGAAAATGCCTCGAGGGGAGCGGCCGATGTTTTCGCCCGTTATTTTCCTGAGGATCAATACCGGAAGGCGATCATCCTGGTGGGAAAGGGGAATAATGGGGGGGATGGGCTGGCCACTGGCCGGATGCTCTGGCAGAAGGGTTATGATGTGGAATTCATCCTGCTTTCTCCTCCGGAAAAACTGAAACCGGATCCGAAAATAAATTTTAATATCGTTAAAGAACTGAATTTGGCTTTTCGGGTGGTGAATTCTATTAATGAAATAAAAGAAATCCTGAAAGCGGGATGTGTCCACGATACATTTTTAGTTGATGCCATTTTCGGGACCGGGATCAACCAGCCGGTTCATGAACCATTTCTTTCTCCCCTATTTGCGCTTTTAAACGCCTCGGGATTTAAAATTGCCGCAATCGATATTCCATCCGGTCTTTCGGATAACTTTCTGCCGGAAGAGGGAGATCACCTCAAGGCCGATGTGACGGCCACGTTTCAATGTCCGAAAATTGCCCATATTTTCCCTGACGGGAATTCCAGTTGCGGGAAACTGGAGGTCGTTGACATCGGAATACCGAAAACCTTGATTGAAAACGACAGCTATTATGTCCGCATCATCAGTGCCGATGAATTCGGGGAATTGTTCCGGGAGAGGGCGATTGAAGCCCATAAAGGAAATTTCGGGCATTGCCTGAATGTGTCCGGGTCGATTGAGAAACCTGGTGCCGGAATCTTGAGTTCGGTTGCCATTCTCAAATCCGGAGCCGGACTCTGTACCATCGCCGTTTCTGCCGAGAACAGAACCGTTGCGGTCCAGTCGCATCCCGAAATCATGATTCTCCTCTATGAGAAACTCGATGATATTATCCAAAAAATGGGTGAATTTAACTGTGTGCTGATGGGGCCCGGACTGGGCAATACCAAAAAAACCTATGAGATGACCGTTGAATTCATTCAATATGCGGGGATGCCGATTGTCCTGGATGCCGATTCCATCAATATATTTGAAATGGGAAAAGAATTCCTGAAGGTGAAGCGTGATTTTCCCATTATCCTGACCCCTCATCCGGGTGAATTCTCCCGGCTGACCGGGTTTTCGATAGCGAAAATCCGGGGAAACCGGATAGGATTGAGCCGGGACTTTGCCATGGATTACCGGGTTTACCTGGTGCTCAAGGGGCACCATACCGTGATTGCAACACCTGATGGGAAGGTATATATCAATGAAACCGGAAACGCCGGTATGGCAACCGCAGGCAGCGGGGATGTGCTGGCCGGTTTAATCACCGGCCTGATCGGGCAGTTTTATCCGGCTCAATCTCTGGAAAAAATTTTACAGGCTGCGGTCTTTTTCCATGGTTTCGCCGGGGATTTGGCCAAAGAACATACGGGAGAGATGGGGTTGATGGCATCGGATATCCTGGAATATATTCCGTCAGCTTTCTTATATTGTGATGATTTTAGAACTCAATTCCCCTTCTCCGGATAAAACGTTCAATATCGGGGAGCGAATAGGCAACTGCCTGCGTGGGAATGAAATTATCCTTTTATGCGGGAATCTGGGGGCAGGGAAAACCCTAATGACCAAAGGGATTGCCGCTTCTCTGGGAATCGATCCTGATGAGATCGTCAGCCCAACCTTTACCTTGTTGAATCAGGTTGAATTTGTCCGGGAGCTGCCCGGGAAAGAAATGAGGCCGATTGTTTCCCGTTTTATCCATTTCGACTGTTATCGCCTGGCGGATCCGGGCGGTGGCCGGGATGAACTTCAGGTATCCTCTCATTCCGGATACTCCGGGCCGGGACTCATCGTACCAGAGATAGATGAATGGATAGACCTGGCCGTCCTGGTTGTTGAGTGGGCCCAGTATCTGCACCCTTCCTATTTTAACCTGGGAAACTCAATTTCCGTTCATTTCAATATCGGGTCCGGCGGGCTGAGATTCATCAGAATTGAAAGCAAATTAACTTATTTCCGTTTATAAGCGGCCATGCGGCT
>CAZOWT010000091.1:0-10881 GCA_964583345.1 uncultured Clostridia bacterium
ATACCTGAAAATTCCGTAGAATTCAGAGAATTGCCCGGGGTTGGGGATTATATAGCCGCGGCGGTATTGAGTATTGCCAGGGGAATTCCCCTGGCAGCCGTTGACGGAAATGTGTTAAGGGTCTCTTGTCGTTTTTATGCGCTGCCAATGGATATCCGCAATCCGAAAACCCGAATCCGGATAACAAAGTACCTTCAAAAGATAATACCGGCTAGAAATCCCGGGGATTTCAATCAGGCCATGATGGAACTGGGTTCCGGTGTGTGCCGGTCCAAGAAAACCTTATGCCGGTCATGCCCGATTTCGGTTCAATGCCAGGCATTTCAATCGGATCGGGTAGCCGATTTCCCGAAAAAATCTTCAAAAAAAAAAATCCCTGAATACAATGTGTCGCTGGCGGTAATTGTAAACCATAAACGGTTTTTTATCCAGAAACGACCTTCCAAAGGCCATCTCGGGGGAATGTGGGAATTTCCGGGAGGCAAGGCAGGCGATCATGAAAGTCCCGAAGAAACCCTTTTGCGTGAATGCCAAGAAGAATTGAAAGTGAAACCCATAATCCTTGAGAAAATGGCTTTCATAAAACATGCTTATACCCATTTTAAGGTAAATTTATCATTTTTTCTGTGTGAAATCCCGGATGGGCAGGTTATTGAGAGCCGGCAACCGTATTGCTGGATAAATCTGCAGCAGATCAAAGATTTTCCTTTTCCCCGGGCCAACCATAAATTTTTCCCGGTTTTGGAATCCTATTTTTCGCTTTATTCTCCCGGAACATAACTTTTCTTGCCAGTACACGTTAACGGTCATATTCAGCGCTTTTTTACTGGAAAGATTGGTTTTTATGATGTAAAATATGGTTTTAGCATCCGGAAGGAGCGGGAATGAAAAATTTTCAACTTGATTTTATTGAAACGAAGAATATCCTCAAAAAATACGGGATCGATATCGTCGGTAAACTGACTCATTCAATAGAGGAAACTGTCCGTGAATTTAATAAACTGAAGCGGCCGGTGGTCTTAAAAATCGTATCTCCCGATATTATTCATAAAACCGATTTTGATACCGTGAAATTAGACCTGAAATCAGAAGATGAGATCATCAGTGCCTATGATCAAATCATGGCAAACGCCAGGCAGGCCGGGGCCCGGAAGATCACCGGGATGCTGGTTCAACCTCTGATGGCATCCGGATTTGAACTGCTGGTCGGGGCCAAGCAGGACATTTGTTATGGGCCGGTGACGATGGTGGGAACCGGCGGAAGGTTTGTGGAACTGTGGGAAGATGCATTCCCCGGGACCGGTGTCCTGAAAAAAGAGGATGTTGAGCGCATGCTGTCACCGACAAAAGCAAACCGGGTGCTTGAAGGTTTCAGGGGACCGAAGCTGGCCAGAGAGAAAGTCATTAAATTGGTCATAAAGGTATCGAAAATGATGGATGAAAATCCGGGAATAGTGGAACTCGATTTAAATCCGGTGATCGTTTATGAAAAAGATCTGGCCATTGTTGATGCCCGCATCATTCAGGGGGACCCGGTTATTCATCCGAGGGCAGAGGATATTGATACCGAACGTCTGAAAAGCCTTGATTCAATATTTTCCCCGAAAAAAATTGCCCTGATCGGTGCCAATCAGACCGGGACGGTCGGGGGAACCATCATGAGAAATATGATCAATTTCCCGAACCTTTTTCCGATGAATCCCAGGCTAAAGAGTATTTTCGGACGAAAATGTTATGCTCATTTGGAAGAAATTCCGGATCATATTGATCTGGGAATTTTTGCCATCGGAGCTGAAAAGACCGTCAGCTCATTTCGCCAATTTGTGGAAAAAGGGTTGAAAGGCGCGGTAATTGTTAGCGACGGCTTCGCCGAAGTCGGACGGCTTGACCTGGAACTGGAACTCAAGAAAATAGCAGACTCAGCCAATATCGCCTATATCGGCCCGAATTGTCTGGGGGTGATTGATAATTTCTCCGGGGTAAACACCATGTTTATTCCTGAGAAGAAAACAACGATTATCAAAAGGCCCGGTGGGATCGGGATTATATCCCAGAGTGGGGGAATCGGCCTGGAATTGCTGGAAATGCTGGCTGGCGATAATATTCCGGTGGGAAGATGGATTTCAATCGGCAATGCCAGCGGTGTCAATATCCCCGAACTGCTTACCCATATGAAAAAGGATCCTCGCATAAAGGTTATTGCCATATATTTGGAAGGTTTGAAAAACGGTCTTCAATTTATCGAGGTCGGTAAGGAAGTTTCAAAGATAAAACCGGTTATTGTCATTAAAGGCGGGATAGGAGGCGGTGCTGCCGCCACCATGTCGCATACCGCATCACTGGCGGGAAGTTTTCAGGCTTTTAAGGCGGCATGCGATATCGCCGGTTTTTTTCTCATCGAGGAACTGACCGAAGATCCGAAAATCCTGGTCAATATCCTCTCACTGCTGACCACCCAGCCCCGGGCAAAGGGAAAACGGATAGGGGTTATTTCAGTCGGGGGCGGTGCCGGTATTCTGCTGGCTGATCAGATTACCCAGTCCGGTCTGGATATGGCGGTTTTTTCGGAATCAAGCAAGCTGGACCTGTCCGAACTGCTGCTGGATAAATTCTATATATCGTCAAAGGAAAAAAAGCGAAAAGTTCTGGAAATGATCAGCTCTAATCCACTGGACTTATTTGGCGATTGCGATGATATGCGGTTGATCGAAGCCATAAAAATTCTGGATCGTGATCCGAATGTTGATGTTATTCTCATGGCCATGTATTTCCAGGTTCCGGGTTTGAGCGAATACATCACGGAACATCTGGTTGACCTGTCCGAACAGATTTCCAAGCCCCTGATTCTTGCTCCGAGAGGATATTCGGAATATGTATGGCAGAACCGAAACTATCTTCGTTCCAAAGAAATTTCGAGTTACACTGTTCCGGTCATTCAATCGCTGGCCATGGCCGTGAAAATATGGCAAAAATATGATATCGACAAAAACAGTATTCACCAATGAATCAGACAGGTATCCAATCAAGATGTGACTCATGAAAGAGGTTTTCAAGAAGTATCTAAAAAAGAAAATCGTGGTTGATACCCGATCCTCTTGGGTTTATATCGGTACGCTCGAAGAAATCTTGGACAGCTGTATCATGCTGACCGATGTTGATGTTCATGATAACGGGGACATCATCACCACCAAAGAGTGTTATATCCTTGACAGCAAAAAAACCGGGATCAAATCTAACCGGCTGAAGGTTTTCGTCAACTTGAATGATGTGATCAGTTTTTCTTCTCTGGACGATGTGAAATTTTTCTGAATGTGGCCCACCGGTCCTGCTCGATTCAATTAAAATAGAAGATTTCGAATTATGGTAATTTTTTTTGGTTGCTTTTTTTCTTCTTTTTTTGTTCGATTTTGAAATAAAGGCTATCCAGCTGTTTGATATCGTTTTTCAGCTTCTCAATCATCTTTTCTTGATTCTTGATCAACTCCTCATTTTTATGATGCTGCTGGGACAATACCTGGAATTCGTTTCTGGTTTGCTCAAGCGACTGCATGGATTTCGTATATAGCCGAAGGATGCCGATCCAATCCAGGATTTCATTTAAATTGTTGCTGTCAGGAGATTGCTCCAGATATTTTTCAAAGGCGGTCAGCGCCCGGGTATAATCCGGTGAAGGGTTGTTGTGGTGAATCCGGGCCCGGGCAATAACCAAAATGGCTTTTGTCCGATTGGCGGCAACCGGATTGGATTCAGAAACCTGAAGCATCTGGTCGATAAAATCTGGAAACTGATCCGGTTTCAGCAGGTTCAGGTTTATTTTAAATATTTGTGGGTACCGGTCATTTCTTTTAAAAATGGAGAGACAGCCACTAAAAAAAAAAACCATCATAACCATGAATGTCAGATGTTTCCGGCGCATGATTGAATTTTACATGATTTTTTGAAATAAAACAAATCAGAAATGTCCAAAAATTAAACACATCATTTTGTTTGCTGGGTTTCTTCTTTCGGCAATGGGTAAATGGAGGTACTTAAGGTGGTTCATGAACGCCATCTGTTTTCCGGCGGTCCTCCAGGAACAGGCTGTAGGGATAGGATTTAACATAATTTTTCAACTCGGCTGCCACCTCACTCACCTGGATGTGATGCCGGAATTTTTGTTTTTTGTTGGTTACAACCGCGATCGAGATGGACATGATGGGGAATTTCTCCTGTTTTCCCGCCCGGGATATGGCTTTGATAAATCCTTTTTTTAAGTCTTTTTTTTCATAAAATTGAGGGATTTTATCATCAAAGGTCTTCACCACAAATTGGCAGATTTTTTTGTAATGCTGATGGGAAGTGATGATAACGAAATCATCCCCTCCGATGTGCCCGACAAAATCATTCTTGCTTCCATACAATTCGACTGATTTTTCAATAATATGGGAGGTGGTGATAATGACTTTGTTGCCGGTTCCGTACCCATAGTGGTCATTAAATACCTTGAAGTGATCCAGATCGACCAGGCAAAAGGCGAAGGCCACCCGGTTTTTTATCCTTTTTTTTAAAACATTCTCGATGGCAATGCCTCCGGGCAGGTGGGTCAGGGGATTGGCGTCCAGGTACATTTCCTCCAGTTTTTTCAATCGTTTGGCCATCTCACCGAAAGATCGGGCAAGTTCTCCCAATTCATCCTGACTTCTGATTTCCGGAAAGGTATTGAAATTTCCTTGCGAAATCTGCTGAGTTGCCAGCATGAGATGATTGATTGATCGGGAAATGTTGCGGGTAATTATCCAGGCCGCTCCGATTCCGATAAGAATACTGATAAAACATAGAATGGCAATGATTCGAAACGCTTTCATACCGGTTGTCGAAATTAAAAGGGTTTTGTTGTTTTGTTCAAGACTGGTCTGGTTGGATAACTCCTGAATGAGATTGATCAATTGGCCTTGTTTTTCTGATACGAGCTTCTCATAGGGAATTCCGGGCTTAACCGGGTTTTCCAGCGCTTTAAACCATTTTCGGAATAACTGACCATAAGAGAGGTGCATATCATTTATTCGGGCCAATAACTCTGATTTATCCGGAAGCAAGTTTTTTAAATTTTCTTTTTGGTTTTGGAATTCGCTTGTTGCAGCCTGAAAAAGGGATAGCATCCGGTTACTTTTCAAGATGATATATCGGTTGCCGTACAATTCCTGAGAATACAGACTGTCGACCATATTTTCTGTGGTCAGTATAACCGGAATGTTTGTCTTAATGATGCTTTCGTTAATGGAGTTGAGCCGTTTGAAATAATGAAGGGCAAAAAGAGCACTCACGATGCTCAGCAGGATCAGGGTCATGAATCCCATGAGAAGTTTCTGGCCAATATTCAGGTGGAAACCATTTTGTTCGCTTTTCAAACCCATGTATTTTTTATGTTCAGCCCCTTTATAAATATTAAAAATATATAATCATATAAGATGGTGAAGAAGTCAAGAATTTTTCAATGGGTGGTGGAATCATCAACCAGATTTTCCAGAATAAGGCCAAAAAATGAATCGGATGATGACTGGAAAAACCAGCCCAGATGGGAAAAACATTGAGAACAAAGAGCCAGACTCCACTGGAAACCCGGAAACCAGGTATATTCGTCGGTCGGATTTCCAAGCACCAGACATCCTTTCGCATTCAGATAACAGCCAATCTGATAAATGATTCCAACCGGGTTTTTAAAGGCATGCCGGTGATGGCCATTGACCTCAATCATTTCGTCAATCGATGATATTTTATTTTTGCAGCTCCGGCACAGGATGGCGTTTTTTTCTTTTTCCAGAACAGATATTTTTTCTATCAGTTCCTGATTAATTTCATGGGATTGTTTATCTGAATATTTCAACAGCAACCGTTTCCGGAATACCGGATTAGATGGCCTTATGGTTATCATCTGGAGACCCCATAATAATAATATTGTATTTTAATTGAATTTCAAGCATTGAAAAAATTATTGGGCGCATTCATACAACAATTCGAGTATTTAAAAATTGACTTTTACCGGGACCGATTTTACAATCATTTCCAGGAGTGCGGATGAAAAATGTAAAAAAGATAAACAGAAGACATTTTCTGAAAGCCGGTACGGCCACCGGTGCCGTCCTCGGAGGTGCCGGCCTGGGATTTTTCGGATTTGAATCCGGAAGAAATCCGTCCAGCCGAATCGGATGGCTGGATTATCAGGATGATTTATTCCGTTTCAACCGCCAGCGATTTGCCGTTCAGCATCCCCATTACAAAATTGTGGGAAAAACAAGGCGGGTGGATGCCAGAACCGAGGTGATCTTCGAAAGATTCTATCAATTGATGACCCTGTGGAATGAAAAAATCGATATCCGGAGCTTGAATCCCTTGATGAAAAATTACTATAACCGATTTCCTGGAGATTTGTCCCTGGATCTTCGGCTGGTCAATCACATTTATCAAAAGAGGCTCAAGGACAAGCAGAAATACGGATGGAAATATATTTTATCGAACGCCTGGTCAAAAGCCATGGGAGCGGTAATCCCACCGCAAATTCAATACCCTCCGGAAATATCAGATTTCCCCGGCGGCGAACGTTTCGGCGAACCTTCAGAACCTCTTAAAATGAAAAATAGTGAGAAAACATCCAGGTTGATAAAAAAAATCGGAAATGAATTAGGGGCGACCCTGATTGGGATTTCCCGTTTGAATCCCGATTGGGTTTACCTTCATCCCCTCAGAAACCGGGGATTGAAAGTGAATAAACCCCTGCGGGTGCCGGACCACTGGGTTTTTGCCATTGTTATAGCCATCCCCATGTCCTGGGAACTCATATATGCGAATCCAAACTACGGGACATCCAATGATGCCTATTCCCGGGTCAGAATAGTGGCCTACCGGCTGGCATCATTTATCCGGCAGCTCGGGTATGCGGCCAGGCCGCATACACCGGAGGCCGAATATGATGTGATGGTCCCGCCGATTGCCATCGATGCCGGACTGGGTGAACAGGGGAGACACTCGGTGGTGATTTCTCCTGAATTGGGCTCGAATTTCCAGGCTGCCGTGGTGACCACCAACCTGCCGCTCATCCCTGACAAACCGATAGAATTCGGGGTTCAGGATTTTTGCCGCGATTGTACCATTTGCGCGGACTATTGCCCGAGCGGCGCCATATCGAAAGGAAATAAAGTCGAGATTCGCGGGTATCAAAAATATCAGATTGATATTTCCCGTTGTCACAATTTCTGGTATTCAAATCTGGGCAACATCGGCTGTAGAATTTGTCTCGCCGTGTGCCCCTTCACCAGAAAATCCGGCTGGCTTCATCGGGGAGCCCTGGAAATATCCGCTCATGACCCCACCCGGGTTTCAAACAGACTATTGAAGGCGATGCATAAATTTTTTTACCAGGGCCCGAAATCCGATCGGTATTACAGCCCTGCTTTCGGAGGGGATAACGCTTCATACCGTGAACCGCCCTGGTGGTTGAAAACCGAAGATTTCATAGAAAGATTTTGACGGAACCGGGAGAACATTTTACAAATGCTTCAAAAATCATTGCAAAAAATTATTGGAATAAGGTAAAATAATCGGGAATCATGATAAAAATATGATATTTGAGAACCTCTTCCGTTTTCAAACGTTAAATAATGTGGTGGTGATGATTTTTTTCTATCAAATAAGCAACAGTTTAACCATTCACTCATAAACAGGGAGGTAACATGAATCCTTTACGACAAATTATCGGAATACTGGTTATCGTGATATTTGCCATTCCCAGCCTTTTCGGTATTATCTGGGCTGTCGGATTAACCAGGGCCGCCATATCCCCCGAACTCCTATCCGATCTTCCCCAGGAAGTGATCAGAGAAGTACCATATTTTATTGATGATGTTTACAAGTCGGCTCAAGATGAGGATATCAAAATGAATCACCGGGAAAGGGAATGGTTTCAGGCGGCAAGGCAAGCGGGAATTTCCCCCAGGAATCTCATGAAAGAAATCGGTTTTCTGGACTGGCTTGAAAAAGAACTGTCGCATGCGATACAGGAAATAGGAGAAATTCTTCGAGGTGAGATTCCTCCCAAACCGGTTATACTTGATTTTCGTCCCTTGAAAAAAGCATTCAATCATGAAGCTGTGGACCGGGATTTCAATAAAATTCTGAACAAGCTTCCGGCCTGCAATGCCGAGGAAACGCAAATCTGGGAAAATGCGGCCCAAGACGAATATTTTTCAGATACCATGCCCGCCTGCAATCCCGATCATGACCTGGCGGAAAAGGCGTTGCGAAACTTTCGGCTTCAAATCAGCGAGGATATCCCGGATGAAGTGGATATTTTCAAAGACACTCAATACCTGCCCAAAGGGATTTCTTTATCGAAAACTGTTGTTTCATTGACATATTTGTTGTTTCTGATTCCCATTTTTTTCATTGTTATCGGTTCTTTAATCGGCTCATCTTCCAAATCTGGTTTCTTAAGGTATAGCGGGATTTCCACAATAGTCGGAGGAGGTCTGGCTATGCTGCTGGCTCTTTTTGCCCGGAATATTACCCCATTTTTTGCCAATCACTTTCACTATCAATATTCACACGAAATCAGCATTGGATTTCAAAGGATCGTGCTCGATAATCTCGGAAATATTTTCGGGGTAATTTTAGACAAACTGTTTTCACCGGTTATTGCGGTAGCCGGAACGGTTTGCGTGGTGGGCGTGATATTTTTCGCACTTTCATTCGCCTTTACTTCCGAAACCGAAAACAAAAAACTAACCTAGTCAGCATTCCTGCGAATCATCAGGCTTAAATTTCAGCGAATCTCTGCCAGAATACGGTTTTTCTGAATTTCAGGATATTTTATTTTGGGGTTGACAATGAAAATTCACTTTCCTATACTGGTGATGTCATCTTATAAAAAGGTGAAATGATTTTTTTGGAGGTACGTCAATGAAATTTAGACATTTTCTGGCTCTGCTTGCTGCAATTTCTTTCATGTTTGTACTGTCGACTCAGGATCTTTGCGCATCACACAATGCCCGACAGTTACTGAAACAGCAAAATGACGAATCAAAAATCACCAACCGGCTGGATCAGGATATCCAACTGCAGCTACTTAAAAACGATGTTATCCTGGGAAATGAAGATGGTGGAGGATATTATCGGGCCTACGATTACACCTGGCTCTGGATAACCCTCGTTGTTACGGTCATTCTGGTGGTCATCTTGATTGTTGCTTACAGTTCTGATTGGTGGTGGTGGTATTAAAAATAGTATCGGGTTTTCCGCATCAACAATCATCCGGAAGAGACAAATCCAACCAAAATAGGAATCGGTTGCATTTCAGGCTCGTAACTGAAAAGTGGCATTTGTACGGCCGAACCATTTACCTTTCAGTCGGAAAACTCAGATTCCGGTATAAAGGGTGCGAATAGCGTTTTATATATTTACCTGGTAATGAGGAATCTTTCATCACCCATAAATTCAAAATTTATTTTTTTATTGTGCTTTTCCTGCTGAAAACGGGATTTTCCCTTTCTGCAGACCCCGGTTGCCCGGCCATTCTGAAAATGGGGGACTATACCCAGCCTAATATTTTTTACTGCGGACCGACGGCAATTTTTCTGATCATGGATTACTGGGGTATGGAGAATACGGATTTCAGCCGTCTGGTCGATTTTTTATTCCAAAAAGAATTGATGGGAACAGCAAATTCAAATATGGTTTTCTGCCCCAGGCTTTTCGGACTGAAGTCCTATTCTTTTACCGGTGATTATGAGTTGCTGAAACGCCTGCTGCAAAAAAAGATTCCGGTGATTGTTCTTCAGAATTTTTCCAGAGCCGTCAAACTGGGACATTTCCGTATCGTGGTGGGGATGGACAGCCGCAAAAACCGAATTTTAATCCGGGATCCGGCAAAAAAAAAAATCCGTAAAATGAAATTCAGCAGATTCAGCCGGCTTTGGGAAAGGGGTAATACCATTAACAATCATCGATGGGCCATGATCCTGCTTCCCGAATTCATTGATTTCAGGGATGAAGCCATCGAAAATTCCGTACTGACGGAATTGAATATCGGGACCTTTTATTATCGACATTTTGATTATTGGAATGCCTATACGGCATTCAAAGAAGCCTATAAAAGGGACGGGAAAAACACGGATGTTCTCACCTATTTCGCCCAGGTTTTGATTCGCCTGAAGAATTTTGACGAGTCATTCAGGGTCATCAGGGAATTGATGGAGCAAAAGCCGGAGGATCCGGTGGCCTATGATTTGCTTGGTCTGGCTTTCTTTTATACCGGTGATTATCACCAGGCGTTAAAAAACCTGGGAAAAGCGGTTCAACTGAACAAAAACTCCAGAGAAAATAACTTCATCATTGATCATTACAACCTGGTTAAAACATTCATGGAGGATCGGGATAAAAATGAAAAAAAATAGCCTTATTTTTATCATGTTGTTTTTCATAGGGATGGTGGGTTCGGCAACCCTGACCGGGGATCAACCGGAAAAACAAAGACTCGGATACTTGGCCAGCTATCGTTACCGTAAAACCGGCAACCGAAACGGGCGGGAATTCAGGGAATACGAAGTTTTGATTAAATCACTGGCAAAAGTATATTTGGATTTTGCCTCAATGCGATCCCGGCATTTTTATCTGGATAATCTTGATTATATGGGATTCCTTATGGCCAGAACCGGTCTTCTCCGTATGGTTTTTTTACTTGCCGATCGCCTGGTCAGAAATATGGCCTATGATCCGGGTTTGTATGAAATCGATATCAAGACCGGAAAAGCAATTGATCATGGGATGTTTTTTAAAAATGAATAACAGCAGCTTGAAAATAATCCTTCTGCTCGTCCTGACATTTTCTCTGGTCTCATTGTCGCCGGGGCA
>CAZOWT010000092.1:0-10866 GCA_964583345.1 uncultured Clostridia bacterium
GGGATCGAACCCGCAACCCTCAGCTTGGGAAGCTGATGCTCTACCATTGAGCTATGCCCGCCTATTTCTTCGCCTTTTTCTTATCTTTTTTATTTTTTTCCTTTTTTTCAAATTTATAATCCACGAATTCGATAATTGCCATTTCGGCGCCGTCACCTTTCCGGAAATCACTCTTGATGATCCGGGTATATCCGCCCTTTCTATCCATAAAACGGGGGGCGACTTCATTGAAAAGAAGATGAACGGTCTTTCTTTTGTATAAAAAAGCCATGGCCCGTCTCTTGCCGGCCAGGGTACCGGCTTTGCCCAGGGTAATCATTTTCTCGACCACCGGCCGAACCGCTTTTGCCTTGGCCAGAGTGGTCTGGATTCTATTTTTTTCAATCAGACTGGACGTTAAATTTCTCAGCAGTGCCCGGCGACTGGCGGGATTCCGACCCAGCTTGAAACCTGCTTTTAAATGTCTCATGTTCTACTCCTCTAATTGGCTGTTGGCTTCCGCTTTACCTTTTTTTTGATATTTTTCGTTTAATTCGTCCTTTAATTGATCCGGCACTTTCTGTCCCAGGGACAGTTCGAAATCGGATAATTTCTGGATGATTTCTTCCAGGGATTTTTTCCCGAAATTTTTCGAATTCAACAATTCATGCTCGGTTTTTTCAATCAATTCATAGATATAATCAACATTCAACCGCTTCAGGCATTTCAGCGCCCTGACCGACAGGCCCATGGATTCCACGTTCTTTTCCAGAAATTCGGATTTTTTCTCGATCCCGAATCCAGCCTCCTGCTCGACGGCCGGAATGAGACTTTCCTTGTCCTTATAGTCTAAGAAAATGGACAGGTGATCTCTCAGGATTTTCCCGGCCCGGGAAACGGTTTCCTTCGGCGATATACTGCCATTTGTCCAGATTTCCATGACCAGCTTTTCATAATCCGTTTTTTTCCCCACCCGGGCAGGTTCGATACTGTATTTTACCTTTTCGACCGGATTGAAATTGGCATCCAGGGGAATGTAGTCCACCGGCAGGGTTTCATCGAAGTTCTGTTCCGCCAGTTTGAAGCCCACCCCCCGTTTGATCCACATTTCGGCATTGAATTTGCTGCCTTCCTCGAGAAATGCAATGTGAATATTTTTATTCAAAATCTCGACATCGCTGTCCGAAAGAATGTCTCCAGAAACGATTTCACCTGATTCTTTTTTTTCGATCCTGACCATTCTCGCTTCGTTGGCATTCAATTTAAAAGGAATGGTTTTCAAATTCAGGATTATATTTAAAACATCTTCGTAAACTCCCGGAATAATTGAAAATTCATGAAGAACACCATCGATACGAACAGCGGTAATGGCGTCTCCTTCGATCATGGATAGCAACACCCGCCGTAAAGCGATTCCAACCGTACTGCCATAACCCCTCTCAAACGGTTCGGCGACAAACCGTCCGTAGATGGGAGTCAATTCCTCAATTTTCATCCTGCGAGGCCGTTGATAATTAAAGTTCATCCTTTCCTCCTTATTTTGAATACAACTCGACAATAAGGTGTTCCTCAACCTCAAGCGAAACATCCTCTCGGGTCGGGAGATTATTCACTTTTCCCGTCAGTTTTTCCATATCCACCACCAGCCACTCGGGAATCTCAACCAGTCCTTTTAAATCTTCCATGGTGGCTTTTATGTTTTCATTCTTCAGGGCTTTTTCCCTGAAAGCGATCTCATCATTTTGCCGCAACTGATACGATGGGGAGGTGACTTTTCTGCCGTTGATATTCAGATGGCCGTGTTTGATGATCTGCCTGGCATGGGCTCTGGAATAGGCAAAATTCATCCGATAGAGAAGGTTATCGAATCTCAATTCCAGCGACCTCAGTAAATTCTCGCCGGTTATTCCTTTTTTCTTGGTGGCCTTGTAAAAAAGATTTCGGAACTGCTTTTCTCCGATACCGTAAAATCGTTTCACCTTCTGTTTCTCCCTCAACTGGGTTTTATAATCCGATTTCCGGTAGGAAATCCGTGATCCGCGCTGTCCGGGCGGATAACTTCTTCTATCCAGGCCACATTTATCTGTCAGGCACCTTTTCCCTTTCAAAAATAATTTTGTTGATTCAGCTCTACACAATCTGCATAGAGGTCCGTTGTATTTTCCCACGCTGTTTCCTCCTTAAACCCGCCTTTTTTTCCTCGGCCGGCAACCATTATGCGGAATCGGGGTAATGTCTTTTATGGTCTTTACCTTTAGGCCGGTGCCGCCGACTGTTCTGATGGCACTTTCACGGCCCGCACCGGGTCCCTTAACCCGGATATCCAGGGTCTTGATCCCGAAATTCTGGGCATCCTGCAATGCCTTTTCCGCTGCCATCTGGGCAGCAAAGGGAGTTGATTTACGGGAACCCTTGAAGCCGACAATTCCGCCCGACGACCAGGACAACACATTTCCATCCTGATCCGTGATGGAAATAATGGTATTGTTGAATGTCGAGTAAATATACATGATTCCGTGCGATACGCTCTTTTTCTCTTTTTTCGTCGTTTTTTTCTTAACCGTTTTCTTTGCCATATGCGTCCTCCGTTACTGCAAAAAATTCAATGGCGGCAAACCAAATGGGTTTCCTCTCACTATCCAGGTGGTCATCATGGCGTCCTTTTCTTAATCAGGGCTCCACGTGGACCTTTTCGGGTCCGGGCATTTGTTTTGGTGCGCTGCCCCCTGACCGGAAGTCCCCTTTTATGCCTGCGCCCCCGATAGCTATTGATGTCCATTAATCTTTTAATATTCTGGTTGATTCGCTTTCTCAGGTCACCTTCGACCATTTCGATGGTTTCGATATGTTTCCGGATCCGGGCCAATTCATCGGCGGTCAGATCCTTGACCCGCTTATTCAAATCAATCTTGGTTTTTTCCAGTATTTGCTTTGATTTGGGCCGGCCGATGCCATAAATATAAGTTAGCCCGATCTCAACACGTTTATTATTCGGAATCTCGACTCCGGCTATTCGTGCCACGCTTACCTCCTTCTGTTATCCCTGTCTTTGCTTGTGTCTGGGATCTTTGCATATTATACGAACAACGCCTTTTCTCTTAATCACTTTGCATTTATTGCAAATCTTTTTCACTGAAGCTCTTACCTTCATACCGACCTCCTATTTAAAGCGGTAAATAATACGCCCCCGGGTAATATCATAGGGTGAAATTTCCAGCAATATCCTGTCTCCCGGCAGTATCCGAATATTGTTTTTCCGCATTTTTCCGGAAGGATGCGCCAGAATCCGATGGTGGTTGTGTTCCAGTTCCACCAGAAACATGGCATTCGGCAGGGATTCGATAATGGTCCCCTTTACCTCAATGACCTCTTTATCTTTAACCGCCATTATAACCTCGTCAGGATTTCCGGCCCATGTTCGGTGACCGCAATGGTATGTTCGAAATGAGCGGACAGACTCCCATCAGCCGTTACCACCGTCCAATTATCATCCAGTGTTTTGATTTCAAATGTTCCGCTGGTAATCATGGGTTCGATTGCCAGCGTCATGTTGACTTTCAGTTTGGCTCCCTTGATTCCGGAATTATAATTCAGTACCTGGGGTTCTTCATGCAGTTCGCGCCCGATTCCGTGTCCGGTCAAATCCCGGATAATCTCATATCCTTTCGAGCGGACAACCTTATCGATCGCATTCGAAATATCACTCACCCGGTTGCCGTATGTTGCCTGTTTTATTCCCTCGTATAGAGATTCCTTGCAGGTACTCATCAAATTTTCAGCCTCAACGGAAATTCGTCCGACCGGATAGGTCCAGGCGCCGTCTCCGTAAAAGCCCTTGTAGATACTGCCGACATCAACTCCGATAATATCGCCTTCAGCCAGTTTCCTTTCCCGGGAAGGAATTCCGTGAACCACTTCATTATTGATTGAGGTGCACAAGGTGGCGGGGAAACCCCGGTAACCTTTGAATCCGGGCCTGGCGCCGAGAGAGAGGATCATCTCCTCTGCCCATTGATCCAGTTCCCAGGTACTGACTCCGGGCTTGATCAATTTCTCGATATCAGAAAGCACAACGGCAATGATCCGGTTTGCTCCCTTCATCAATTTCAGTTCATTGTCCGTTTTTAATATAATCACAATATCATTCCCCGGATTCCTGCCTACCGTCTTCCCCTGACCCTTCCTTTACGTGAAAAACTGTCATAATTTCTCATGGTCAGCTGGGCTTCCACCTGCTGCACCGTATCCATGGCCACACCGACCACGATCAAAATCGATGTGCCGCCGAAATAAAACTGAACCCCCATTCCCTCATAGAGTAATTTAGGCAGGTTGGCTTCGAGAAAATCACCGATGAACGGAATGGCACCCACCTTGAATCCGGTCATTAAAAATTCGGGAATCAGGGCCACCAGAGCCAGGTACAGGGCGCCGATAAACGTCAGTTTCGAAAGCACATTGTCAATGTAGTCAGAGGTGTTTTTCCCGGCTCTGATACCGGGGATAAATCCGCCGTATTTCTTTAGGTTATCGGATACATCCTGGGGGTTGAAAATAATAGAGACGTAAAAATAGGTAAAAAATATGATGGCCACAATGTAGATCAGATTATAAAGCGGCATACCCAACCCCAGCTGGTTTTTGATGGCCTGGGCAACGGGATGGTTGATAAATCCGGCAATGGTTGCCGGAAATGTGGTGACCGATGCGGCAAAGATAATGGGGATAACCCCGCCGGTATTGACTTTAAGCGGCAGGAAGGTGCTCTGCCCGCCCATCATTCGCCTGCCCTGAATCCTCTTGGCATAGGAAATGGGTATTCGCCGCTGGCCCATCTCCACGAAAACGATAAAACCGATTACCAGAACCATCAACAACAACAGGAAAATAATCTTGAGAGGGTTCATGTCACCGGTCTTCAAACCTTCCAGGGTACTGGCAGTCCCCGGGACCAGTCCGACCACGATACCGGCAAAAATGATCAGGGAAATCCCGTTGCCGATGCCCCGTTCGGAAATTTGCTCGCCCAGCCACATGATAAAAACCGTTCCGGTGGTCAGGGTCAGTATGGTCAGGAACCTGAAACCCCAACCGGGACTGAGAACAACCGGAAGTCCGCCGGTAGCGCTGCCGCCCATTTTCTCCAATCCGTACGCAATGCCGAATCCCTGGATAATACAAATCAATACGGTTCCATACCGGGTATACTGGGTGATTTTTTTTCTTCCCAGGTCGCCTTCTTTTGAAATCCTTTCCAGATAGGGCCAGACCACCTGCAACAACTGGAGAATAATGGATGCACTGATATAGGGCATGATGCCCAGGGCAAAAATGGTCATCCTGGACATGTTCCTTCCGGAAAACATATCCAGAAAACCCAGAATAGTCCCCCGGGCATTCTCGAAAAACGCATGAAGCGCTTCCATGTTGATGCCGGGAATGATAATCTGGGACCCGATTCGGTAAACCGCCAGCATCAGGAAAGTAAAAATCACCCTTTTCCTCAATTCTGGAATAATGAATATGTTTCTTAGAAATGTGATCACCGCATCTCTCCTTTTATGACAATGGCTTTTCCACCGGATTTTTCAATTTTTTCGACCGCGGATTTTGAAAATTTGTGGGCGTGTATATCAATCTTCCTGGACAGATTGCCATTGCCCAGAATCTTGATTTTAAGGCGTTTATTTTTTGCCAGCTTCTTCTCAAAAAAATCTTCTATTTTCATTTCATTCAGTCCGGTAATGTCAATGGATTCAAGATTGACGATATTGAATTCCTTCCGAAATTTATTGGTAAAACCCCGTTTGGGCAGCCTGCGAACCAGCGGCATCTGACCGCCTTCAAAGCCCCTTTTCGAGGCGTAACCGGTTCTGGATTTCTGGCCATTCTCGCCTCTTCCCGCCGTCTTACCATGGCCGGAACCCGGTCCCCTTCCTATACGTTTTCTCTTCTTCACCGCTCCTTTGGCCGGTTTCAGGTTGGACAGGGAGATCATGATTTCACCTCCTTCACCTCGAGCATAAATTCAACTTTTTTCATCATACCGATTATCTCAGGCCTTTTTTCCCGGACAACAGTTGAGTTTAATTTTCTCAGACCCAGTCCGGCAATGACAGCCCTCTGTTTCTTGGTGCGGCCGATCAGGCTCTTACGCAGGGTTATTTCGATAAGGGGAAACTGTTCCTTGCCTTTCGCGGTCATTGTTCCTCCTCTTTTAAATCTCTTTTTTCCCTGATTTTCCGGGGGTCCTTCAGGGACCTGAGTCCGCTGAGGGTGGCCCGGGCAACGGTAAGGGTATTTTTGCTTTTCAGGCTCTTGGTTAATATGTTGCGGATACCGGCCAATTCCATGATCACCCGCACAGCGCCGCCGGCAATCACGCCGGTTCCCGGAGAGGCCGGTCTCAACACCACCCGGGCACTGCCAAATTTACCGGTTGTATAATAAGGGATGGTATCCTTCAAGATGGGAACGGACACGACATGCTTTTTGGCATCGGTGACAGCTTTCTTGATGGCCAGAGGGACTTCACGGGCCTTGCCGGTTCCGATGCCCACATTGCCTTTTTTATCGCCGACAACTACGGCAGCCGAAAATCGAAGGTTTTTCCCACCCTTGACGACCTTGGTCACCCTGCGTATTGAAATCACCTTTTCTTCAAATAAAACTTCGGATGTATCGAACTTCTCCACGTTTCACTCCTTAAATTTTTATCCCGTTTTCACGAACACTGTCAGCAAAAATTTTGACCCGGCCTTTAAAATCATATACATTCCGGTCAAATACCACCGCCTTTATCTTGAGCTTCTTCAACCGATCGGCCATCAACTTTCCCATGACCTTGGCCGCGGCTTTATCCTTGAAGCTTTTCAATTTTACATTCATATCCTTTTCCCGGGTGGAAACATGGGCCAGAACCCGGGCCGCCAAATCATCATAGACCTGGGCATATAAAAATTTATTGCTCCGGAAGATAATCAACCTCGGCTTTTGCGCGGTTCCCTGAATTTTGCTTCTGATGGATCTTCTGATTCTGAGTTTTCTTTTGTTTTTTATGACATACTTTTCGGTAATCATCTTATACTCCTGCCGTTTTTCTGACCTTCTTTCTTAGGTACTGACCCTGGATCCGGATGCCTTTCAGTTTATAGGGTTCGACCGGTCTTATTTTCTGGATATTGGCACAAACCTGACCCAGCAACTGCTTATCATGGGAATGCAGGGTAAAACCCCCCGGATTTTCCTGGGTTGCAGTCACCCCTGCCGGCAGTTGAATATCCACCGGATGGGAATATCCCACCTGCAGGTTAATATTATTGCCTTTGACAGTAGAACGCCAGCCTTTGCCCACGATCTCAAGTTTTTTGGAGAATCCATGGGTCACCCCGGTAACAGCATTATTGACCAGGCTCCAAATCAATCCCTGTAAGGAACCGGCACCTTCATTCCTTTTATTTACGAAAATTTTATTGTCTTCCAGTTTAACCTCGATGCTTTCCTTCATCGGAACGGCAATTTCGCCCTTGGGACCCTTTATTTTCAACTGACCGGGCTCCAGGACGACTGAAACCGAACTTTCAAATTGAATCGGTTTAGATGCTAATCTCGACATGATTCCTCCTACCACACATGAAGTAAAACCTCACCACCCAGATTGTTTTTAATACAATCCTTTCCGCTCATGATACCCTTCGAGGTCGATAAAATGACCAGGCCCAGTCCTCCCAGAACCTCGGGTATTTCGTTCACATCCGCATATACCCTCAATCCCGGTTTTGATACCCGTTTTAATCCCTCAATAACACTGTTTTTCTTGTCTTTGTATTTGAGATCAATGATGATCTGGCCCGGGAATTCCTTTTCCACCTTATAATCGGATATATATCCTTCTTTTTTAAATATTTTTGAAATTTCGACCTTGATACGGGAGAGGGGGATGTTGACGTCCTTTTTTTCTGCCATAATGGCATTTCTCATCCTCGTTAACATGTCTGCAATTGGATCCGTGTGACTCATTTCGACTCCTCACCAGGATGCTTTGGTGACACCCGGGATTTCACCGTTTAGCGATAATTTTCTGAAACACAGACGGCATAATTCGAATTTCTGGTATACCGCTCTTGGTCTTCCACAAATTCGGCATCTGGATCTATGTCTGACGCTGTACTTATTGGGTTTTCTGGCTTTTGCCACTGTTGATGTTTTTGCCACCTTGTCCTCCTTTTATGCAAAAGGCATCCCGAGATGCTTTAATAATGCTTTGCTTTCCTGATTTGTTTTCGCCGAGGTCACCATGGTAATCGACATGCCCTTGGTGCGCTCGACCTTGCTGTAATTAATTTCCGGAAAAACCAGCTGATCTTTCATGGCCATGGTGTAATTTCCGCGTCCGTCGAATGAACGAGAAGACAGTCCACGGAAATCCTTTATGCGGGGGATCACGATATCTACCAGCCTCTGGAAGAAATCATACATTCTTCTGCCTCTCAGCGTCACCGAGGCGGCAATGGGCATCCCCTCCCTGACCCTGAAGGAGGCAATCGATTTCTTGGCTCGCCTGATCACCGGTTTTTGACCGGATATGGCGGCGAGTTCTTCCATAACCTTGTCCAGCGCCTTTATATTCTGGGTTGCTTCCCCGACACCGGAATTGATGACAATCTTTTCCAGCCGGGGAACCATCATGATATTTTTCAGATTCAGCTCCTTTTGCAGGGCTTTGCAAACTTCCTGCTTATACTTTTCATACAAATCAACGTTTTTCATCTCTTTGCTCCTAATCGATCACCATTTCGCATTTCTTGCATACCCGCTGCTTCTTATCACCGATTACCTTGGAACCGATCCGCACACCCTGTTCACATTCCTTGCAGTAGTACATCACGCTTCCCAGGGGGATGGAACCTTCACGTTCCACTATTCCACCCTGGATATTCTTCTGGGGATTCGCGCGGACATATTCTTTAATCATGTGAATCTTTTCCACAACCAGTCTTTTTTTATCGGGCAACAGGCGGAGTATTTTTCCGGTTTTGCCTTTATCCTCTCTCTTTCCGCGGATCACGATTACCGGATCGCCTTTTTTCAATTTTAGTTTTGCCATCTAAATCACCTCGGGGGCCAGCGATATAATTTTCATAAATTTTCTTTCCCTCAGTTCCCGGGCGACCGGCCCGAAAACACGGGTACCGATGGGTTCTCCCTGTTTGTCAATAACCACCATGGCATTATCGGAAAACCTTATATAAGAACCATCCTTTCTTCTCATTTCCTTTCGGGTTCTGACAATCACACCCCGGACCACATCGCCTTTCTTTATTTTGGAATTGGGTTCGGCCACCTTTACCGAGCCGATAAAAATATCTCCCAGCTTGGCTTTTCTGCCGACTCCACCACCCAGTGCCCTGATGAACATCACTTCTTTGGCACCGGAATTATCCGCTACTTTCAACCGGGTCTGCATCTGAATCATTTTGCCACCTCATCTTCCAGGGTATGCATCTCTTTTTCCTGGGCGGCTCTGAGCACATCGACCAGCAACCATCTTTTTCGTTTGCTGATCGGCCTGACCATTCGAATGTTTACCACATCCCCGACCTTGCTTTTCTTATTTTCATCATGAACCAGATACTTTTTCTTGGTCCGGATAATTTTATTGTATACCGGATGCTGAAAAATCCTCTCTACCTGGACGGAAATGGTTTTATCCGTTTTGGTCGACACAACGACCCCGGTCAAAACGGTTTCAACTCGCTTAGTTTTTTCTGTTTTGTTTGTCATCGTTAGTCCTCTTTTCGCCAAGAATGGTTAATAAACGGGCAATATCTCTCCTGGTATTTCGCATTTTGAAAGGATTATCCGTTTGACCGATTGTTTTCTGAATCTTTTGCTTGAAAAGTTTATCCTGCAGTTCGACCAGTTTGTTCTCGATTTCATCATGGGTCATTGACCTTATTTCTTTAATTTTCATTTTCAAGGCTCCTATTTGTGTCTGGCAATGAACCTGGTCTTAATCGGAAATTTTGCCTGAGCCAGGCGAATGGCTTCTCTGGCAACTCCTTCGCTTACGCCTTCCAGTTCATAAATAATTCTGCCTCTTCTTACCACGTCTACCCAAAACTCGGGATCTCCCTTCCCTTTTCCCATTCTGACTTCAATGGGTTTAGCCGTGACCGGTTTATAGGGAAACAATCGAACCCATAATTTCCCGCTTCGCTTGATAAAACGGTTAATCGCCACCCTTCCGGCCTCTATCTGCCTGGCGGTAATCCAGCAATTTTCAAGAGACTGAAGCCCGAAGTCGCCGTACTCCAGGACATTACCCTTGGTGGCTTTGCCCCTTCTCTTTCCTCTGAACTGTTTTCTGTGTTTTACTTTTGCCGGCATCAACATGGTTATTCTCCCCTTTCTTCGATCTGCAGCGGTTGCGGTCTGAATCTCTCTTTTTCTTTATCCGATGAATAAATCCAGACCTTTATTCCGATCTGGCCATAGTCGGTAAATGCCTCGGTAAAACCGTAATCGATATCAGCTCTCAGGGTCTGCAGCGGCAGTTTGCCGACCAGATACCATTCGGACCTGGCAATTTCAGCACCGCCCAGCCTCCCGGAAACCTTTATTTTAATACCGGTAGCACCCGCCCGCAAAGACGAATCCACCGCTTTTCTCATGGCCCGCCTGAAAGCAATCCTCCGCTCGATCTGATACGCCACGCTTTCGGCAACCAGCTGGGCGACCAGTTCCGGATATTTTACTTCGATGACATCCACCAGGATTTTGTCCAGTGTCATCCCGGTCAATTTGCGGACGAAATTCTTCATCTCCTGAATACCGCTCCCGCCTTTGCCGATGATGATTCCCGGCCGGGCGGTATTGATCTGAACC
>CAZOWT010000093.1:0-496 GCA_964583345.1 uncultured Clostridia bacterium
GGCACCTGGGATATGAATGCCCTGACCGCCGGCGAGACCTGGGCCATCACCTTCACCGGATCAAAAGAGAATGGTTCGCTGACAGACTCCTTTTTCGGCTGCGGGGGTTCCGGGACCTATGCGGTAAATGGCACCCAGGTTTCATTCGATATTTTTTATTCCTGCGTTTCGTCACATTTGATCTGTGATGGCACCGTAACCAACGACAATACCATGTCGGGTTCCTATGTGGTAAATCCATTTGGCGATACTGGTTACTGGTTGGCCACCAGATAGCATTTGCCGGGAAGTCAGATAGAAATAAGGCAAAAGCATAGGTGAAGAGATTTGCCGTATTTTTTCTCTTTACGACTTACGACTTATTTTTTTCCTTAACCTTCAGACTCTGCAATTTCAGGGACAGTGTATTGTCCTCTGAATTTTGAAAGAAAAATGAAATTTTGTCCTTGAAATTTTATTTCGCTTCAATATAATCAAGGTAGAGAAAGAGGGAGGA
>CAZOWT010000093.1:506-10831 GCA_964583345.1 uncultured Clostridia bacterium
ATAGATGAGAAAAAATCAAATATTTTTGTTAATGTTGTTATTAACCGGTCTCATTTTATCGTCCGGTTGTAAAACAACCGAAGAAATCATTTATGACATCAGGGGGACCTGGATTTTTAATTTTAGTAATACGACTGAACCTTCAACAGTCATTTTCACAGGCAGCGTTGAAAGCGGAACGCTGGTAACTCCCCAAGGTACAACCGGAACTTATACGGTTAATGAAAAGAATGTTTCCATATCGGCAGACAGAATAATGATCTCTACACCCCAAAGATGGGAATTTCATTGGGAATTCACAGGCGCTTTTATCGATACCCTTAATATGAGTGGCATCGCGACTGTATTGGTCAGATATTATTTAAATGGAATATTAACCGATGAATCCACTGTTGAAGTAACCTGGACAGCAATAAAATACTAAATCAGCAGTCAAGCCGGTCGGCCCATATTATCGAAAACCGCTGCTATCCCTAGTTTTATATTTATTATTTGATTCGGATATTAAAGGTAGTGTTAAGAATTTTTCATACTTTTGAGAATAGTTGGTCCTGCTATGGGCTGTGCTGGTGTTGAATTTTAGGTGGGATTTTCATACAATGGGGGGATGGTTGAGGGGTACAGGTTCAAAGATTTTTCCAAAGAGTCGATCCGGGAACTGGTTCGGGAAATATACGGGCTTGAAGTATCGGTATCCGAACTGGCCGGTGAGCGGGATATTAATTTTAAACTGGAGGCCAAGGGTAAAAAAAATTATGTCTTCAAACTGGCCCATCCGGGCGACAGCCGGGAGATGATTGAAACCCAGCACCAGGTCATGGAACGCCTGGCCAAAAAGGACAGGAGCATATCCTGCCCGCAGCCGGTCAAATCCCTGGCCGGAAAAACCATCCATACCACCACCTGCCGGAAAGACCGTCAGCCATATGATTGCCACCTGCTGACCTTCCTGGAAGGGGATTTTTACGCGGAGATTAAGGACCATCCGCCGGAACTGGAAGAGGATCTGGGCCGGTTCCTGGGTAAAATGGACCGGGCTTTACGCGGCTATTCCCATCCGGCACTCAACCGCAACCTGATCTGGGACCTGAAAAACATCCGGGATATCCGGCCTTTTCTGAATGACATTCCGGAAACTGGCAGGAAGAACCTGGTGCGCCATTTTATCCAGGCCTATGAGACCGAGGTCGAACCGCTGGGCCACCTGCTGCCCCGGGCAGTTATCCACAACGATGCCAATGATTACAATATCCTGGTAAACAAATCCGGAACCCGGGTTGCCGGTATTATTGATTTCGGCGACATGGTGTTTTCCCATCGGGTACAGGAAGCGGCTGCCGCCCTGGCCTATGCGGTGATGGGCAAGGACGACCCTGTCGATACCATCATCCGGGTGGTTTCCGGCTACCATTCCGTCCTGCGACTCCGGGAAGCGGAAATCCAGGTCCTGTTCCATCTGATTGCCGCCCGGCTCTGCATCAGCGTGGCCCTATCCGCCTACCGCCTGAAACATTCCCCGGGAAACGAATATCTGCAGATCTCGGCATCCCCGGCCTGGGAAGTGCTGGAAAAGATGTCCCGCATCAACCCCAACCGGATCACCCGGGCCCTGAGACGGAGTTGCGGATATCCGCAACACAGCATTTGGGACGGGCTCCGGCCCGGGGAAATCCTGAAAAAAAGGCAGAAGCAGATCGGGCATACGCTGAGTATTTCCTACCAGAATCCCCTGAAAATGACCGGCGCCTATATGCAGTACCTCTTCGACCATGAGGGCCGAACCTTCCTGGATACGGTCAACAACGTCTGCCATGTGGGCCACTGCCATCCCCGGGTGGTCGAGGCCGCCCAAAGCCAGATGGGACGGTTGAACACCAACACCCGCTACCTGTACGATTCGTTCGTGGAACTGGCCGAATCCCTCTGTTCCACCTTCCCCTCCCCGCTGCGTGTCTGTTACTTTGTCAATTCCGGGAGCGAGGCCAACGAGCTGGCCATTCGCCTGGCCCGGACCTTTACCGGCCGGCGCGATTTCATCGTCATCGACTCGGCCTACCACGGCAACACCAATGCCGTCATTGAAATTAGCCCCTATAAAAGCGAAGGCCCGGGAGGAACCGGCCTGCCCGGCTACGTTCACAAGGTTCGCATGCCGGATACCTTCCGTGGGGAGTACCGGGATGCCGGGGATGCCGGAGAAAAATACGCCCGGGACATTGAACCGGTACTGGAAGAAATCAAAGGCAAGGGAGGAGGAATTGCCGGCTTTATCGCCGAGTCCATCATCAGCGTGGGCGGACAGATCTTTTTACCGAAAAATTACCTGAATAGCGCCTACCGGCTAATTAGAAATGCCGGGGGAATCTGCATCGCCGATGAAGTCCAGGTGGGCTTCGGGCGGGTGGGCAGCCATTTCTGGGCATTCGAGCAGCAGGGCGTGGTGCCCGACATTGTCACCATGGGCAAACCCATGGGCAACGGCCATCCGGTCGCCGCGGTGGTGACCACCCCGGAAATCGATAAAGCTTTCACAAACGGCATGGAATACTTCAATACCTTCGGAGGCAACCCGGTTTCCTGCACCATTGCCAAAACCGTGCTGGAAGTAATCCGCAGCGAAAACCTGCAGCAGCACGCCGCCGGTGTCGGAAAATATTTCCTCGGGCAGTTAAAACAATTAATGGGGCGTTACGATATTATCGGCGATGTGCGGGGATCGGGACTTTTCCTGGGCATCGAACTGGTCCGGAACCGCTCCACCCTGGCTCCGGCTGCCGCAGAGGCCCGGGCCATCTCAAATCAGATGCGGGAACAGGGCATCCTGACCAGTGTTGACGGAAAATTGCACAACGTCATCAAAATAAAACCTCCCCTGCCATTTGATCTGGCAAATGTCGATTTTTATATTGAAAAACTGGATCAGATCCTCCGAAACGGAAAAAATTAATCTCCTGGTGACAGGCAAGGTTTCCCTGATCAGCTGAATGCTCTTGATCGGTGCCGGAATTGCCCTTAACATACCAATATGCTATAGTTTGAATCGGTTGCATCCGGAAAACGGAGAAGGGAAATGACATCCAAAAATCAGAAAGTTCTCATTATCGGCCTCGGCGTTTTTGAAAAGGAACTCTTGAAGCGAATTTCTGACACCTGGGAAACCGTGGTACTGGACATCGATTCAAAACGAATCAAAACCTGCAGTCAGGAAGTCCCGAGAGCTCAATTCATCACCGGAGATGCATCAAGTGTTTTAACCTGGAAAAAATTCAAGGTTGAAGGATTGCGTCACGTCATTTCCACGGTAAGGGATGTAGATGTGAACCTGGAGATTTGTCGGTATATACGAATGACATATGGACCGGATATTTCCATTATTATCCTCATTTACGGTACAATCGACCTGAAGCTCTTTGAAAAATACCGGGCAACAATAATCAATCCCATGGAACTGGGAATTCATGCGGTTATAAAAATAATGGAAAAAAATTATGTGCATGCCACCAATATCGGATTGGGTATGGGAGAGCTGGTGGAGGTCAATATTTTGGCACGCTCCCACCTGGTCGACCGGAAACTCAAGCAACTCAGACCTGCAAATTGGCAGGTATCCGCAGTCTACCGCAATGAGCATTTGATCATTCCTGATGACAATACGACCTTGAAAGTCGGCGACAAGGTGGTTCTGGTGGGGAATCCGAAAATCCTGGAAAACGTCGCCAATGTTTTAACAAAGGGAATACCCCAGTTCCCGCTGCAATTCGGAACCGATTTGGTTTTTCCATTCCATCAACATTTTTTATCGCACCTGGAAGAACTCGCCGATTGGTATTCCAATTATAAAGCCAAAAAAATATTATTTATACCGGTTCAGCACCATTTCCCCAAAACTGAAATAAAAAAAATAAACCCGAAAATCAGGCAGTTTGAAACCGGGGAGAGGGTCGAAATCTTTCAAGATATTTTCAAGTTGGAGATTAACACCGCCATACTTTTTATGCCAATCGGTAAAAACCGGTTGGATCGGCTTCACATCAGGGCGGCATTTAAACATTCCGAGAAACCCTTTCTGATTGCACGCCTCTCATTTCCATATCAGCGGATCGTCATCTCACTGAATGGTCCCGATCCAGAACTTGCCCTGGAAACCGGAATGGAGATCAGCCAAATGCTTGGTTGTCCGTTTGAAGTAATCCTGGTGGTTCTTCCCCGTGAACTCAGGGGGTTTGCTGAAGAAAAACAGATTGAACACTGCAAAGGGTTGATAAAAGATTTCGAAGATATATATAAAATCAGAATATCCTTTAAAAAACTGGAAGGAAATCCGATAACCCAAACCAGGAAACATCTGACTGAACTGAAACAACAACTCTTTATTATCACATCCAATCCTTCCGTATCATTTTCCTTCTTCAAACCCAATATTTCTTATATGATCGCCCTGAAAAATTCCTTGTCAACCCTGGTGATTCCCACTTCTAATGAATAAAATAGAAGTATTTCTGTTGCTGGGTTTTACTTTAGGCGCTTTTGTGATTCCATTTCTATCCAGGCGGCTGTCAATCCCGTCTGCTGTCGGTGAAATTTTCTATGGCCTGTTTCTGGGATATTTTTTTAAAAAAAACCTGCAAAGTACCCATATAATTGAATTTTTGGGAGAACTCGGCTTCATTCTCCTTATGTATTTGGCAGGTTTGGAAATAAATTTTGAAAAAATTAAAATTGCCCCCAAAAGAAATCTCATCATATTCGTTTTCATGTTTATTATCCTGGTCGCGCTTTCATTATTAACCAGTTTATTATTCCGACAACCCGCCATCTATGTTCTGGTCTATTCCACAACCACCATAGGACTTCTGTTTCCGGTATTGAAGGAATCGGAAATCATGGATGGGGAGCTCGGACAGAATCTTTTGATTATCGGAAGTGTCGGAGAAGCCATAAGTTTGATTACGCTGACCCTATTCGTTTTAATGTACAAATTCGGATTTTCACCAAATACCTTGTTCCATCTATTCGAAATAGCAACTTTTATTATCTGTGTAATCATATTTCGCCGTACCCTTCACCTGCTGGTATGGTGGTTTCCCAATTTTCTCAAACCATTTCTCAAAACAGGTGATCCGACTGAAAGCGGGGTCAGAGCGAATTTCGTTATTATTTTTGTTTTCGTTGCATTTTCCAGCCTAATCGGATTAGAAATGATTGTGGGGGCCTTTCTCGGGGGTATGCTTTTTGCCCTGATTTTCAAAGAAAGAGAAAAAGTTCAGGAAAAAATGAGTGGATTCGGGTACGGATTTCTTATCCCTATTTTTTTTATTTCCGTGGGATTAAAATTCGAATTAGAAGATTTTATTAACATTGATGTGTTTTTCAGAGCTTTACTCATAACCATGATTATTTTCTTGATCAGAATTATTTCATCCTCAATTTTAGTGCTTTCTACGATGAAATTATCAGATGTTTTTTCAGTGCCTTTTGCCACATCTTTTCCACTCACATTGCTGATCGCGATAGCCACTTTTGGTTTTGATATCGGAGTCATAGGGAAAATTCAGGCATCTTCGATTTTACTGGCGGCAATCTTAACCGCCCTCATTTTTCCATTGTTTTTTAAAAAAATTCTCCGACGTGAACATCGCCTCCACAGCCCGAACCAATAACCCGTATCACAAAATCATAAGCTTAAGTTTGAGCGGAATCATGATTGCATAAGAATCCGAGAAAAATGTGGATTGGGAAAATCTATTGATACAGAATTAAAACTCGACTCCGAACCGTTTCCGCAACGCCAGGACGATGATGAGCACCAGGATCAGGTGATAGACCAGCCAGTGGGTTTTGAGGCCCAGAAACGATATGCTCTTTGGCGGATAGCGAATGGAAATGCTTTTCAGATATTGACTGCCCGTCAGCAGTTTTTCAACCGGGTAGATAAAATGATCGATTGAAGATTTCTGAAACTTTTTATTCGACAGAGCCCCGGAATATTTTCCGCTCACCAGGCTCTTGTCAAAAACCCCGCCATTGACGCGGATCCGGATATCGGTTGTCCCCTCACCCAGCATTTTCAACTTCCAGTTTACCTCCCGGATGGGGATGGTCCGGTTTTCGTCCCGGTAAGCATTGATATAGACCGGATTCATTTCGGGCTGAAAATTCTTGTTCTCCAGCAGCGTGATCTGGAGGTCATTCACATTGGCATTGAATGCGGCTTTCATTGAAAAAACCTCACCCGGTTTGAAGGGCCTCATTCCGTAGCGCACATCCATCTGGACAAAGAGAGGAAACAACAGGGGGATGATAACCAGAACCGGTCCGAAATTAAGGATGAAATATTTCAAGGTATAAAAAAGGCTTCTTAAAAAAGAGCCGGTAATCACCTTCCAGAAGTCTTTGTATAACCGGATGGCCAGGATACTCGATTTGATCTGGTTTTTGGCCTGTTTGATCTTTTGGGGAGAGGAAATATATTTATAGATGACCAGCACGACCAGGGAAACCAGAATACTCAAAAATAAAATCCCCCAGAAATCACTCAGAAATCGAAACGGATACAGGAGAAAGTCGAAAAATCTGGTTATGGAATAATTGACGGCTTGAATCATCTATGAAATGTATCCCAATCCGCTGAGCTTTTCGGCCTGCTCCTCTTTGTTGTCTTCGGACTTGATTTTCTCATATTCCTTGTTGATCAAATTCTCCACCAGCTCATCCAGGGATGAATATCCGTGGTAAGCCAGAATCTCATCTGCTTTCTGCGAGCACTCGTTGCTCAATTTTACCTTTTTTGCCATCGGTTGCCTCCTATATTATCGCTGTCCCCTTCATGGTGGGAGCGTGATTGATGCCAAAATATTTCAAGATGGTCGGTGCCATGTCCTTGATATTCGGTATTTTCTTGTTGATCTTGAAATTGGAAATGAAACTGGCGGGAACCAACGAGGGATCAATCAGGTGGTCTCCGGACCACCAGTCCAGGTTATCGGCAATCATTTCCTTGGAAAAACCGCCCAGGGCAGCCGAATCTCCGCACCGGTAGCCCTTGTTGAATCCCATGATAATATCCGGTGCCCGGTCGATAAAATCTTTGGAAAAATTATCCTCGGAGATATAGGCCTGAGAAATAACCCGTTCGCCGTTTTTGGGATCCCGGAGCTGCTCAAGTTTGCCTTTTATTTCTTCCAGCAAGGCCCTCCGTTCGGAAGCCTGGACAATTCCCTGTCCTTCCCTTCCCTTCATATTGAGATAGAGGCCATTCAGGCCCATGAAATAGGCCTTGGTATTGCCCCAGTCACCGTACCCCAGCAGGTCCACGCCTTCATCCGGCCGGTCAACCGTCAATTTTATATATCCCTCCTGGTAGAGCCAGTTGTTAATATTGACCTTTCTGCGGTAGGGGTTGAAACCATGGTCGGATATGACCATAATCGAAACATCGTCGGGGCATCTATCGAGCACATCCCCGACAATTTTATCATGAATACGGTAAAGCTCATGGTGGATATACCCGTATTTTTCGTGTTCTTCGGGATGGTAATAGGGATGGTCCTTATCATTCAGGGCCCAGCACATATGCTGGCCTTGATCGACCGCAGAAAAATAAAAGAAAAGAAAGCCGCTCTTCCGGTTCAGAAAACGTTCGAATTCATAATTGAATATCTTCTTGCTTTCATTGAAAACAGACATGGACTGGACAATAAAATTTTCCATGGAAAATGTATGCTGGCTCAGGGCCTTGGTATCGGCAGGAAGGTTGATGGTATGGAACAGCCCGCAGTTTTTAACCAGTTCTTCACTGTATGAGGATGGTGTGCTGATGGGCAGAGCAGGGTCTGCGGGGCTGATGTGAATGGGAGATACATACAACCGGAATTTTTCACCCATTTCCAGCAGGTAGAACTGGACCATCCCGGTAATACTGCTTACATTTTCGATCAGGGGAAACTTGATTTCAACCCAGTCTGACAATTGCTTTTCCGCCATCAGAATTTCTTTTCCCTGGACATCGATTCTGGCGGTTTTGTGCGCATAATCCAGATAGACTTTAAAGGGAACTTCCACATTCTCACCCTCTTCGACCAGGTCGTTTTTCGGGCCCTCGATTATGCCATTCTCCATGACATTGTCCTCATTGATATAGGCATAATAGAGGTTGTTGGGAGAGATATCCTTTTCGGATTCCGCTTCATCAGAAGTAAACAGGGTATACATCCCGTAGGTTCCCAGAATATCCGGTGTACCCATTCCGGAAATGGTCCGCTCCTTGCTCTCTGAGGGAGGATAATTGCAGGGCACCTTGAAAACCGTGGCATCGATATCCCGCTTCTGAAGATAATCCCAGAAGGGAGTTCCTTCCCTTCTCAAAACCACCTTGCCGGATTTCAGCGGAATCTGGTATTTGCCCAGTCTCACTATCCATTCGGCCGGGAAGGTTTCAGCCCAGGAAGATTCCGGAAAGTAATTCTCGGGATTTCGGTGAACCCAGTCAAAAATTCCGAACGTGCCCGGGTCCGAACCGGTAATAAAACTTCCCCAGGCAACCGGGCTGTGGGGAGGAATGGTGGTTCTCATCATGGTGAAAGTGCCTTTTTGGGCCAGTCTTCTGATATTGGGCAGCTGTCCCTGCTGCATCAACTGGTAGGTGATCATCGGATCCATGCCGTCAATTCCCAGCACGATCATTTTTTTATGAGCGGAACCGTTGGCGGCAAAATTCATGAAAGGCGCCGCCGCCATGACCAGCCCTGTATTTTTCATAAAATCTCTTCGTTTCATTTTTACTCCCTTAAACTCCTTCTTTTAATCCCGGAAAATTCATTTCATTGAATCCCCAGATCCTTCCCCTCTATATGGGGCGGGATTTTGATGCCGAAAACCGTCAGCACGGTGGGTGCGATATCAATCAGCGACGGATCGGACTGGCTGATTTTTTTGTTGCTGAAAAAAATTCCCGGAATTTGCTCCCGGGTCAACGCGTGATCGCCGCTCCACATTTTCAGATTGTCCGAGAAACATTCCGAGCCCACGTAATTGACCGTCGATTCCCAGGAGACTCTGTGACCCTTGGTGTAACCAACGACAATATCCGGAGCGTTTTCGACATAGGGCCCCCGGTATATTTCTTCGCGTTTGTAAACCGATTTGAAGACCCTGGTTTTGGTCAGGGGATCCTCGACCTTCAGCAACTTTTCTTTTATTTCATTTTTTATCTTTTCGGCTTCTTCACCGGGTTTTACGATGCCTTGTTTTTCTCGCCCTTTTAAATTGAGAAACAGCCCGTTAAGCCCCTGGCCGTAAGCCTTCGACTTTGACCAGTCAACATCCGCGTACCATTTCCCGCTTTCCTTTTTACCGTCATTCAGAACCAGATAACCCTGCTGATGGAGCCATGAATTCAGGTGAAACCCCCGGTTGAACGCATTGAAACCATGATCGGAAACAATCATCAGCAGGTCATTTTTTTTCAATTTTCCGAATAATTTCAGCAGAAACTCATCCATAGCTTTATAGGAATGATAGATGGCGTCCACCACCTTGCTGTTTTTCGAAGGTTTATCTGCGGGCGAACCTGAATCCTTTAAATATCGCCAGAACATATGCTGGATTCTATCCGTCGATTCAAAGACCTGGACCAGCAATCCCTGTTTGATTTTTTTCAGGCTGTCAAAGAAAACCTTTTCCCTTTCCCGCTGGGAATTATAAACCTGCTGGATGAAGGACTCTTCCGACAGGACTTTCTCGTTGACGGCCCAGGTATCTTCGGCCTGTCCCAGGGTGGCAAACGGACCCAGCAATTTTGACAGATAGACCGAGAATATTTTCGGATGGGATACCGGCATGGAAGGTTTTTCCGGATCGATATTAATCGGGGAAAGGTATAATTTAACCGGATCCGTGCTTTCCAAAACCCACTGGGCAATACCGGATATGCTGATCATCCCGGCTTTAAACTGCAATGGAATCCATTCCGATAAAGTATTCCGCTTGATCGGGTATTTTTCCTTATTGAGTTCTATTACCGCATCATCGCCACCGCCGTTCAGATGCAGTTTAAATCCCAGTTCCAGCGGCAGGTGCTCCCGGACAAAAGGATTTTCCGGTCCTTTTATTTTTCCCTCAAAGGTGCGGTCGTTTACCTTTTCCAGCTTCTCGAGCACACCTTCGGAAATATCGAAATTCTTTTTCTCACTGTTTGAATAAAACGTGAAACTGCCCTGTGAGCCCCTCAAATCGGGCGTGCTCAGTCCGGACAGCATACAGCCATAAAATTTTTCCGCCGGAAAGGTAAAGGGAACCCTCAGCACGGACGCATATATCCCCTTTTT
>CAZOWT010000094.1:0-10745 GCA_964583345.1 uncultured Clostridia bacterium
ATCATTATACGGAACAACAAATACCTGCGCACCTATTATGGGAGAGCCATTTGAATCCATCAAGGTGCCTTTCACCAATACCATTTCCGGTATGTCGGGAAAGGATTTAACTTTATTGAAGTTGGTGTGAAGCAGTGATATCTTCTGCTTTTTTGGTTTTTTCGTGGCAAAATCCCACTCTTCATTTTTAATGTTTTGCCAGAGCGCGAAAGCAATCAATTGCCCGTCTTTCAGCTTTAGCTCTACCGTTCTGCCCCTGGACAATTCTGTCTGTTCCAATACCCATAATTGTGTACCGTTAGCATCCGTTGCATATTTCGGATGCGAAATAACATTATAAGAATCATTCTTAAAGCTCCAATTGTTAATACGATTCTGTTTTATCTTAAACGGAAGCGACCACCCGTCAATGAACCAAAGGCTCACTTTACCTTCATCCCCCTTTTGCTCAAACTTAAGAAAAAAGGAAGGATCATCTGCCTGTTGCCACTCGCCAAGTACTGCTTTTGGCAATTCGACCTTCGATGAACATCCACTCATAATTGCCACTTGAAATACAACCCACATAAAGAATATTTTTTTCATAACCGTCCTCCTAATAGAAATTTTAAATCAGGAATTTACTTTTCTCACGCAATGAATTCATGGGAAATTTATGGGAAAATCAATTCTGTCCATTTTGATATTTTGAAGTTATTATTTAGTAATGTCAATACAAAATCGTGATAGTTTTTTCGGAAACTTGGTGAAAAGGAATTTTATGGAAAAGGCGCATAAACTTTTTTTATTTAAATTGAAAATAATCTGAAAATAGGGGTTCTATATTATTTTTGAGATGAGTGATATTTAAAGAGAAGCAGGGGATCACTTGTATCAACCGGAAAGATAAAATTTCCCAATTTTCCTTACCCCGACGGACCACGAATTTGATGGTTGACTTTGTAAAATATTCTCATTATGATAGCAGCTTGAAATGAAATTGACTTGCCTGTTATAACACCAGGAGGAGAAATATGAAAATAGAAAACAATGTCAAACAAAAAATTGAGGCATCCGCAAATCCGGGAGGATCTTGTTACGCTTACAGAAAATCCCATTCGCGTCGGTTATCGGGTCGAATATTTAATTGTCACTTTTTTGATTATTCCCGGAAGAACAAGTCCGTGTATTTTCTCTGTATTATATTTATGGTCATTGCGATTTCGCTGGTTGGATGTGCCAGCACTTTCGGGGGGACAAAAGCATTTACAATTCCATTGGGTGGGGCGTTATCTGAGTTGAAGGGGCCGGTGAAGGTTGCCTCTGTCGAGATGGATACCGAGGCATCAAGACTCGTATATCAAGATCTGGCGGGTTTTGGAAAGTTTGATGCGAAAGATTTAGACAATTTGAGAGAGTCTATTTGCAAAACACTCATGCCTGCTTCCACAGTACCGGTTGTGGAAAATGGGCTGAATTTCGATCTGTATGTAGTGGTTCGAACTTATATAATATACAATACCGCCCAGCGATTCAATGTGCTGGCATGTGTTGCATGGTGTTTGGCAGATCCTTCCGGAGAAATTGTGTACCACGAACAATTTTTCGCTTCAGATAAAGGTTCTTCATTTGGAACGACAATCGGAGATGTCAAAATGACTTTACATCGAAACCTGGTTAGAAGGATTGGAATGAAAGCTCTATATGTGGTGAAGGTTCACCCACCCGAACATGAACCGGTATTTCCCGGGACTTATGACGATTTCGACTCTGCAGCCAAGCCTTTACACCTTCCGGATACCGTATTCGTAGCGACTTCTGGCCTTAAAACAAGGATGTCGGGAACTCAAACCATTTGGTACCATGAAGGTATCACAAAAGACGCTGATTGGGATCGAGTCGAGCGGGAGGGTTTCATCAACTGGAAAGAGTACGTAGCGGCTCAAAGGTCAAAAAATAAATGATGTTGATATTGCTTTCCTTTATAAGATTGGTGTAAATTTTCAGATCATTAAATAGAATTCATCCTTATGTAAGACTAGTTTTTGTTTTATCCAGGAGGTATTGGTATGGCAGGTGGACATTCTTATAATTTTCCCAGTAAGTGCTGCAAGTGTTTAGGACCGGCCAACACGACATATAATGTGTCGCGCAGCCAACAGAGCGGAGCTTTGCAGACAACTTATAGTATTAAAGTTCCAATCTGTTGGATTTGCAGCAGACAACAAAAACTAAAGGAAACATTGGCTGCAATCTCGATTATTTTATTCTGCGGACTGGTTGGGATTCTTCTGGGAAGTGGTGATAAATCTTTCGGGTGGTTGGGAGGATTTGTATTTGGAGGTTTTATCGGTCTTATAATCTGGGCTTTCCTTATCAATTATGGTGTGATGAAGCCGGCAAAGATGGCAAAACATGGCAGTGGAATTAATTTCAGTAACATTAAATATGATATGGAATTCAGGCGGATGAACAACCTTTTGCCCAGGACTGAGTATTGGTCAAAACAGGAAGGGCTGGGATCCATTAAAAGCTACCCAAAGCTCTTCGACCTAAAACATCATGGATTTAATATTTGGGTGGGAGCCGCGTTTTTCTTCGCTTCTATTTTAACCTATTTCATTCCTGAAGTGGTGACATTTATTATTTGGAAGAGTCGGGGTTTTCATCTTTTGCCGAGAAATTTCTATTTTGTGATAACCATTTTCGAGATCTTTGAAACTATCATTTTTCTGGCGGTTAGTTACCTGGTCCGGAAAGAATGGCTGATACCGGTCTATTTTGGATTGGGTAATATGCTCATTGGCATTGGTCGCAGGGCGGTGTTGGCTCAAGTGCCGCTCGAATATGTCAGCTTTGGTGAGATCTTTTCTCCTTCTACGATGATTTTTAGTTTTTTTTGGGGGCTTTTTTTTATGGCTGGTTTGGTCGTTGCTGTTCGTTTTTGGGGCCGAAGATGGTGGGGTTTTATACTTGGACTATCCTCGCTACTCATGGTCCAGGCAATTGTAAGAGAGTTTTATTTTATGCTATCCAGAGAAAACCACTATTTCAATTTCAGCAATCTTCTGTATGTGATTCTCGATGGCGTCATCTATGGACTTTTGATTTATGCTGGTTTACGAATACACCTGGGGACCGCGAAAAAAACCTCAATTTGAGACATCCATTATTCGCAGAATGGATAGTCCGTATTCCCCATCCGCTGCTGGAGTCAGAGTTACTACTTTCGCAGTCGATAACTATGGTGCGATAGGGGCGCTCGTTGTCTCACAACCAGGGCTACGGAAAAAGTGGTGTTGACTTTACAGATGTGTAATTCTATGATACCAATATGGGGAAAATTGATTTTCTATAAATTAATGCATGATCAAGCGATGCCAATAAAAAAATGATCGGTCAAATCTTATCGCATTACAAAATCCTCGAGAAGATCGGAGAGGGAGGAATGGGGGAGGTTTATAAGGCCGAAGACACCAAATTAAAAAGAACAATTGCCCTCAAATTTTTACCCAAGACCATGACTGCCAATGCTGAAAGCCGTGCGCGCTTCGAGCAGGAAGCTCAGGTGGCTGCAGCGCTTAATCATCCCAACATTGTTACTGTTTATGAAATCGGTGAGCACGATGAACAGGTCTTCATGGCCATGGAATATGTGGATGGTCAGACCCTCAAAGAAAAAATTGCTTTCCACCCATTGCCTCTGACCGAAGTGTTGGAAATAACCGAGAAAATCTGTGAAGGTTTGGGCGCGGCCCATAAGGCCGGAATCATCCACCGGGATATCAAACCGCAGAACATCCTGGTTGATAAGAACAATCATATAAAAATTCTCGATTTCGGTCTGGCAAAATTGAAAGGTGTTTCACCGCTGACCAAAGAAGCCTCCACTCTGGGAACGGTTAATTATATGTCACCCGAGCAGGCCAAAGGAAAAGAAGTCGATCAAAGGACAGATATCTGGTCGCTGGGTGTGGTGCTTTACGAGATGTTAACAGGTGAACTTCCCTTTAAAGGGGACTATGAGCAGGCGGTTATTTACTCGATATTGAACGAACAACCTGAAAAAGCAACTGAGGTCCGAAAAGATACACCGCATGAATTAGAATCCATCCTGGGAAAAATTCTAGATAAAGAACCAGAGGATCGCTACCAGCATGTTGACGATCTACTTGTCGATTTGAAACATCTCAAGAGAGATTCGCGATCCGATCGAAAGCCAGCCCTGGCAGCTTCATGGCGAAAAACCCGGCGCTGGACCAAATGGGGAATTCCTGTTGCCATCATATTGTTGGCAATGGTTGTGTCAGCATTGTTCTTTATATTAAAGGAAAAATCGAAATCCAGGCCTATTGCTGGAACAGAGCCGGCCCGAGCCGGAGTTGCGCCATGGAGCAACTCTCTGGCTGTCCTGCCTTTCAGTGACTTCAGCTCGAAGAAGGATCAGGAGTACTTCTGCGATGGGATGACCGAAGACATCATCGGCCAGCTTTCCCGGATAAGAGAATTGAAGGTCATCTCCCGCACTTCGGTCGTTTTATACAAAAAAACCCGGAAAACTGTGAAAGAAATCGCCCGGGAATTGGGGGTAGCCAACATTCTCGAGGGGAGCATTCAGAAAGAAGGAGAGACGATACGAGTTAATGCCCAGTTGATTGATGCTGAGAGCGGTTTTCATGTCTGGTCTGCGAAATACGACCGGAAACTGGCCAGCGTTTTCGCCATCCAGGACGAGATCTCCCAGGCAATCGCCGATGCCCTGAAAGTCAAGCTGAGAAGGGATTCGCTGGATGAGCTCAATGCCGAGCGTCCCGGAGACATGGCATTATATGAGATATATCTCCAGGCTATGTATTTTTTGAACAGCAAATACATTTTGACATACCAGGAAGAGGATTTTTTCAAGGCTGTAAAGATGTTTGAAGAGGCGATAAGTATTGACCCAGAAGATGCTACGTTCTACAACGGGCTTGCCTGGGCCTACTGGCATAGATATGCCATAACAGATAGTGATGAGGACCTAAAGCAGTTTATTGCCAGTGCGGATAAAGGTTATCAACTCGATCCGGAGAATCCCGGATCGAACCTGGGCAAAGGATTCATCCAGTTCCTGAATGCTGAATACGAAAAGGCCTTTGAGAAATTTCAAATCGCCTTTGAAAAGATGCCTAATAGCTTTCGGGTTTGCTCGGTAATCGGATTTGCCTATTATAATCTGGGATTATACCGATCGGCCATCCCTTTCTGGTTAAAATCCGCAGAACTTGCACCCTATTATCTTTTTTCGAAGCTCTTTTTGGCTTATTGCCACGAAGGTCTGGGGGAATTCGAGAAGGCCGAGGGATATTTAAGAGAAGCGATAAATCTTAATCCCAGGAATCCCTTTTCCCTTGCCGCTCTCGGGATTTATCTGATCAAAGTCGGAAGATATGATGAAGCCTGGAATTTCATCACGAAACTCGAGAACGTCGCTCCAGGCTTCAGTTTTTTACCAGCATACAAGGCTTTTCTTTTTGCGGCGAAAGGAGAAAAAGAGAAAGCCCTGAATCTATCTCAAAGTTCGCGGATTTACTCTTTTCTGGGGATGAAAGACAAAGCAATAGACATCATGCAGAGAGCCATATCAAAAGGCGAGCCCTTTCACTACTTCGAGTTGATTAATGATCCCAGATACAATAATCTCCATGAAGATCCACGTTTTAAAAAAATTGTGGCCCACGCCAAAAAGATCCACGAGGAGTTATTCAGAAAATACGGAAATCTCTTCTAAAGCGATTCCGTAAAATACAAAAATATGAAGGGTAGTGCCTTGAAACCTTGGAATTTCTTTACCTGTATTCTGCAGTTTCCCCTCTTCCCCCGATCGCCAGAGACCGGAAGGGGGAGGTATCCATACTAAAAAGGAGCGCCTTTCAGCGCTCCCTTTTAACCTTAACAATATGGGTCGTGGTAGTCGTTGTCATTTCGAAAAAAGTGGGGGATGGATTTTTATTAGCATATGAGTCAAGCAAAGACTGGACCCTATAATTGACCCTATAATCAAAAATTAACTATAGCTATCTCCTCTTGATCAATCGGTAAACGATCAGGATGAGTATTGCTCCAAGAATCGCTCCGATGAATCCGGCCGTCTGCCCCCCTCGATACCAGCCGAGGTGTTGTCCGATGTAGGTCGCCACAAAGGATCCGGCAATACCGAGAAGAATCGTGATGATAAATCCACCCGGATCTTTTCCTGGCATGAAAAACTTCGCAATGACCCCAACTACAAAACCGATTACAATTATCAAAAAAATATTCATATTACCTCCTTTAAATATTAAAAAGATTCAGTCTTTTGCCTTTTCCCGCGCGACCTTTTTCAACTTATCGTTGGTTACTGATAACAAAATAACTTTCCCCACACTCCTATTTTTAGATGATGAAGGAAAATAACCGGTTAAACAACAACCCCCGATGGGAAAGATAAGAGGTTGCTGATATACCGGTTTCTCTGTACTACAATAGGAAAAGGAGACCGGGAAGGGGAAGCCATTGGGGGGCAACCCCTTCCAATCAACCGATCTCCAAATGCCCCCCCCGGAAAATGTGATTTCTACTACCTTATCAGGATGACAATCAGGACAACTATGAGTACCAATACCAATAAATAATAGGTACTAAAATATCCTCCGCCATCTTCATGACTCTGAATCACATCACTTTTTAACAATTGAACCTGAATATCCTGATCAATTTGGTTCAAGGTTTTGGAATTATCCTTTTGCGGTTTCAATAATTCCCGGGAGTTGTCAGATGCATACATGTTCTGCGTGGAGACAACGAACAAGAATGAAATTGCTGCAAACAAGGCCAAAAAATGTCTTAGTTTCATGAATCCTCCTTTTTTGCTTTTCTCTTCCATTTTTTTGCCAGTATTTGGAAACTGCCATGACTGGGAGAAGAAGCAATTAATTTAAAGCAATTTTTATGCCAGATCTTTCTGTAGCTCGGAATATCAGGAATTTTATCTGGAAAAAGGCGGCTTCAAAGCCTCCGGTCAAAAAAATGAGCTGTCCTCCTACCGCAAAATTGTCCCGCAAAACAGGACAATTCCTTTTTTTCAGGATATTTCCTGCCGAGCAATACTCTCATTAAATCATGAATCCCAATCCTTTTATTATTAAATAGAAAAATATTATGATATGTCTTTTATAGGCCATAGGCCGGGAAGTAATTAATAGACTAAACAGAAATGTCGGCAGCGCACTCCTGTTTTTTGCAGGCAAGAAGAGTTAGACCTGCACCTGCGCCCCCTTTCCCTATCCCGAAAAATGCGTTCCCGACATCAACTTTGTGGCCGGGGATACGGGGTGGGGAAGGGGTATAGGGCGGGTATGCCATAATTTTAGAATATTTGGCGCAAAATCGTCCCTAATCTCTTTTACCGGTCAAACAGGATTAAAGCACCGGATACAATGGCCAAGATCGCCATTATTAAGGACAAACCCTCAAAATTAAGATGGAGCAAGGGGATCAAACCGGTCAAGATGAGCCAGATGCCCAGCAGGATCATTCCCAGGTTTTTTGTTAGATTAAACTTACTCATTTTTTACCTCCTTTTTTGTCTTTTAATTGTTCTGCGCCTATCAGTTATTGGATGGCGCAATTAATCCGATCCTCTTCTGGCGAGACTCATTCTTTCCACGTTATTTTTTTCAATATCGCCAATCCTTTGAAACCGATAGCAAGGGTCACAATCCCGATTATTAAAACCGCTGGTTTTGCAAGGATATATGAACTATTTTTGGTTATACCGAAGATAATGCAAAAGATCCCTGTGTGGATAATGAGAAGACCACCCAATATAAATATCCATATACAGGCTAAAAAATAAAGAAAGTGATTCATTGCTCATCTCCTGATGAAATAGGCACTCACGTTTTGTGTTCCAATTAATTTTTCACTTTAGCGTCCGATAAAATGAATTTCTGTACCTCCGAAAGGTTAAAGAACGTTTTTTTACTGATCAATGAGCCGTCTGGACCATTTTTTTTAGGACTTTTTTAATATTTGCGAAGCTGTCTTCTTTTTGACTTAAAAACCGCGGCAACAAGAGATGGGCGAGGCTGACCGTACTCTTCTTCCAATCGGGGATAACCAAGATGACATAAATCTCCGGGAGCAGCTCACGTAGCATCTGCATCTTCCGGAGCTCATCGCGGTCGGAGGCTAATAGGATAGCGATTGAATTTGGTTCGACAATGGAACGTATCCTCTCTTGCAAGGTGTCCAAACATGTGAAAGACTCGATCGTCTTGTATGGGACCGCATCATGGATCACCGCTTCAAGTCTTTTTTTATTCTTGTCGTTTTTACTTGAATAAAATAGCAGTTGCATGGCTTTACATTTTCCCAAAAAAATGGTTTTACGTAATTTTGCTCCTCCATGCCCGTAAGAAGTACCTTTATTCGTCTTGTGTTTCAGACTTTCGCCAAATTATTTTGGCGTTTTCATCTTCTCCGGCCCCGCAACAGTCGCACGATCAGAATGACCGCAGCGATAACCAGAAGAACATGGATAAGGCCACTGCTAACGTGGAAAGCAAAGAATCCCAATGCCCACGCAATAACCAGAATGATTAAAATTGTCTCAAGCATACTAACCTCCTTTTTTATATTTTTCTCTTCCTTCTCAGACATAATGGAAACTGCTATGACTGGAAGAAGAAGCAATTAATTTAAAGCAATTTTTATGCCAGATCTTTCTGTGGCTCGGAATGTCAGGAATTTTATCTGGAAAAAGGCGGCTTAAAAGCCTCCGGTCAAAAAAATGAGCTGCCATTATGCCCTAAAATTGTCCCGTAAAACAGGACAATTCCTTTTTTTCAGGATATTTCCTGCTATGCAATACTCTCATTAAATCATGAATCCCAATATTTTTATTATTAAATAAAAAAATATTATGATATGTCTTTTATTGTCTTTTATTTTAGAGGCCATAGGCCGGGGAGTAGTTAATAGATTAAAATGGGAATATCGCCAGCCCGACATTACTGCTTCCTGGCCTGTAAGCCTCCGGATCCGAAAACTTTAAATCTTATATATCTCGGAATAGAGATTATGTCGAGATTGGAGCCCGGTCTCAAATTGATAGTAATTAGTATGGATTGGCATGATAAATGCTTCATATTAATTATGAAAAACTTAGGAGGAATAAAATGTTCAAAAGAATCATGATTATCTTGGCTGCGGCAATGTTTTTCGCCTCTGCTGCGGCTGATATCTCCGCACAGGAAGTGCTGATGAACTCGGCTGAAACCATCAACAAGGGCAACTTCAAGGTGGCCGTTTTCCCAACGGTGCTTTTCGGCCATAACGGCAGCGACTCGTTATTTGGAGTGGCCGGCCGGGCCGGATTCGGGATCACAACCCGCTTCGATATCGAGATTAAGGCCGCGTTCTTCAAAGACATTAATTACTTCGGAGTGGATGTGGAGTATTGGTTCATCCATGGGGGGAATTTCAACGTCTCGTTGGCGTTGGGCGGCCACATGACAAAGGTGCCAGGGGAGGGAGACAGCTCCGGTATCGACACCGCACTCCTGTGCAGCACCGCACCTGCGAAGAACCTGGAGTTATACGGAGGTCTCAAGTTCGCCTTCGATTCCACGAAAAACCCGGATAACAACTTCATGCTGGTGCATATCGTACCGGGGCTCGAATACAGGATCAGCGCCGCCTTGGATTTCCTGGCCGAGTTCGGCATTGCCCTCAATGACAACTCACGCAGCTATGCCAGTGTGGGATTTGCGTTATATTTTTTGCGCTAAACCTAGATTCTGATCTTAAAATGAAAAAATTGTGCCTGAAGTTCTCCTCTGTGGAGATAAACATCGGGAAGTGTTTTAACCTACCGATGTTCGCCAGGCACAATACCCTTGCGGGGTCCGGCGCAGTTCATTGTATTTGCAGGAAACCCCGCTGGTTAAAAACTTTGGTCAAGGAGGCCGAACATGATTAATAGTTTATTTGTGCAAAACGCAACCGTGAGTGATATCCTTCAAACGATTCTCACATTCATATATTTTCTTGCGCATCAGATTGGTTTGGGGGTTGTCAAGTTGATACAGACGATATTTACGCGTAGTACTTTCTCTGTCAGCATTATCGATTCCCTTGGTTTCTTGATCATATTGACCTTATTCATATTTCTTACTGGCATCTCAAGAAGAATTGCATGGATTATTGTTGGCATAGCATGGATTCTTTTATTCATTGGAATCCTTATGATAATTTTTAAAGTCATATAAGATATCTCAATAAACAGGGAGAAGAAACGAGAAAGGGAAGCATTGAACTTTAAATTCCACTGTTTCCCTTCTTCCCCGAAGAGTATGGATTGGCATATAAATTGCACAATATAAGAAAAGGAGAACTACCATGAAGAAATTTCTTTGGACTGTAACATTCACATTAAGTCTTTTTTTAGCCATGAGTTTCGTACTTTACTCCTCTGGGCAGGAGCCCGGCTATCCCCCGGCAATGGGCGGCCAGCAAGAATACGAACAGGGAAACGAAATTGATATGGATTTTAACTACATGTATGACTATCTGGCTCCCTATGGAAATTGGATCAATCTGCCACCCTATGGCTATGTTTGGACCCCGAGAAATATGGGTTACCGATGGCGGCCCTACAGTGACGGCCACTGGGTCATGACTGAGTATGGATGGACCTGGATATCGAATAACGTATGGGGCTCAATTCCTTTCCATTATGGGCG
>CAZOWT010000095.1:0-10725 GCA_964583345.1 uncultured Clostridia bacterium
GAGTCCAGTATCCTGTTTGATATTGACAGCAAGACGGTCTCCACTTCATATGATGGTGAATTTGAACGGATAAAAGAGTTTGTCGATTCCAAGTCTGAATTTGTAATCATATTAAAGGGCTATGCCTGCAGTATCGGTGATGTTGAATACAACCTGAAGTTATCCAAGGATAGAGTTGACAATGTGAAGCAGATTCTGGTTGATAAGCTTGGGATTAGTGAAAATTTCATCGAAACTTATTTTTACGGAGAAAAGGAATCACCTTTTGATAATAGCAGCGAAGAGCAAAGGAGAAAAAACCGCTTGGTTCAGATTCAGGCTATTGGAAAATGAAAATTTTATTTTCGCTGATTCTGTTTTTATTTTTATTTAATGCTGTTCAATTCGCTTTTCCGGATGAAAAGGTGGATTTGGTTAAATTAAAAAAAAAAGAGGAAGAACGAAGAAAAAACATAAAAAAGTCGACATACAGTTTAAATAATTATAACCTTAATACCCTGAAAGTCCCGCCAAAAAAATATGGCTATGTTGAACTTTCAGCAGGGATTGAAACAAATCAAACTGAAAAAAAGGAAGCTATAAAAACGACCACTGAGAAAAAAGATCCCCGCCAGGAAATTCAGTACTGGCAGGATTTAAAAAAACGGCTTCAGGAAGAAATTTCAACTTTAAAACAGAAAGTGCAGAAGGATCAACTACAATTGAATCAATTGGTTACCAACTATATTTCAATGAATCTTCCACTCCAGAAAATTGATATGAAGAATCAAATCGATAAACTTTCAGCCGATCTGGAAAAAGATAAATTGAAATTGGAGGGACTGCAGAAGGAAATGGATTCGCTTCCCGAACAAGCACGCAAAGCCGGAGTCCCGCCGGGATGGGTGAGATAGCCGAAAGAATTTCCTGTCGATAATCCCAAAATCGGGTTGAGATATCATGTATCCTGTTATTGAATGGAAAGGCAACAGGGTCTATATGATTGATCAAAGGTTATTGCCCGAAGAGGAAAAAATAATTGAACATACCACTCATACCCAGGTGGCGGGGAGTATAAAGGATATGGTCATCAGGGGCGCTCCGGCAATCGGAGTAGCGGCAGCCATGGGCGTGGCCCTGGGTGTTGTGAACGGATGTGCTGAAAGTGTTCCGGCATTTGATCGTCTCATCCAGGAATTTGCCCGCACCAGGCCGACTGCCCGGAATCTTTTCTGGGCTCTGGAGAGGATGAGAGATGTGTTTTTATCCCATAGGGATAATCCCGGCCGTTTAAAAAAAGAAATGGTTCGAGCCGCATTGCAGATTGAGCTTGAGGATGTGAAAATTAATAAAAAAATCGGGTGTCATGGAGAAAAACTCATCAGGTCGGGAGAAACCATACTAACTCATTGCAATGCGGGTGCCCTGGCAACCGCCGGATACGGAACGGCTCTCGGGGTTATCCGCGCTGCCATCGAACAAAAAAAAACCATCCAGGTTATTGCGGATGAAACCCGCCCCTATTTGCAGGGGGCTCGTCTAACGGTTTGGGAATTGCAGAAGGAAAGAATTCCGGTCAAACTGGTTACCGATAATTCTGTCGGGTTTCTCATGGCCAGAAGATTAATCGATCGGGTCATCGTCGGGGCCGATAGGATTGCCAGGAATGGCGATACGGCAAACAAAATCGGGACATATTCGATTGCAGTTCTGGCTCATTTTCACCATATCCCCTTTTATGTGGCTGCTCCGCTTTCAACCATTGATTTTTCCATTGCATCGGGCAGAGATATCATCATTGAAGAAAGGGGGAAAGAGGAAATCATTCAATTCCGGGGCGACCCGATCGCCAATCCTGAAACCGAAGTCATGAACCCGGTTTTCGATATTACTCCGTATCATCTCATCAATGCCATTATTACCGAAAAAGGCGTGATATCATCGGAATTCGAGAGAAATATTCTGGCGCTGCGGGAATAGAGCAATTTTTCCGGTTATCATTTTGAAGTAAACCTTTTTTTCAGATAAATCGTTATCTATTAAATAATGGGAAAACCAAATGATCAACTGGACAATCAGGTGGAATCGGAGCTTATCAACCGGATCAAGCAGGGAGACCATCAGGCCTTTTCGAGATTGATCGTCATGTATCAAAAAAGTGTTTTCAGATTGGCAATGGGATTTTTTCATGACCGGGATGATGCCCAGGAAATCGTTCAGGAAACATTTCTTCGGATCCATGAAAAAATCGGGAGTTTTGATGAAAAGACCCGTTTCCGGAATTGGATGTACCGGATTGCCCTCAATTTGTGTGTTGATTATTATCGAAAGTTCAAGAAGAAACCGGCAAAAATTAAACAGGATTATCAGATAATATTAGACCAAAATACGGGCCATAACCAGGAACCGGAAGAGTGCTTTGATATTCTCAGGTTTAAGGAGCGTCTGCAGAAATCCCTTTACCGGCTTCCCAAGCGGCAGAAGTCAATATTTGTCCTGAAACATTATGGTCAGTACCGGTATCGGGAAATTGCGGATATTTTAAATATTTCTATAGGGTGTGTGAAATCTTTGCATCACCGATCCATAAACAAACTGAAAAAAGAATTGTCATATACGAGGTAGCAAATGAAAGCCTGCAAGAAGATAAAAAAACTACTGGTTGCCTATGTCAGTGAAGAACTTGAAAGTTCTGAAAATGAATTCATCGAAAAGCATCTGGAAAAATGTTCCGGATGTAAAAAGGAATTTGATTCAATCAGTATCTTTGTCAATGAAACAGAACTGTTGAAAGAGCAAAATGAGAACATTATTCGGGAAATTGACTGGAGAAAAAACAGGCTCCTGGAACAAAATAAATTCAGTTTATACCATCCTTCCCGAAATAAATTCCGTTTTTTCCCTGCTGTCAGCTGGAAGGCATTGGTCCCGGTGCTGGTTTCGGTTTTTGTTTTTGGTATTCTGGCAGGTTATTTTCTCTTTAACCCCAAGGTCGATGATAATCCCGTTTCTTTCAATCTCGCCAACCAGAACCAGTCAGTCGATCGAATTAGAACCACACTGGCCAGAAAAGAAATTCTCGAATATTTCAGACAAATTCAGTTGCTCCTGCTGGACGTGGTGAAACAGTGTGATTATGGTTCTGCTCCAGTTTTGACCGGAGAACTTGATCGGGTCCAGGTCAGACAATTGTTGGTTAAAAATAGATATTTGAGCCAGGATATGAATGAACCCCAGTTAATGAGCACGAGAAGCATTCTAAAAAATATCGAACTGCTTTTATATGAAATTTTGACCATCACTGAAAAGAACTCCTGTCGGGATATTCGACGGCTGCAAAATATTATTCAGCAGGAACGCATACTCCTGAAGATTCGGTTGATTGAAAAAGATTTATCTGCATATGAGGTGTAAAATGCATAAAAATTTGTTTGTTGTTATATTACTGATCGGGTTTGTTTTGGGTGGGAGTGGATTCGCACAGACTCCCAATAACTCGGAGCTCTTTGAAAAAGCGAAACTCATGCTTTTTGATCGGCAGTGGGATCAAGCATTGAGTGTTCTAGATGAATATCTGAAGCTTTTCCCCAATAGTGTTCGATATCCGCTGGCCTTATTCTATAAGGGCAAGTGTCTGGAAGAAAAAAAAATGTATAAGAAAGCTCTGGAAAGCTATAATTTATTCCTGGAAATTTCCCTGAATGAAAGCCTGACCGAGGAAGCTACGGTAGCTATTATTGATGTATACTTCGAACTTTACCAGCAGGGAGAAAAAAAATATTTGGAAAAAATATCAGGTTATCTGAACAGCAGAAAACGCGCTATTCAATATTATGCTGCCTTTAAACTCAGTTATGCGGCCGATAAGCAGTGGGCCCGTAAGGCTGTGCCGGTCCTTAAAAACCTGTTGCTTGAGAAAAAGGATGATGAACTTAAGGATAGAGCCAAAATCGCATTAATGCGCATCGATCCGGCTTATCTCAAAGAGCTTTCTGAAAGCAAAAGTCCCGAAGCCAGTTTGCTCCATATCCAGGTATTTGACAAAAATTTAAAGAAAGTATCGTTTAACCTGTCCATTCCGCTTTTTTTGGGCCAATTGGCGCTCGAATCCATTCCCCAGAAAGAAAAAACATCATTGAAGCGGAAGGGATATGACATTGACGTGTTGCTAAAAAAATTGGCTCTTAGCGGCGATCTTTTAAAAATCGATGACGAAGGTGCTACGATTAAAATCTGGATTGATTGAAATGATGGTCAAATCCAATATTTATTTGGAAATTTAGGCATGCTTGAATATATCAAAACCAGGAGGTTGAAATGAAGAAACATATTTTTATGATCTTGGTCATTATTTTGTTGATTGGATTCTCTGTTACGGCTCTCAGCGGGAATTCACATGATGATTATAAGGTGATTAAGAAAGCTGAGAACAGCCAGGTTGATACCGATGAGGTAACCCTTTTTAAGATTCTGGTTACCGACAGTGTCAGCAATAAGGTTAAATTCAGGCTTACCCTTCCCATTTGTTTGCTGGATATGATTTCGGAATGCCAGGATGATTTTAAGATTAAAAAAAATCATTGCTCGATCGATCTGAAAAAAATCTTGAATGTATTGAAGAAAAAAGGGAGCCGTTATCTGATTGAAGCGGTTGATGACGGCGAGACCGTCAAAATTTGGTTTGAGTAAAAAAAAAAGCCCTGCCCGAAAGGGCAGGGCTTTTTTTTAGATGAGGAGAAAAACCGCGATCTCCTAATTTTTTTTGTTTTTTTCTGATTCGAGCCGTTGGATATAAGATTCGAAAGCGGATTTTCCTTCATCCCGCCAGAATTTCTCATAATATTTCCATTTTGGGGAAGATCTTTCCGTTCCTTCGCCTGAATCTTCATCATTCCCGGTGAAATGATGATACCTGGCATCAATTTTTTGGTGAAAACGATCATGAGAATGATGTTCGTGATGGGATCCGAAATTCCCGAAAAGAAATTTGACCAGAATCAGAATTCCGAAAGCCTGCCAGTATGATATTTTACCGATTCCGAAAATAGCGGGCATAAGCCAATTCCAGAGAATCTTTACCAGCATGCCGAATACCAGGGCAAACAGTGCGGCAATCAAAATTCCAATCAGAGTGGTTCCGATTATACGCCCGATTTTTTTGCCGGTAACACGGCGGTGTTTGGACGAAATTTTTAAATCATTATGTTCCATTGAGACCTCCTATTTTTATATTTGCGGTTGCGTTAAATCTATGTTTTATTTTTTTTATGGCGCGTGATTTTCTGGCCAGAAGTGTTCCGACCGGAATTCCCCACTCTCTGGAAAGGCTTTGGAATGTTCGTTCATCCATTTCTGTGGCGATTAATACGGTCCTTTCTTTTTCGTTTAAAGAATTGATAAATGTGAATAATTTTTCGTAGAGTTCCTGGCGCTCCAGAGCAAAACCCGGATGTTCCTCTTTATTTTGCAGCCAGTGGGTCAGCGAGTATTCTTCCATATCCATGAGGTTGATATCCAAAGTCCCGGTTTTGTTTCTTTTTCTGAGGTGGTCGATTACCCGGTTCTTCAATGATTTATAAATGTAAGCGGAGAGATTCTCGATCGGAATGGTTATATCGGATTTGCTAAACAGATTGATCATGACGTCCTGAATGATATCCTCTGCATTGCGGTCTGCCGTATCTTCGATGAACCGATGCACATAGTTGAGCAGTTTATGATATTCAGATTTAAAAAATTCCGTTATTCTGATTTTTCTTGGTTCCGCTCTCATACCTTTAAGACGTCTGGTTCAAAGGTTTATTGCATTTTATTAAAAATGGATTTTTCCTAAAAAAATCATTAAGGTTCATTCTAAAAGAATCGTATTTTTTATATGGCATCATCCTGTTGCCCGGATGATTTTTCCCCGTTTGCGTTTTTCGGCAATGATTCGACATGTTTTTTGAGCCCCTCGATCTGCAGCGTGTTATCCAACCGGGTTTTATAACGATTGATGTGGGTATTTCCTTGTTGATAGGATTTGAATGTCTTTTCTATTTGGTCTCCAATGTTTTGGTAATGCTGATAGAAGAAATCAAATGATTTTTGAACAGCGGATAAACCCTCTTGAAGTTGCCTGGCACTTTTAATGATTTCCAGATTCCGGATACCGATAATGATAACCTGGAGAAATGCATAGAATGTATTGGGGCTGACCGGGATAACTTTATATTGCTGACAGAATTCATACAGGCTGGATGGACGCCCCAGATAATTTTTTTCGGCAATGGTTTCATAGTATATGGCTTCGGATGGGATGAACATCAGGGCAAAATCTGATGTGCCTTTCTCGGGCCTGATATATTTGCCGCTTATTTCCTTTACCTGTTTTTTCACGTCCATTTCGTAGGCTTTCCAAAATTTTTCTTTTTCATTAAGATTCGATGCTTCCAGGTACCGGTTATAATTATCCCGGGGAAATTTCGCATCAATGGGAATGACCACATCTTTCATTTTTACCACGGCATCAACCAGTTTTTGTTCATCGATCAGGTACTGGGATTCCCAGATAGTTCTGGGGAGAACCCTTTCGAGCATTTCCTCCAGTATGGCTTCTCCATAATTACCCCTGAGTTTTGGAGCTTGCAGTAAATCTTTTAATGACTGGCCGAACTTCTGCGCTTCTTCCTGTTGCTGGGTGATTTTATGAATAGTCTCTCCCATATGTTGAATGGTTTCCAGGGTTTTTATGGTATGTTTGGAAATAATGTCCTTGGACAGGTTGACTTCCTGCCGGGTTGTATCAAGCTCATTGTGAATTCTGCTCTGAAAATCGAGAAACTGGTTTTTCAACAGGACTTCGATTCTATCCGATGAATTGGCCAGATTTTTCCTCTGGATCAACATGACAATCAGAACGATAAGAGCAATTAGCACCAGCAGGATACCCAGTTCAAGCATCTGCATGTTTAATGCTTTCCTTTAAGTTTAAAACCATGAAATGTTTTCTCAATCATTCCGAGTACCGATCAATCATTTTTTTAACGGCTGCTTCACATACCTTGCAATACGGTTTTTTCCCTTTTGTGAACATGATGCAGTCCAGCATGGGTCTAAATAATCCCTGTGATGAATATCCAGCTCCCAAAAATGCGCCAACCATGCCCTTATGTTTGCTTTTTTCAAGAAATTCGTCAATTTTTTGGGCATTTTCCCTTGACAGTTTCTCCGATTCGCTTTTTAGATTTTCCAATTTGGTTTTGGATGCGCCATGCATGGACATTCGGGCAATTTTTTTATTTATTTTTTCTCTTGTCTTCTGGTATTCCATATCCATTTTGTCAAATTCCTCTTTTTCCCAGGGGGTGGGAATTTGAATTCCTTTGGTAATCAGGTGACTCCATTTGGGTTTTTCGGGATTTAATAATGCTGTTATGTTGGGTTCGAGAGGTTCTGTTCCTTTCGGGTAGAATTCATTATAGGCTGTCGTGGACGTGTAATATTCATCCGCCAATCCGGTAAAAGAGTGGCCGAATTCATGGAGCAACAAATAGGGATGCCATTGGTTATCGACGGTTAATGAACAATAGAAATTATATATCCCTCCGCCTCCATAGCGGTTGTGATTGACCATGATAACCAGCGCATCATAGGGGACATGGGCGGCAATGTCTCTCAGGGATTTGTTTTCCTCGGTAAGCAGGTATCTTTCCGAACCCAAAGAATTAAACGATGTTCCGATACTGGTTTTTTTATATACGGATCGTCTGGGTTCATCGCAACCACTCTGTTGAGACGGTTTGAAAACCCCATAAATATTAAACTTTTTTTTTGATGACCGGTAGGGTTCCTGCTGAAAAAATATTTCTGACAACCGAATGAGATCTTTTTTAAATTTTTCTTCTTCTTTCTGAGTATATCCCTCCGCAACAAAGGCCAGGTCGACCTTTTTCTGGGGGACTCCGTTTTTTATGATTTCAAAAACCTTGACATTTCCGGTTAAAACTTCCCGCTTGATTTCAATTGATTTTGGATTGATTTCCACTTGAAATAATGGTTGCAGTTGATTCTTGGTATCCCGAACTTCAATTGAGAAGCGAATTCTTGATTTGGGATAGGGGATTAAAGCGGATTCATGATAGGTTTTTTTTATTGCTTTCGTTGCCGGGCCAGTGGTTTTATATTCACCGAAATAGGAGTCAAAGCCTTTAGAAAAAATCAGGTTGCCGGACTTCATGTCAAATACCTTGATGCAGTATCGGCCGAGTTCGATCGTATCGATCAATTGCCCGGGATTACCCGCCCATATTCCCTGATTATAAATCTGGTCAAGGGAAACAAATTCCTGGCTGCTGTCGCCGGTATGGTAATAATCGATTCGCATGGTTTTGTTCGTGAAGAAATCTTCAAATTTTGGCTGATCCACAGCGATTAGGAGCGAAGAAAAGATAATAGATGCACAAAGCATAAAAATTTTGGTCATGGCGGCCTCCTTGATCACCCGATTTTTAATGTGATGATTTTATGATAAACAGAGCTGGCCGTGTTTGTCAAGCGGATAAAAAAATCAAAAAAAAATCGGAATTAACACAATCTTAACATTTCTTTTATATAAGTTTAACAGTGGAATTATATTCTGTCTCCTATAAAGGAGGTTTTTATGAAAACATTATTGGTTATGTTGATGGCAGCCCTTCTGGCATTCAATGTTTCGCCGCTGAATGCAGAAAAGAAGATTGTTATTGACGGATCTACGACGGTCGGCCCGATCGCCAAGGCATTTGCCGAGTACACCATGGGCATGAACAAAGATGTGAATATTACGGTTAGTGAATCAGGGAGCGGAAATGGAGCCAAGAGTTTGATCAATTCCGCGTGTGATATTGCTGATATGTCCCGTTTTATGAAAGATGAGGAATTCAAAGCCGCGGTTGAAAAAAGTGTTTTTCCGGTGGCCCATGTTATCGCCCTGGATGGCATTGCCGTGATCGTTCATCCCAGTAATCCGGTAAAAGAAATTACCCTGAATCAAATCAAGGATATTTATTTGGGAAAGATCACCAGCTGGAAACAATTAGGCGGCCCAGACAAAAAAATTGTCATCATCAGCCGGGATACCAACAGCGGTACCTATGAGACCTTTGAAACCATGGTCCTGAAAAAGGAAAAGATCGTTGAAAGCTGTGAGTATGTAGGCAGCAATGGCGCCGTCCGTGGTCGGGTCCAGAGCACACCCAATGCCATCGGTTATGTGGGGCTGGGATTCCTGGATAATAGCGTTAAAGGCCTGACTGTTAATGGCGTATATCCCTCGGAGAGAACGGTTGCAACCGGCACCTATCCGATAGCCAGGCCGTTATTCATGTTTACCAACGGGTATCCGAAAATGGGAAGTGAAGTGTTCCAGTTTGTGACGCTTTACCTCACCAAAAAAGGGCAGGAGATCATCAGAGGAATCGGATTTGTCCCCTGTACCCAGTACTAAACCCTATTAGTGGAAAATAAGAACAAAAAGAGTATTTTAATCAGCAAGGGAACCAGCCGCTTCAGGCGGCTGGTTTCTTTTTTTATAGAGGGATCATTATTTCTGGTAACTTCCGCATCGACTATTGCGGTTATTTTCATTATTCTCTATATCGCCAGGGATGCCCTGCCTTATTTCGAATTAAGAGGAATCAGGGAATTTTTTACCAGTGTCCGATGGTATCCTTCCGGGTCTCCGCCTGAATTCGGGGCGCTGGCCATTATTTACGGCAGCCTGATGGTCACTTTTTTAGCCATCGTGATTGCCGTTCCCCTGGCCATCTTTTCAGCTGTTAGTCTCAGCGACATCCTTCCCTTTTCCGTACGCCAGGTGGTAAAACCGGTGATTGAAATCATTGCGGCAATTCCATCTGTCGCCTATGGTTTTTTTGCTCTGGTGGTTTTTGCTCCCCTGCTTCAAAGAAGTGGCGGGCACCTGCTGGGTATCATTGTATGGATACTGGGAATCCCACTGGCTTTCATTTTAATATTCATCCTCAGCGATATCCTCGTCACGAAAACATCTCGGGTAGGGTTGATTTTTCTTAAAAAAAACGTTCACCTGTACCGAATCTTATGGGCTTCATTTCTAGCGGTTGTTTTTTTATTCGCTCTATTTATTTTATATAAAAATATTTCCCAAATTACCATTCAGAGTGGAACGAATGCCCTTAATGTTTCCGTAATTCTGAGTATTATGGCGTTGCCAACCATTGTCAGTGTATCAGAGGATTCCTTGCAGGCTGTCGGCAGGGAATTGCGTGAGGGCAGTTATGCGGTTGGTGCAACCCGGGCCGAAACGCTGGTCAAGGTGGTAATACCGGCTGCCCGTTCGGGAATCATTGCCGCAATCATCCTGGGGGTGATGCGGGCGATCGGAGAGACCATGGTGGTGTGGATGGCCTCTGGAAACGCATCCCAGATTCCCAAGCCCTGGTACAATGTTCTGCAACCGATCAGGACATTGACAGCCACCATTGCCGGCGACATGGGAGAGGCCGATCAGGTCACCGGATCGGCACGTTATCATGTTCTATTTGCCATGGCTCTTTTTTTACTGGTTATTTCTTTCATCAGCAATCTTATCAGCGAGTGGATTGTTCTGCGGTCTAAAAAGAAGTGGGGAATCTGAAAATGAGGCTCCAGACCAGAAAATTGTTGGATAAATCATTTAGCGGGATGGGTTTTTTTTCAATATTTCTATTGACCGCATCGCTGGTGGTGGTGCTGGCGCCGATCTTT
>CAZOWT010000096.1:0-10659 GCA_964583345.1 uncultured Clostridia bacterium
TCCCCGCGCCCAGTAAAAGGGCTTCTTTGATCCGCTCGGTTTCCGAATAGCCGCTGACAATAACCGTTTTCTGATCCGGATTGATTTCCCGAATACGCTTGAAGGTATCCAATCCGTCCAGGCCGGGTTCCATGATCATGTCCAGAAGCACAAGGTCAACGGATTTGGTTTTGATGTATTCAATAGCTTCTTCCCCGCTGGGCACCTGGTCTACCGAATATCCGAGTGTACCCAGCAAGGTGCCGGCGATTTCCCGCTGTTCCTGAATGTCATCGACAACCAGGATACATTCTCCCCTGCCCATAAAATCCTCTATCTTTTTATCTTTGTATTGCCGGTTGATTTCTTCGCCGGTTATGGGTAAATAAACTTCAAATACGGTTCCGGATCCTTCTTCACTGATCATATGAATATGACCATGATGATCCTTGACCGTTCCCCATACCACCGCCATGCCCAAACCTGTTCCGCTTCTGCCCATCACTTTTTTGGTATAGAAGGGTTCGAAAATTTTTGACAAATTTTTGGGAGAAATCCCGACTCCGCAATCCTGTATCCTCAACAACACATAGTTCCCCTCATTGATGATACCATCATATAATTTTTTTGCTTTATCAATGTAACAATTTGAAACAGAAATATTCAAATCCCCTCCGTCCACCATCGCTTCCGCAGCATTTGAAATCAGGTTCATGACCAGCTTGGTTAAATGAATCGGCGATCCCTTTATCCTGAAAATATCATCCTCAATCCGGGTTTTCAATTTAACCTTTGGATGATAATGCAACAGTTTCTTGCATTCCGGTGATGTTAAATAGCTGGCCATGACGTCATTCAGGCTGATAACTTCTTTGATCGGGACAGCCCTTCTCGCCAAGGTGAGCAAATCATCAACGATGGCAGCCGCTTTTTCACCTGACTGGCGAATAAGGGAAATGAGTCGCTTCAGTTGACTATCATCCGGAATTTTATTCAGGATTAAATCCGGATAACCCACAATTGCGCTTAAAACATTGTTCAGATCATGGGCCACCCCGCCGGCCAGTCTCCCCAAAGCCTCCATTTTTTCCGACCGCTGAAGTTTTTCCTTAAGCTCAGATTTTTCGAACTCGGTTTGTTTGAATTTTATGGCCCAGGCAATGGTTCTTGAAATAATGGCCAGAACTTCCAGATCTTTTTCCGTATAGGCATTGGCATCTTCGTAACTCTGAATGACCACGACACCTATCGCCTCATTATCAGGCGTAATCAGAGGAACCCCCAACCACGATTCTGCCCGGGTTCCGATGAGGGATACCTTTCTGTCTTCGAGCATTTTCTGAAATTTATATTTATTAGCCAGAAGCGGTTTATTGCGCTTCAGGACATAATCGGTGAATCCGCCATTTAAATTCACAATTTTTTCAGGCTCGATCAACTCTTCCGGAACAACATCCACAATATACGGAAAGGTAAAAAGAGATTTTTCTTTATCATAGACCAGGGCGACATAAAAATTTCTTGAATCCATTAACCTTCCGACTTGCTGATGGATCTCTTTGATTAATTCGGGAAGCGATAAAGTTTGGAAAGTCAACTGGGAAATATTAAAAAGCACATTCTGAATGGTTTCCGACTTTTTCTGTTCGGTCATATCAAAAAAAGTCGAATAAACCTGATAAGGCGTGGTTTCACCGGGATGAAACTGCGGTACCGAATTGATATTTATCCAGGCACCTAATTTTCCGGATGCCTGGTATAAGCCCATTACCCGATTGGAAATTTTTTTACCGGTTTTCAGGGCCAGCATAGGCGGGTGATTCTCCCATGGAAAATCGGATCCATCTTCATGAACATATTTCCAGTGCAAATCCTTCAATCTTTTCCCTTTCATTTCAGAAATCTCTGTTCCCAGAATACGCCCGGCCGCTTTGTTAGCGGATATAATTTCACCCTTCGGATTCTGGTAAAAAACTCCCTGAACCATGGTCTCAAATAATGTCCGATGCTTTTCTTCACTTTCCTTGAGCGACTCTTCGATCTTTTTCCTGTCGGTGATATCTTCGATGATTCCGTCAATATAATCGATCTCGCCACTGGGATTAAGGTGAACGCGACCGGTATCCCTGACCCAAATGATTCGGCCCTTTTTGGTCCTGAATCGCAGGATATTACTGATGATCATTTTTCTTTGTTTCCAGTTGCTGATCTGACGTTTGCGCTCTTCTTTATCCACATAAAAATTTCTGGCAGAGGTTTCCAATAATTCATCGACGTTTTTATGATCGAGAATATTTGCCAGAGCTTGATTGGCATAGCGAATCTTCCCATTTCGGCTGGTTCTATAAATTCCAAGCGGGAGCTGGTTGGATAAGGACCGATATTTTTCTTCGCTTTCCTTTAATGCTTCTTCCAGTTTTTTCTGTTTGATGGCCATGGCCACCTGGTTGGAAATAAAGGACAGCACTTTTTTGTCTTCTTCGCTGTAGCGGATTCTTTTTCCATATGACTGGACGACCATAACACCGAATACAGTGCCGTCAACATCCTTCAAAGGAACCCCCAGCCAATTTTCGGATGGGGTTCCCAAATTAAAGACATGTTTATCCCTGGCCAGATCCTTGAAGGTTTCATCCGTTGCCAGTAAAGGTTTACCGGTTTTTATCACATAACTGGTCATGCCCCGGCCGATTTTCACCGGAGCCGGAGGCAAATCGTATTCATCGATAAAATAAGGAAAATAAATCATGCCGCTGGATTTATCAACCAGTGCAATATAAAAATTATTGGCTTTTGTCAGCTCACCGACAATCTTGTGGACCTGTTTAAATAATTCAGAAAGGCTGCTTACCGAATTAACCGTATCGGAAATTTTATAAAGGGCCATTTGAAGCTTATATGCATATTTCCTTTCCCTTTCCGCTTCTTCCAAATCTCTTATTTGCTCGCGCAAAATTTTGATTTCAGCGATAAAGTCCTTCGTTGACCTGCTTGCTTCCGGCTTATTCGGGCTCATGGTTTACCAAACATTAAATTGAAATGGTACCATTCTCCCAGAAAAAATCAATAGAAATCCCGAATTTCCTCAAAAATGAAAAACATCCATACTTGACTTTTGATTTTCAAAGGCTTAAGGTAAATCATTTTAAACTTCCGGGATAATCAGAGGAATTTAACCATGAAAACCATTAAAGTTATTTTGAATCCGGTAGCCGGCAAGGGTTTCAGCGGCAGGGCCGAACCCAGGATAAGAGAATTTCTGAAGGATGCTGGCATCGGTTTTGATCTGGTCCGCACCCATGAACGCGGACATGCCATCGAGCTGGCTGAGCAGGCCGTGAAAGATGGATTTGAAACCGTGGTGGCCGCCGGCGGAGATGGCACCACCAATGAGGTGATGAACGGATTAATCGCCGCTTATAAAGGAAAAATCGCCGGCACCCTGGGCCTGCTTCCCACCGGTTCTGCCAGTGATTTCATGGGCAACGTTGGAGTAGCCAAGAACCTGGAGGAAGCATGCCATCGGCTGGGAAAAAATCAGACCCGGCTGGTGGACCTGGCTGTTCTCCGCCTTCCCGGTGAAAAAATCCGTTATTTCGACAACCAGCTGGGAATCGGATTCGACGCCGTGGTGACCATTGAAGCCCAGAAATTCCGCAGGCTGAGGGGAATGGCCCTCTATTTCCCGGTGGTATTAAAGACCGTTTTCCTGACCAACAAGGCAACCCGGGTAACCATCGAGGCCGATGGGCAAAAGATGGAACTGCCCACCATGCAGATATCGGTGGCAAACGGTTCCCGTGAAGGGGGCGGTTTTTATCTGGCGCCGGAGGCAAAACTCGATGACGGGTATCTGGATCTGTGTGTGGTTCGGCAAATCAGTAAATTGACCATGCTGAGGATGATTCCCACATTCATGAAAGGCACGCACGTTAAACACAAAGCCACCACGATGCTGCGGGCGCGGAAGGTCACGATCACCTCCGAAGATGACCTGATTGCCCATATCGACGGTGAAATCGTCTGTACCGACGGGCACCGGATCGAAGTCGAAATCATTCCCCGGAGGCTCCGGGTTATATTTTAAATATTCTTGCTCTTTTTTAAATCAAAGTTTAATCCGCAAAAAAAAAGGCAGCCCGCAGGCTGCCTTTTTTTATCGGATTTTAAGTTAATTTTTAATACATTCCGCCACCGGGAGGCATTGCCGGCATTTGAGGTTTGTCCTCTTCGGGAATCTCGGAAACCATAGCTTCTGTGGTCAGCAGCAAACCGGCAACCGAGGCGGCATTTTGAAGCGCAATTCTTACCACCTTGGTTGGATCGATAATACCGGCAGAAATCATATCGGTGAATTTTTCATTCAGAGCGTCAAAACCAAAAGACTTTTCTTTTGAGTTTTCAACTTTCTCGACAATAGTAGCACCTTCTTTCCCGGCATTGGCCGCGATCTGACGCAATGGCGATTCAAGGGCTTTAATCAGAATATTCACACCCAGTTGAATGAGCAGCGCAACTCCGCCACCGGGGACAATTCCTTCTTCGACCGCAGCCTTGGTGGCATGCATGGCATCCTCGACCCGGGCCTTCTTCTCCTTCAGCTCGGTTTCAGTGGCAGCTCCGACCCTGATGACCGCAACGCCACCGGATAATTTTGCCAGCCTCTCCTGCAATTTTTCTTTGTCATAATCCGAAGTGGTATCTTCGATCTGCCGTTTGAGCTGGTTGATTCTACCTTTGATGGCCTCATCGGTACCGAAGCCCTCGATGATGGTGGTGTTGTCTTTATCCACAATTATCTTTTTGGCCGATCCCAGATGATCCAGGGTAACATTCTCGAGTTTCATGCCCAGTTCCTCGGAAATCACCTGCCCTCCGGTGAGAATTGCAATATCTTCCAGCATGGCTTTCCGGCGGTCACCGAATCCAGGGGCTTTAACCGCCACCACATTCAGCATCCCCCTGATCTTGTTGAAAACCAGGGTAGCCAGTGCCTCGCCTTCTATGTCCTCGGCAACCACCAGCAAGGGCCTGGTGGATTTTGCCACCTGCTCCAACAGCGGCAGCATTTCCCGGAGATTTGATAATTTTTTCTCATGCAGCAGAATATAGGGATTTTCAACTTCTGCAACCATTCTCTCGGCATCGGTAACAAAATAGGGAGAGAGGAATCCTCTGTCAAACTGCATCCCTTCAACAAAATCCAGGACGGTCTCCAGCGACTTTCCCTCTTCCACGGTGATGACGCCGTCTTTTCCAACTTTATCCATGGCATCGGCAATAATTTTACCTATGGCGGTATCATTGTTCGCAGAAATGGCCCCTACCTGGGCAATCATCTGCCCGGAAACATCCTGACTGAGAGACTTAAGCTCTTTTACCACTTTTTCCACACCGGCATCGATGCCTTTCTTCACCAGTGTCGGATTGGCGCCGGCCGCCACCATTTTCAGCCCGTTCTGGTAAATGCTCTGGGCCAGAACCGTGGCCGTTGTGGTGCCGTCGCCGGCAACATCGGATGTCTTCGACGCCACTTCTTTGACCATTTGCGCCCCCATATTTTCCATAGGGTCTTTCAACTCAATTTCCTTGGCCACGGTCACACCATCCTTGGTAATGGTGGGTGATCCGAATTTCTTTTCCAGAACAACGTTCCGGCCCCGGGGACCCAGGGTTGCCTTCACCGTATTGGCCAGCTCATTTATGCCTTTCAGGATGGCCTGTCTTGCTTCTTCACCTAAAGTTATTTTTTTTGCCATTTTTCCTCCTATTTTTTCTTATTTAGGTTTTTTTCATTTCGGGAATTCATTGGTGCCAGCTCATCTGCAGAATCAGCTGATTTTGGCCAGAATATCGGTTCTCGAAACGATCAGATGCTTTTCACCATTAATCTTAATCTCTTCACCCGCATACTTTCCGAATAACACCTTATCTCCGGCTTTGAGCAGTTTCTTGAGTTCTTCATCCGTGCCGACCGCAATAACCTGCCCGGTCATGGGCTTTTCCTTGGCCGTATCCGGAATAATAATAGAACCGACCTTTTCTTCTTGCTCGATGGGTTTAACCAATACCCTTTCATCCAAAGGTTGAACTTTCATGTTTGCCTCCTTATATATTGACGATCATACCTTTTTACACATTTTACCGCAGCTTCAACTCCATGTCAGCTACTTAAAAATATCTTTAATCTATTATAGCATACTTTTTTTATTTGTCAACTATCTGATAAAAACTTTATCAATTATATTTGAGTGTACTGTTATCAAATAAAAAGCGTATCAACCATCCTGGTGAAAAACAACATTTCCCTGCCCAAACAGGAGTTAATCTTTCGAATTCTTTATGAAATGGGCTCCCCTCGACACCTTGTTCTTCAATGCGGCATGAACCACCAGCAGAGCGGTTTGAACACTGTCCCGCAATCCGATAATACTGTCTGCGATTTCGGTTTTCTGGTAAAACTTGATGATTCGGTGCTGTAAATACTGCAGGTCGGATTTTGCCCGATCCAATCGCTTCTGGGTTCTGATAATCCCGCTGTAATTCCACATGATGTATTTGATAATAACCCGATCCTGCCAGACCAGTGCCGGATCCAGATATTCCTGTGCAAGCGGATACTTCCATTCGGGAACTTCGGACAACACATAAGGCTCACTCTTGTGTTCGATACGGTTCATGATATCCTCGGCAGCCTTGACCCCCATAACCAAACCCTCGAGAAGAGAAACCGAAGCCAGCCGGTTTGCACCGTGGACGCCGGCATCGGCCACCTCGCCAATGCCGTAAAGATTTCCCAGCGTGGTTCTTCCATTCAAATCGGTCAGGACACCCCCGCAACTGTAATGGGCAGCCGGAACCACCGGTATAGGCTTTTTTTCAATATCAATGCCCAATTTGATACAGGTTTCGTAAATGGTCGGGAACCGCTCCTTCACGTTGATCTTGGCAAAAGAAGCCAGGTCGAGCAACACATAATCATCGTCATTTTTTATCATTTCAGAATAGATGGCGCGGGAAACTTCATCACGGGTTGCCAGATCTCCCATGGGGGAATAGGTTTTCATGAAATATTCCCCTTTGCGGTTCATAAGCTTGGCACCTTCACCCCGAACGGTTTCTGAAATCAAAAAACTGTCCACCTCCTTGTGGAAAAGTGAAGTCGGGTGAAACTGAATATACTCCAGGTGCGCCAGCTTGGCACCGGCCCGATAAGCCATGGCCACTCCGCCGCCGCAAGAATCCGGGGGATTGGTGGAATGCAGAAAAATACTGCTCAAGCCTCCCGTGGCCAGGATAACTTTCCGGGCGAAAATCCTGATGACCTTTTTAGAAGTCTGATCCAGGACATAAGCGCCGATGGCATGCGGTTCCTGATAAATTCTCAGCGGATTCAGCGAATGATGGGGATAGGTCAGCAAATCAATGGCCGTGTGTTTGAACAGTATCTTCAGATTCTTTAGTTTTTTCAAATAGCGGTAAAAATGTTCCTGGATCACCTTTCCGCTCATATCTTTCACATGGAGAATTCGCCGTTTGGAATGCGCACCTTCAAAAGCCAGGTCATAATTCCCGTTATTGGCAGAAAAAGGCACTTTCAGTTTATCGATGAGGATATTTTTTATCAGCGGCCGGGATTGGTTAACCACCAGTTCCACTGCCGGACGATGGTTTATATAATCCCCGCTTTTGATGATATCGTTGATAAATTCTTCCGGATTTTCATCCTGGTTCAAACAGGCAATGCCGCCCTGGGCCCAGTTGGTATTGGTATTGGAAAAATCACTGCCTTTGCTGATCAGAATGGTATGAATACCATTTTCAGCCAGGACCATGGCTGCCGCCGAACCGGCAATACCACTGCCAATCACCAGAACATCGGTTTCATAATATTCACTCATGCTCCCTCCGCCGGTCAGGATGTCTTTTCAAGAATTTCCAGGCTCAGATCCATGGATTTAAATGAATGGGTCAAGGCACCCACGGATATGAAATCAATCCCGGGATGCAATCGGCTCTCTATGTTTTCCAGGTTAATATTGCCCGAAACTTCGAATTGGACGCCGGCTCTCTTCAAAATAACCGCTTGTCCGACCATTTCGGATGTAAAATTATCCAACATGATCATATCTATATTCATCGACAGTGCTTCTTTCAACTCCCCGAGATCTTTTACCTCCACCTCGATCTTCTTTCCTGGATATCTTTTTTTCACAGCCCGGACAGCATTGCCAATCGTTCCCGCCATACGGATATGGTTATCTTTAATCAATGCCATCTCCTCAAGATTCATCCGGTGGTTGTTTCCCCCTCCGTCCCGTACGGCTTTTTTTTCCAGATACCGCATGCCGGGTGTGGTTTTTCGGGTATCCAGCAGCACGATTCCCGATGATTTTACCCGGTTGACATATTTTCTGGTTGCGGTTGCCACTCCGCTCAGTCTCTGCAAAAAATTAAGCGCTGTCCGTTCGGCCTTAAGGATGGAACTTTCCCGGCCATCCAGGCGGATAACCACTTCATCGGGGCTGGCGGCGTCTCCATCACTTTTTAGAACCATCAAGCGAATTCCAGAATCGACCATTCTGAATGTTTCCCGGCAGGCCGCCACTCCGGAAATAACGCCTTCATCCTTGGCAATAATAACCGCTTCGACCACCCGATCATAGCCCCGCAGAGAACCGGTGGTTACATCCCGTGTCACCCGGTCCTCTTCCAGTGCCAGCCGGACGATTTTCTTCAACACCCGATTTTCCAGTCCGCAAAGACCTGAACGGTTGATCTGCGGCATATTCATGACTCCGGGCTGAAAAACGCCCTCAGCCAGAAATTCACGGTGGACTGGTAGTACTCATTCTTCATTTCTGTTCTGTATCCGTGAGCTTCGCCGGGATAAATCATCAACTCGGCGGTTTTTCCCCTGGATAATATTCCGGTCATGAATTGAAGGGTATTCTGCATATGAACATTATCATCCATGGAGCCATGGGTAATTCTCAAACCTCCCCGGTAATTGCCGATGTGATTCAGGACAGAACTCTCCTTATACCCTTCCGCATTTTCAGCCGGGGTATCCATATACCTCTCGGTATAAACGGAATCATACAATTTCCAATCGATTACCGAATAATCCGCTATGCCGCAACAAAAATAATCCGGGGCACTGGTGAGGGCCAGGGCAGTGACATACCCCCCGTAACTCCCTCCGGTAATTCCGATTCTGTTGGCGTCCAGAAAAGGACAGGTTCTCAGATACTTGACCACCTCGATACAATCGAACATTTCCCACTTGCCCAGGTTGCGGTGCATTAAATCGGTAACCTTCTTGCCGAAATGACCGGCTCCTCGGTGGTCCATGATCAGAACCACAATGCCCTGCTGGGCCAGAAAATAATTTCTCAAACGCCAGTCAAAAGAATTTTCCACAATCGGAATCCCGGGTCCGCCGTAAACTTTGACCACCACCGGGTACCGTTTGTTTTTATCGAAATCCGGCGGCAGGTACCAGACGACCGGAAGCCGGTATCCGTCGGATGTGGTGATTGAGAAGAGTTCCGCTTTTCCAAGATGGAACTGCCCCAGTTTCGAAGATTTCTGGTCCGCCACCTTCCTGACTAAAAAACCCTTACGGTTCCGGATTTCCATCTGCGGTGGGACCGATAGCGATGAAAAGGTATCGATAAAAAAAGAACCCTGAAGGGAAGCCTCGATCCGGTGAACCCCCTCAACAAAAGTCAACCGTTTCCGCTGTTTCCCGGCAAAGGAAATACCGTAGAGGTTATTTTCAGTGGATGTTTTAATACCGGCCTCAAAATATATCCGTTTTTCGGTTTCGCGGATAAAAGCAATCCTGCGGACCGACCAGTTTCCGCGCGTAAGCTGCTTTTCAAAACCGCCCCCGGTGATCAGGTACAGATGATACCACCCATCTTTCGAACTCCTGATGACCATGTCTCCGTTTTTTAAAAAACGGAAATCATCGGATTCCAGAAATTCTATCCAGTGTTTCTGCGTTTCCTGATAAAAAACTCTCGTCTTTTTAGCCCGGCATTCATGGGCATAAATCCTCAGCATATCCTGACTCCGGTTCATCCACTGTATAAACAACTCATCGCGACGGTTTCCCCAGCCAAGAACAGACAGGTAAAAATCGCCATCTTCCCCAATATCAATCCAGTCAACGGTTTTATGCTCAACATCGGCAATGCCGACTTGAACTTGCGGATTGGGATAGCCGGGTTTGGGATAAAACTGGGTTTTAACCTTCCCGTAATCTCCCGATGAGTTTACCAGGGTAAATACCGGCACCTTTTCCTGGTTGAAACGCATGAAGGCGATTTTTTTACTGTCCGGACTCCACCAGAATGCTTTATAGTGGCTGCGTCTCCCCAGAATTTCTTCATAATAAACCCAGGATGCATACCCGTTCAACATAACCGTATTGCCATCAACAGTCAATTGGGATAAGTGACCGCTGTCGATATCGAACACATAGAGATTGCCTCCGGAAGTCAGGCAGATCTGCCGGCCATCGGGAGAAAACCTGGGATTCTGAAAAATGTCATGGCCTTTTCCGAATTCCACAACCGACCCGTTTTTTTTTAAAAACAATACGGGATAACCGCCATGGATGAACACCCAAAAGTCAAAAATACGGGTTTTATCCTCCAGCTGGGTCAGGTC
>CAZOWT010000097.1:0-10632 GCA_964583345.1 uncultured Clostridia bacterium
ATGAAAGGTAACCATCAGCGGAATTTCCAGGTGATTAATCAAGGTCAGGATATAAATTCCGTTCTTCCCCCCGAATATGCCAAATTCGTGCTGCAATATACAGATCTCCGCATTGCTGTAATTAATGAATTTTGCGGCTTCCAAATACTCTTTCTGGTGTTCCTGCCTGATGGTATATTTGACGATTTCCGGATAATCATAAATCTGATTTTGATCGTTCATTGCCACCACAAAAGCCTCAGCTTTTACGGAATTTTCTTTTCGGTTCATGACCAAAGATTCGGTCAGGTCGCGGGTAAAAGTGGCGATTCCGCATTGACGCGGGACATAATTTCCGATACAGGCAATTTTATATTTTTTCATGCGACCCCCTGTTTCTCCTTCTCAATTGTAAATCATCAGAAACAATCCCAAACTGTCAATCATTTAGATTATATAAAAATTCATATATTTATTCAATCGTCCAAGCAGGATTGGAATTATAAAATGGAAATAAAAATATTCGCTTTCACAACCATTTCCTTAATTCCCCACCGTGATTTAATATGAATTTCATTTCCCAGTTGTGTAGTTTTTACCCCACAAAATCGGGCATAACCCTTCTCAAATGAAGGACTGACCGAACATGACCCCCTAATCCGGCAATATAACGGCAATTTCATAATCCCGCGTCCCCGGAATGCAAAACTCAGGATTGGAACCAGAATTGCTAATCAATGGCGATGAAAACAAACGGTCGATGTGAAGAAAGGTTATTGTCAAACCTGACCACCAATGTCAGATACCAGGAAAACGCATACTCCGGAGAGGCACGGAATATCTCAAAGTATGGTCTGTATATAGAAGCCATTAATATTTCTATTGAAAAAAACCGGGACATCCAGATATTGCTGGCGGCGGAAAAAGATTTATTCACCCTGAGCGGTGAAATCATCTGGAACAGAGCGCTGCCGTGCAAATCAAGTGAGAATACATTGCGGGGAATCGGCATCCGGATCACCGAAGCTCCCCCGGAATATTTAAATTACGTGGAATACCTAAAACATATAAACCGATTCAACAATTGAAAACACCCCCCATCAAACCGGCCGAACAGCTATGAAAACAAAGCCATCATTCGATTCAATCAAGCAGTCTGAATATAACAGACATGAATTGCCGCGCTGATGACCTTTCCATATTAAAAAATGAGAGCATCATCGACACCCTGCTCGCTCACAACCAAAAAAAATACGATTACCGTGGTGAACCGGGTGAAGAATACCGGGTCATCGCCGGTTTATTTCATGAAATCAACGAGACCGGCCGGCTTCAAAACAGACATATCCGCTGGTATTCGGTAATAAATTTCCTGATAGCCGGGTTCAGGAAGCTGAGACTTAAATCAGATTCAGCTGAAATTTCATTGCTTATATCCGACGAGGTTTCCCGTGAAATAACCGGCACAACCGGCCATTTTAAACCATTTTTTATTCCCGCCTACATCGATTCACTTGAATCCTATATCACCGGAATCTCCAGGCTAGGGATATTCCTGTCATCCAGCCAGGAAAAGGATAAACCATTTGTCAGCCACTGCCTGGGGAAAATCTCCCGGGATTTGAACCGGCTGCTCATTGCTCTGGATATCCCTGTCAAACAGAATCAGGGGGAAAATGCGTACCGTCTCAGCATAAAAAATGCCTCCGAAAATATTCTTTCCCGGTCCGATAGCTATCCGGAAAAATTGTCCCGGGAATTAAAAGGACTGACAAAATCAGCGTTATTTATGCGACTTATCACCAGGGAAACAGATAAAATGGATCTGCAAACCATCCGCCGCCTCTACCGGCTTGATGATTTCTGGAATGGCCTGATTCCCTGACTTTTTTATATTTACCCGGCAGGCCGAAAATATTCTCCGGGCTCCAAAAATTTCAGGCAGGGTCAGCCGATAATTGCCGGATTTGGACATTCCGGATTGAAACTGTTTATTTTTTTTTGCAATTGTATTATGATACTTCCGGTCACCTTCTATTTGAATTGAACATCCATGGATAAAGAAAACAACAACCAGCCGAACCTGGAATCAGATTGCCAGATATTCGGGCGCTATCAACTGGTATCCAAACTGGGCACAGGCGGTATGGGTGATGTCTATAAAGCCTATGACCCCAATTTAAAAAGACATGTGGCTTTAAAAATACTCCGCTATGAAAATCCGGAAGTTCTGGAACGCTTTTTAAGAGAGGCCAGAGCCCAGGCCCAGGTTGAGCATATTCATATATGTAAAATCTATGAGGCCGGCGAATGCGAAAACCGTCATTATATCGCCATGCAATATATTGATGGCAAAACCCTGACCGACTTGAAGGACAGATTAAACATTGACGAAAAAATTAAAATCATGAAAGATGTGGCTTTGGGATTACATGCCGCCCATCGGCAGGGCTTGATCCACCGGGATGTAAAATCATCAAATATTATCGTCAAAAAGACCGAGGAAGGCCAATGGAAACCATTTGTCATGGATTTTGGGATTGCCAGGGAACAATCCGCACCCGGGATCACCTCTACCGGCATGGTTGTCGGAACGCCCTTTTATATGTCGCCGGAACAGGCAAAGGGGAAAGTCAATGAAATTAACCGGCGCAGCGATGTGTACAGCCTGGGCATCACCCTTTTTGAACTGCTCAGCGGTGAAGTTCCCTTTAAAGGTGACACCCCGGTAGAAATTCTCATGAAAATTATCCAGAAGGATCCCCCGCCCCTGCGCAAGGTAAATTCCAGAATACCGGTTGATCTGGAAACCATTGTCATGAAATGCATTGAGAAGGATCCAAACCGGCGATACGGCTCCGCAAAAGAATTGGCGGAAGATCTCCAGCGGTATCTGGACGGTGATCCCATTACAGCCAGACAACCCACGATTATTTACCGATTAAAAAGAAAAATTCTCAAATACAAATGGGCGACACTATTACTCGGTATTGCCCTGATTGTCATTTTATGCTTTACCGGCCTGTGGATTCATACCAAGTCCCAGGCATCAAAAAAAGCATTGATCGCTCAACAACTGGGGCAGGAAGTTGAAAAAATCGAAAGCATCATTCATTATGCCCACCTGTTGCCCCTGCACAATATCTCCCGTGAAAAAAATAAGATCAGGGAACGAATGCGTAAAATTGAGGATCAGATGAAACAAGTGGGGAAAATCGGTTTCGGACCGGGCCATTATGCCATGGGCAGGGGTTTCATGGCCCTGCAGGAATATGGAAATGCCAGGTTGCATTTGCAGAAATCCTGGGATTCCGGATACCAGACACCGGAGGTTGCTTATGAGCTGGGGAGGGCGCTGGGGGAACTTTACCTGAAAGAAAGCGAGAAAATGGATAGAATTGACAGCCGGGAATTGCGGGAAATTCGAAAAAAAGAAGTGGAACAATCTTTGCGGAAACCGGCAGCCCATTATTTAAGATTCGGTGCCCAAATACAGAGTGAACTGAAGGTATATATCGAAGCACTCATCGGATTTTACGAAGAAAATTACAGCCAGGCACTCCGGAAATTGAAACAAGCCATCGAGCAGGCTGATGAAGATACACCCTGGCTTTATGAAGCAAATTTACTTGAAGGAAATATTTATTTTTCAATCGGAAACGAACAGGCGAACTCCGAACAAGCAAAAGAAAACTTCAACCGGGCGGAACTCGCCTATGCCCATGTCATGGAAATCGGGGAAAGCGATACCCGCGGTTATGTCGGCCTGAGCCGGGTAATTGAACGCATGATGATGATCAAATTCTTCTCTCAGGGTGGAGACTTGCAACCCCTGGCAGAAAAGGCCCTTCAACACTGTGAAAAGGCGTTGAAAATTGATCCGGAAATTGATGAAATTTATGTGATGAAATCATCCATTTGCCGCTGGCTGGGACGGTATCAGATGATTGCCGGACAAAATCCCCTGACCAGCTTCAACCAGTCCATTTCACTGGCCGAAGATGCCATCCGGCGGAATCCGGAAAATATCGAAGCTTTCACCTTGATCGGGATAACCAACAGGCTCAAGAGCGAATACAAGATGAATCTTGGAGAGGACCCCCTTCCTGAATTCCAGGTAGCCATCGCAAATTTCAATAAAGTGTTGAAGATCAGCCCAGCCCATGTCATGGCGCTAAACGGATTGGGAGATGTTTATGTCCGTCAATCGGAATATGAGATCAATCAGGGGAAGGACCCCCGGGAATCCCTGGCCAGGTCAATCGATAGTTACACAAAAGCCCTGAAATTCAATCCTGATGCCGTTCACCTGATGAACGGTCTGGCATGCGCATTCTGGTTCAAAGGCGGAGCCAAGATGACCCGCGGTCAGGATCCCCGGCCTGAATTTTCCAAAGCTACCGAATACCTGGAACATGCCATCAAAATCAATCCCGGATTCAGTTATTTTTACTCAAACCTGGGTTTCGTATTATATGATATATCGAGATATGAATTAAGCCATGGCCTCAATCCCATCAATCATGTGAACCAGGCCATGTCAAATTTCCGGAAAGCCCTGAAACTCAATCCCAAGGGAAACGAACTCCATCTGGGACTTCTGAATGTGACCTGGATCCAGAATTATTACGATTACTATTCAGGAAAAGACTGCAGCGAAAACATCAACCGGGCCTGGCAGTATTTCCGTGACGGGCTGGATGTCAATCCCAATTCGCATCAGCTCTACATCCGAATGATTGCCAACCTGGTATTACAGGCCAGAACCCAGCAGGATCGGGGGGAATCTCCGATCACGGTCCTGGAAAAAACAGATGCCCTGTTATCCAGCGCCAAATCCATCAATCCGAAAAATTACGAAGTTTTTTCCCTGGAGGCGGAAATTTTTTTATTAAGGGCCTGCTGGAATTTTCAGCAAAAACAGAATCCGGAAAACCTGTTCATCTGCTCGGGCCAATCAATAAAAAAAGCCCTGGAACTGAATCCCAAAGAAGCCTCGAGCCACCTGATCCGGGCAAAGTTAAACCTGAAAAAAGCCGAATGGCGATTATCGCTCGACCGTTTTCCCCAGGACTTTATCGCTGCCGGCCTTTCGGCCATCCAGGATGCCCTTTCCATAAACCCGTCATTGGCGGAGGCCTTCCTGATGAAAGGGGAACTCGAACTGCTTAAATCAAAAGCAATTCTGAATTCTGACGACCGCGACCTGATGCTAAAAAATGCCTTTGGCTCGTTTTCAAAAGGAATCCGGATCAACCGGAATCTCAAGTTGCTTGTCGAACCCTGTTTAAAAGAAATAACCCGGCTTCGGATGAAAAGCAAATAAGCCAGAATCCCGGTCAGAACACATCACCCGAATCACATCAAAGCGAAAGAATAATATCCTTGGATTTTTTCCCGAAAAAACCAGCGACATCAATCCTCCCGACAGTAACCTTTCGGACGGATTCATCCCCCAGCTGCTCGAAAATCACCTGTTCCGGATTTTTCTCCAGCTGTTTGATCATGATCTCGAGGGCATGCCTTTTTTCAGAAATATCCTTCACAAAGACCACCCTGCCCTGAAAATGGACCGATGCATAAAGCTGATCGCATTTACCATGGACATATCCCAGATCCATAATGACCTGGCCCCAGATTTCATTGTGGGATTCAAGTATATCTTTTTTTTTACCCTCGGGCGCGCAGTGGAAATAAAGACAATTCCTTTCGACATCATAACCATGGCTTAAGCTGACCAGATAGGGAATGTTGTTCTCACACATGGCCAGGGTCATATATTTTGTTGACGCCAGTATTTGTTTTATTTCCGCCATATCGGTGATTTCTTTTTCATTTCTTCTCATTTTGCCTTTTCCTCCCGAAACTGGATCTTTCCACTTACACGATAAAAAAGTATAATAGAATCTTTTAAAAAAACCAATACCTGCAAAAAAAAACGGTTGAAAAGCGGTCTAAATTATCGGATAATAGCAGAGGAGGTTACCCATGAAATGCCCCAATTGCCAGAAAAATGCTCCGGACACAAACTATAAATGCCCCCATTGCGGACAGGTCCTGAAAACCGGGATGGATCCCGGGCAATTTTTCCCGTCACCCGGAAAGAGAAAATCGCTTAATATCAACCATTTTCTCATGGTGGCTGCCATTCTGGGGGTGGTGATAATCGCCACCCTGATGATACAACAGGGAACCGGACGAATAACCGGCCAGGTTAAAGAATCGAATGGATCAGCGGCAGCCTTCCAGGCCGGAGAACAGGCGGACATTGAAAAACTGGCGCATCCCGGTAAGACCACCATTTTCGATTTTTACAGCGAATATTGTCCCCCCTGCCGGGAAATATCTCCGAGACTGGAAGAACTGGACCGCAAGCGGGAAGACATCGTGGTGGTGAAGATGAATATCAACCGCAAAAATGTTCAGGGGATCGACTGGAATTCACCACTGGCTCGCCAGTACGATCTGAGGAGCATCCCTTACTTCATTATATATGGTCCGGATGGCAAACTCACCCATGAGGGCAATTCGGCCACTCAGCGGGTGGTCCAGCTGCTCATGGCAGAAGGGGTATGACCTGTTTATATAATGATAATCGAGGATTCGGGGAAACATTATTCGGTATCCGGAGACAGCCGGCAGGACGGGAGTCCGGCGGATCGGTAACTATCCCTTTCCATAACCGCGACCCAATCAGGATATAAAAAATCCGATTTGCCCAGGCCGATTCCGAAACTTCCTATTTTTAAAAGTGATTTATTGCCCACATATTTCCAGCCTTCTTTTTCCTTCTTCTCGATGAGGGTAATGAGTTTTTCCCGGGTAAAAAATCCGTTGAAAAAGGGATGGCTCTGATAAATTTTGTAATACTCTTTTTTCATGATTTTCTCTTCAAACATCTTTTTTAAAAAACATTGCTCTTTTCATCCCCATCAACCTATTTAATTAGCAAATCCAATGCCATGACCGTCGATTGGTTAAAATTATTGATAAACAGGCGTTTTATCAAAAAAAAAATAATTTTTTTTTTGTTTTGTCCTTAAATGAAACACTTTTTCCCGATTTATAGCCATTCCCTTAACAGATAGAGAGCTCCAATCGCCATTCGGGTGTATCGAAATGATACAGTTCACAACTTTAAAACCGTCGACATGGCATTCCCATCAGGTTTTTGCATATTTCAAATGCCTGTTCCGTTTTGCTACACTTAATTTCCGGAATTCAGGACATAGCTTTGGCGTTGTTTACACCCTGAAGAAATTTATATATAATTTAAATATGAAGTCAAGCGTATTGATCGTTGAAGACGAAATCTCCCTGAGAAATTCCCTTAAAAAATTACTGGAACTGAGGGGTTTCCAGGTGGATGAAGCCGCGGACTTCCACTCGGCAAAAGAGAAAATAACAAACCAGGACTATTACATATTCATTCTGGATTTGAGACTCCCCGATAAAAACGGAATTTTCCTGCTCAAAGAGCTGCCGGATAAAATGGTGGGAAAAACAATCATCATTACCGCCCATGCCACGGTAACCAGCGCGGTCGAAGCCATTAAAAACGGCGCTTTTTATTACCTTGAAAAACCTCTGGATGAAGATTTGCTCTTTATCCAGATGAATAAGATCCTGGAATTTGCCCACCTGAAAGAAAAAAATATCACCCTGAAAAAAGAACTTCTTTACGGCCATCCTTCCGAAACCATTATTTACCAGAGTGAAGCCATGACCCGGGTCATTCAGCAGGCACAAAAACTGGCAAAAACCGAAGACATCATCATCATTCAGGGAGAAACCGGCGTGGGAAAAGAAGTCATTGCCAATTTCATCCACCGCCACTCGAAACGAAAAAGCAAAACTTTCCTGCCGATCAATTGTTCGGCCATCCCGGAACAGCTCTTTGAGTCCGAATTGTTCGGGTTCAAACGGGGGGCCTTCACCGGCGCATCCAAAGATTACGGAGGAAGATTTATCCAGGCCAACGAGGGCACACTTTTTCTTGATGAAATCAGTGATATGCCCATGCATCTGCAATCAAAGCTTCTTAGAATTCTCGACGACAAGTTGATTTACCAGCTGGGGAATAAAAATCCTCAGGAAATTGACATTCGATTGATTACCGCGACCAATAAAGATCTATGGAAGGAAGTTGAGGCCGACCGGTTCCGGAAAGATCTTTATTTCCGCTTGAAGGAAACCGTCATTACCATTCCCCCGCTACGGGAACGAAAAGATGACATTCTCCCGCTCGTCAATCACTTCATCTCGGTTTACAATACCATTTATGACAAGAATATCCGGGGAATTTCCAAGAATGTGGAAAAACACCTGCTGGAATATCCCTGGGAAGGCAATGTCAGGGAATTGAAAAATGCCGTAAAAAGTATTTTTGCCTATAAAGAAAATGATTTTATCGTACCCAAAGATTTGATAATGACCCTGAATAACGACCAGAAGCGGATCAGGAATTTCCTGGTTCCCCTCAAACAGCATGAAAACGACTATATCAAAAAAGTTCTGGAGATAAACAACTTCAATATCACCAAAAGCGCCGAACTCCTGGAGATTTCCAGAACCCGCCTGTATCGGAAAATGGAAGAAATGAACATTAACAATAAGAAAAATTAAACCAGAATGCTTCAGGTCAGGATGCAAGCAGGCCAATGAATCAAAATTACCTGAAAATTTTGGAAAACATTCTGGACAGGTTAAACACCCTGAATTATGCGGAACAGAGCCTTGATTTTCTGCCCGAACTTTTCCAGAAACATCTGCCCATCGCCAACAATATCGTCTTTTACATCAACAAAGACAAGTCGGCATTCAGGCCCTACTTCAACCGGATTGGTCCCGGGGCATCATTGAATCCGGTCAGCGAACAGTCTTTTCTGGTCACCCACCTCAAGAACATCAGGCAGCCAATCCTGATGCCCCGGGAAAAGGCGGCCAAGGTCCAGGTCTTTAAAAAATCCGATCCCGAACTCTTCCGGTCCATCCGGATTGATCTGGTTATCCCCCTGATTTCCCGGGGAATTCTTGACGGATTTGTAATCATCCAGGCCAACAAAAAAACCTTCCGGGAAATCGAGCCGATAAAAATTTTTTTCACCATATTGTCCCATATACTGGTCCCCCAAATCACATATGAGAGAACCCGCATCGATGAAAGCCGAAATTACTACCGGATTTACCGGATGGACCGGCTGGCGCTGGTGGGCGAACTGGCCGCATCCGCAGCCCATGAAATCAAGAATCCCCTGGCCGGCATTTCCACCTATATCAAATACTTTATGGAGAAAAAGGACCTCAGCCGGCTGGACTTTATGAACGAGTTGAAGATCATGAAGGAATCGATTCAGCGAATCGATCATATTGTCAAATCACTGCTCAGTTTTTCAAAACACGAAAAAAAGAAAATCAGCGAAATCGATTTGAGCGAAATGACCGACGACGTTATCCAGTCCATTGCGCTCAAGATTCCGAAAAGCATAAAATTGACCAAAACGCTTGGCCAGCCCATGGCCGTCAAAACCGACATCCAGAGAATCCAGCAGGTATTGATCAACATCCTCTTCAATGCCCTGGACGCCGTGGGCAAGGAAAAAGGAGAAATAAAGATTTCCACCTATATCACCGGCAGGGACCAGGTCCCGGAAAATGAACTGTTCAATATTTCCGTCATTGACTCCGGGCCCGGCATTGAAGAATCTTTCAAAGAAAAGTTATTTCAGCCATTCCAGACCACCAAGGAAGAGGGAACCGGGCTGGGCCTTTACACCTGCTACGGGCTGATGAAATCCCTGGGAGGCGATATCACCATCAACAGTTCTCCCCGGGGAACCGAGGTGATTCTTTCCCTTCCCCAGTCATTCGAAGAGGACGAAGAAGCCTGAACCGCTAATCCTCGGTCAGGAACCTGAAATAGAGCTCCTTCAGGTCCATCCGCCGCACCTTGGCGCCGGGAAGCTCCAGCAGGAGTTTTCCCTTCTTGACAAATCCCACCCGGTCGCCAATCTCCGGGGCGAAAAACACATCATCGCTGATATAGAATACGGAAGTCCCCTTCTGTTTCAACCGGCGGATATCCTCCTTGAATTCCAGGATGAAATCAACCGGCATTCCCTTGGCCAGGTCATGGATGACAATATTGCCGCAGGAGGCCAGCCGGGCAACCGCAAACAGCAGCCGACGCCTTTCCGGTTCATCGAGGTCGTTGAACCTTTGTCTGCCCAGCCGGTCCAGATTCATTTTTATCTTGAATTCCTCGAACTCGTCGGCCGGCATGCCGGCGGTTCGTTTCAGGAACCCCAGGATATCCCTGATGCGGATGACCGGCGGCCAGTCACTGCTTTTGTCCACGAATGCCAGGTGCTCCGGGAACCGGAATCCCCGCTCCAGGATATCCCGGCCATCCACCACCACCCGGCCGCTGAAGCACTGTTCCCGCCCGGCGAGGATGTTGATCAAATGGCTGTTCACCCGCTGCCCGGAAGAGAGCATCACATAAGCCTCGCCCGGCTCCACCCGCAGGCTCAACTCGCTGATTTCCGGGATTTTTTTCTTCAGGGACAGGTTCTCGATTTTGATCATATCACCAACGATCTCCTGAATGAGCGGAAAGCGAATATCAGCAGCAGCAGGATATAGCCAGCCATC
>CAZOWT010000098.1:0-1432 GCA_964583345.1 uncultured Clostridia bacterium
TTGATTGATCACGTATTGACCTGCCCGAATTGTGGTTTCCAACACGACGACGATCTTTTCTCATCCGCTGAATCTCCAGAAAACAAAAACAAACATCAATCCGGCGAGATGGAAAAAAAGGAAAAAAACCTGGCCTCCGAACTGAAATCGAAAATTAAAAAAGCATTTTATATCGATCATGATGACAAGGAAGCCTTGAATTACATCGAACTCTACCTGTCCATGATCGGCATCGATGCGGAAATCATCGAGTACCAGGAAAAAATTCACAACAAGAGCAGAAAGGATACCCATGCCGGGCAAGAGCCAATGAAGGAAATTTCCCTTGACGCTGCCGAACCGGATACAACCCGGGAAACCTCTGAAGAACCGTTATTTGAACTGGAGGATGAACCCCCGGAGGAACCGAAACCTTCATCAAATGGAAAAAAAACAGAGAGCCCCGCTCCCGAAGAACCCTCTCTAATCGAATCCAATAAGGCGTTTTACGAACTTGAGGATGAAGAATTTTCAGACGAGGATATCGAAAAAGAGCTTGAAATCGAAATGAACTCCGAGGACCTGAAGGAACTGGTTCCGGAAGATAGTATTCCCCACCAGGATGATGACCAGCCAGATGAAGATTTACTGGTTCTGGAACCGGATGAAGAAATCCTGGAACTGGAAGACGAGGTAATTGAACCCAGAGAGTCCCAAACCGAGAAGGAAGATATGGCCAAGTCCAAAGATATGGCCAGTCAATTTGAAATCGAAATCAACCAGGAAAGCCAGAATCAGGCCGGGCCAATCTCCGAGGATGTCGTTAGTTTATCGGATTTCGAAAACGACATGCTTAACTTCCCAAACGAAAAATCCGAGGCAGGATCTGAAAATTTCCAACCTGAAACCGGTGAAGTCACTGACTCTGTTTCCGAGATCCCGGATTCGGTCGAGTCAATGCTGAATGATATAAAAGCAAAAAAAAAGAGAATCCAGCGATTAATACTCATCGCAGCAGCCGTGGCTGTATTCGTTGCCCTGATCATCACCCTTTATATACTAACCTCAAAAAACCGTACCAACGACCACCCATCCAGCCCGGTTGCCATAAAACAAGAAAAACTTCAAAGAGCCGTTCCGGCCGGAAAAACCGGAAAAAAAGAAAACCCGGTTGACACTATCCAGGAACAGGAATACCAGAAATATCTGGAAGAAGCGAAAAACCTTTTCAATAAAGGCGACCTGAAGGGTGCGGAAAAATCAGTCAATGTGGCCAAAAAAATCAGAGAAACCCCAGAAACCCAAAAGCTTGAACAGGAGATCAACCATCAGAAGCTGGAAACAGCCATTCTAAAAGAGGCTGAGGAAGAGAAAAAGGAACTGCCGGGTTCGGATGACGAAAAAGCAGCGCGGGAAGTCATTGCTTCGTCGGGGCGCGCCATGTTGGCCGCGG
>CAZOWT010000098.1:1442-10517 GCA_964583345.1 uncultured Clostridia bacterium
AGAAAGTCATTGCTTCGTCTGATATCTCCATTTTGGAAGCCCATTTAAAACAATACCCGGCCGGGCTACACTCTGGTGAGATCATCAAGAGAATCGAAAATATTAAAAAGAAAAACCGGGAAATGCTTAACCAGCAATTAAAACAAAATCTCAAGCTTTTCCAAAAAATTCAACTCAGATCCGCACCTCAGATTCTGGAAGAGGAAAATATCCAGGAAATTCTGAAAAAAACCAAAAACATCCCTGGAAAATTCGAAACCAAAACCATCGATCGCGACAGGGTATTAATCAATTACTCAACCGGACTCATGTGGCATATCTGGAAGGATATCATGGAATTCCGAAAATCCAAATGGTGGGCAAACCGGGAATATGCCGGATATTTCGACTGGAGACTTCCGACTGCCGAAGAGGCTTCAACCTTGTCCTCATCGGATATTTTCTCCCTATTGGCCAAATCTCCGGAAACTCTGGAAATATGGACATCGGATACCGACAGCAAGGATTCAAGAAACACCTGGGTATTTCTGCCATTGAAAGGGATCTTTAAAACCTTCAGTGAAAATGAATACAAACAAGTCTGTTCGGTTCGTTCACTGTAAAAGAAATTTAATTCCTGAATCCAATATTAAGGAAGGGTGTGATTGAGTATATTTTCTTCCCTCACAAAAATCTGGGTAATATAATAATCCCCGGTATCGTTTCTCGATACCCCTACTCCGGTTAAGTTGAAATCACTTTCAATATTGGCCAAATGTTCGCTCGAGTTCAGCCACTCATTTACCGCCAATACCGCCGGGTTGGTATATCCGGAAACAAAGGCAACATTTTCCCCGGCAATGGAAAATGAAATGGCTTTCAGTATATTTTTCATCCGCAGTTCAAAACCATCATGACCGACAGCCACAGAACCAGAAGACATGTCTTTGCTGTGTAGCCTGCATTCCTCGGCAATGACTTCATTCCACCTTAATTCTGCCAGTCCGATGCTGGACCTGTGCTCATTTACCAGCTGAAATATTTTCTGCTCGACTTCGCTTTCCGGTATATCCGGTTTGCTCAAACAACCCGGAAGTACCAGTATCGTTATCCATAGCACACATGCAATTTTGAGGAATTTTTTTATGGCGGCCATTTCTCTGGTTTCATTGTAGCAAGCCTGACCGGGAAGTCAAGTTTTAAATATTTTTGGCAAATTGACTGATCTTCTGGTTAATCAAAGTAGCCTGGAATGCTGCCCCGAAACCGTTATCTATATTCACCACCGTAACACCTCCGGAACAGGAATTCAGCATCGATAAAAGCGCAGCCAGACCATTAAAACTTGCCCCATAACCGATGGAGGTGGGTACGGCGATAACCGGAGTTGCGGTCAATCCGGCAACCACAGAGGGGAGGGCGCCCTCCATTCCGGCAATCACGATGATGACCGCATAATCATTGAATTTTTCCCGCAAGTCCAGAACCCGGTTTATACAGGCAACACCGACATCATACGCCTTCACCACCCGATTACCGAGGTAATGAGCGGAAACAAAAGCTTCTTCAGCTACGCCTTCATCCGACGAGCCGGCCGACAGAACCAGTATAGGTGTCTCAAATCTCAGCTCCGGTTCATTATTAAAAGTCAGGATTCCCGCTCTTTCATGATACTTCAGGGTTGGAAAAGTTTTTTTCAGGATATTGTATTTCTCAAGGCCAATTCGGGTAACCAGGATGTTCTCTTTGATATCCAGAAATTTATTTATGATTTTTTTCAATTGTTGAATATCTTTATCCTTACCGTAAATAACCTCCGGAAGTCCTCTTCTCAATTTTCGGTGCAGATCGAGTTTTATACTCCCCATATCATGGTAAGGGTAGTGTTGCAGATCTTTCAACAGGTCATTTTCAGATATTTTACCGTCTTTATAAAGCCGCAACCTTTTCCCCAGCCAAGATTTCATCCAATCATCCGCCTGCGCCACAGCTAGACTCTTTTTTGTTCCCGGGATTCCCGGATATGATCCCTCCATAATTTCTGCCTGGGATAAAGGGGATGGGGCCGATAAGGAAACTTGACCTGAATCGGATCCACTCCGATTACATTCTGCCAGCGATTATTCCCCAGGCCATCCTGGAATGCATAATAAATATACGAAACTTCATTGGCATCAAAACCCATAATATAGGAAGCGAGTGAATCTGCCAGAACCACATCCTCAGAGGCAATGGCAAAACCGTGAAATACCGGACTTCCCTTTATGGGGCCTTTCCCTTCCATGCCGTACAATCCGTCAATGATGACCAGCGAGGGTTTTATCTTGGCCAGCAGGCTGGAGAAGTTGCGTCCCCCGTTTTGAATCAATCGGAAAAATGCCGCATTATTGGAAAAATTGATTTTTTTTATTTCAGGGCTTGATGCCCCGAACATCAGAACACGCTGTTCCGGTTTTACAAAACCGATGATGTTGGGTATTGACAAAAAAGCCGGGAATATATTGTGGGTTTTGGGTGGAACGACAGAAATCATATAGTCACAATCGAATTGGTGAAAATGAACCGGCTTTTTACCGCTTATGGTCTCAACCTCAATGGCTTGCTCATGGGGCAGTTCATCCAGGTTTATCAGTTTGGCTCCGTTCAGTTCCACTTCCTTGTACCTGAATTTATAAAATATGTCCCAGGTACTCTTCCCGGAAAAATAGGCCCCATCAGACCCCTCGATAACCGAAATATCCGATATGGAAAAGTTGTTTTTCAGATAAAAGATCAAGGATTCAACGGTTTCATAATGGGTATTGGCATAAATTTCCCGAGAGCCCGATAGATTTATTTTAATAGCGACCTTATCGGATGGCTTCAGGCCCAGATGCGGGGAGATGGTATCCATAATCTTTTGAACGAAATCCGCCTGCCGGGTTTCTTTGATTAGGGCAATTTCTTTACGTATCATAATTTCTGATTAACCAGCGGATTCCGCCGTGGTTTCACCGCCATATTCTTTGATTAAAAAATTTAATCGAAATAACTATTCAATAATTTTAAAGGGAATTTCCATTGAGGCCTTTTTACCCTTGTGCAGGTTATCCAGCAATTCGATTGACAGCATATAATCTCCCGGTTTCAAAAGGCCATCCGCTTTTTTAAATTCTATTTTTTGAAAAAAGAAGGGAGCCTGCAAAGTATCGATTTTAAAAACCACAACCGGTTTTTTGCCCTGCATAACTTCGATTTTCGGAGTGATATTCCACTGGGGTTGATTTTCAGCCATTTTTGCCGCGCCCTTGACAAAGAAAGTCAGAATGGGGCTGTCACCCGATTTAAAAGCAAATTCTTTCCCAATTACCGGAAAAAACACCTCTTGGCCAACCTGGTATTTGTTTTTCAACACGGTAAAACGTTTCTCAACCACATCCGCAGTTCTCATTTCGTTATAGAAAACAGGCTCTGAATACTCAAGCCGATCGACGGGAGATACCAGATCCATTAATGTCAGTTTCGGGACTTCCAGACTGATCAATAATGTCCCGTCCGAAGAATTGTCAAAACGGTTAATATTGATGAGAATATCATACTTTCCCGGTTCAAGAATCAGTCCGAAAGAAAAATAACCTTTTTCTTTTTCATCAAACGGCATCGGAGATTTATATCTCTGCAGAATCTTTCCATCCTGGACCACCCTTAAATAGAGATTATGGTAGGCTGAGGGCAAAGCCAGCTTCGGTGCCGGTGGCTTTTCCCAGGTTTTCAGCGGTTTTTGTTTGCTGGCCTGAACGCCCTTGTTGTCCTCCTGAATTTTCTTATTCTCTTCATCCAGCTGCTTCATTTTTTCTTCGACAGAACGGTTGAATTCTTCCAGTTCCTTTTGGTACCTCTGTTCAATTTGTTCCTTCAGGATCTTGGCATCGGCATCGACTTCGGCCGAAAACAGAATATTGGAATATACCTTCTGCGGTGCCGTTTGAAGCGCAAAATAAAAATCTTCCAGAAAAGCCATATTAAAAACCTGATTTGAGGTGCGGGTTTTCAGAAGGGCATCGAGGCTTATCTTAACATTATCCGGAACATCGACATCCATTTCTTTTGAATCTGGGGCCTGCTGTGAAAAACCTGCCACAGCCAAAAACAACACCATCAAGAGAGCCAAAATGTAATTTTTCATATTGTTACCTCCTGGTAAAAAAACAACATTATAACCGAATTTTGCATATTTTTCCATGCATGTGTCAAAAAATTTCAATTTCCCGCCTCAACAATCAACCGGTCGAGTCTTTGCCGTTCCTCAACGGGAAACCTGTCATATAACCTTTCTTTGCACAGCTGAAAATATTTCAGGGCGTTTTGTTTGTCACCGGAATTCAAATACGATATCCCGATATTGAAGTAAGCTTCTCCGAAATCCGGGTTGACTTCAATGCATTTCTGCCAGTCCCGTTGAGCCAGTTCCGCCTGATTCTGAAAATAATAGGCCGATGCCCGGCCATTGAGCGCAGAAAACAGTTTGGGATCAATTTCCAGTGCCCGATTGAAATTTTGCATGGATGATTCATAGGCCCGGGAATCTCGCTTTTTTTGGTAGACAACCAGGTATAAAGATCCGAGATTGTTGTATACCGGAGCATAATTGGTATCGAGATCCAGCACCTTGCGGTAGTTTTCCAGGGCGGATTGAAAATTCCCTTTCCGGTAATAGGCTACGCCGAGATAATTGAACATTTCGGGATCGAATTCATCCATCTTAACCGATTTCTCCAGCAAATTGATGGCTTCGTCGGGCTGACCGGCTTCGGCAAGCATAATCCCCAGCTTTGCCATCAGGTTTACATTTTCAGGATTCCGGGCCAAACCCTTCTTCAGAATATCGACCGCTTTGTCGATCTGTCCCATTTTTTTATATATGGTTGCCATGTTTCGGTAAACCAGAACAAAAGAGGGGCTTTTCTCGGCCACCGCTTCCAGTTCCCTTAGGGATTTGGCAACCTTGCCATTTTGAAAGTCATTCAAGGCATCCAGCATGCTGTTTTGAATCGGAAGCATGGTTTTAAGATCATCGTCAACGGTGAAGTTCTTCTTTTTAGAAAAAGACGATCCGGACACATATCCCAGGGTTTCTAATTTTTTCCTGGTTTCGGAATCAATGGTAGCCGACCGCTGTATTTTGTTATCCCCTGCCAATTTCTTCTGCAATCTCATGAGATCCGCTTTCAACTTCGGCACTTTGCTTTGCCGGGCGAGGTTCTTATTCTCTTGGCTATCCTGCTTCAGGTTATAAACCTCTTTTACCGGCAAATCGATGAATTTGATGTGCCCCCGGATAAAACCCCGCAACGGCGCCCAACCACGGTTTAAAAACGGCGTCAATGACTCGAAGTAAATTTCATCGTGGTCCCTCCTCTTGCCCCTTATGATCGGGAGCAGCGATTCGCCCTGAATGTGCGAAGGAATTTTAAGATCGAGCAAATCGCATATGGTGGGGAAAATATCAGTGTGGGTGACATTTTCTTCGATAAATCCAGAGCCGGCATCCGGGATATACAAAATCAGCGGAATATGAATGGTATTGTTATAGGCGAAATAGGCATGGGTCTGTTCGCCTTTTTCACCGAGGGCTTCACCATGGTCACCGGTTATAATGATGATGGTATCTGAAAGCAAATGCCTCTTTTTCAAGAGATCGAAAAGTTTTCCCAGACAGGCATCCACATAAGCGACCTCACCCGAATATAGGTCGGTCGCATAGAGCCGGCTGTATTTTTCCGGCGGCAAATACGGCTGGTGTGGATCGAACAGGTGAACCCAGGAAAACCATTTGTTTTGCTGTCTCGAGATCCAATCAGAAGCCAGCTCGATAACTTTTTCCGCCCGGCGTTCAACAAAGAAAAAGTCCAGGCTGTTATAGGTGCCATAATTGTCGTCATACCGATCAAAACCCTGCGTCAGTCCGAAACGGGAATCAAGCGGAAAAGCCCCTATGAAAGCTGACGTGCGGTAATGGGCCTGCTTTAAATATTCGGCAATGGTTAAAAACCGATCATCCAGTTTAAAACCGGAATTGTCACTGATGCCATGGTATAACGGAGTCGTCCCGGTCAATATGTTGACATGGGACGGCAGGGTGGCCGGGTTATGGGCAAAGGCATTTTTGAATGCAAAAGATTTCTGGCCCAGTTCATCAATATGCGGCGTTTTGACATACTTCGGGCAAAAGAGACCGCATCGATCAAACCGCCAGGTATCAATGGTGATCAGCAGAACATTATAATCTTTTTTCTTTACATTCAGTTTTAATGGAACGGAAGCATTCAGCGTAGACTTCTTCGGCTCCCCCTGTCCGCAAAAAAGCAGCGAAACCGCCAGCGCGGAAACAGCCGCAAACCGAAAGAATCCCATGAGTAATCGCGATGTTTTACTTGGAAAAGGCGTCAACAATGGCCTTTGCGGTTTCATAATTGGGTGATTCCGGATCCAGTTCCATGAACCGTTTCAAAGATTCCAGAGCTTCCGGTATTTTATTCAGGGCAGTGTAGGTCATGCCCAACTGATAAAAACCTTCCGCAAATTCATTGAAAACTTCGGTGGCCTTCTTGAAATATTTGATCGCCTCTTCATATTTGGCCTTGTTATAATAAATAACACCGATATTGTAGAGGGTATCCACATTGTCGATTTCTTCAAAGGATATTTTCTGGAACCACTTCATGGCGTTATCAAAATCATGCATGTTGTTGTAGGCATTGCCGATGGAGATAATCAATTCCTTGTTCTTGGGATACTTCTCGATGGCCTTCTGATAATATTCCACTGCCTGGGCATATTTCTCCTGCATAGCATAACAGTTTCCAATATATAAATTGACAATTTCAATCCCGGAAAGCTCCCGATTTTTTGCCATGATATCCAGGTAACTCTTGAGCGCTTCATCAAATTTTCGCTCATTCAGCAGCCTGTTGGCGGTATCGATTTCCATAAGGACCGTATCGGCTAGCGCCGGGCCTTCTATTTTTCTCATCTGGATGTCAATACTGGGTTTCCTGGCAGAGGGTGTTGTTTCCACATTGAATGTGATTTTTTTGGTTTCATAGCCCGCTTTTTCAAAATCAATATTCCACATCCCTCCTCGCAAATACATGGCCTTCCAGTAACCTTTGTCGTCGGTCTTTGGTGTCGAGGTATGAAACGATCTGGCCCGGACACAATACAACTTCACAACAACTCCCTCGATGGGCTTACCGGTTTCCGCATCGGTAACAATGCCCGACATCTTTCCCCTGCCTGATGTGGCCTGGGAAAATATAGTTATAAACAGACTGAATACCATGACCGTCATAAAAAATATTTTCTTCTTCATCAATGCCTCCTTGGGGGAAGAATCCGGAAATTCCGGGCATCCCATTATTATGGATATAAAATTATACCATTATCTGAAACAAAATCAAAATTATTTTTCTTAATCGAAACCGGGGCGGAATCAAAGGTTATCCCGGTAAAAAAGAGCTTCCCTCTTCCCGGCTATTTCGGATTGTATCCCGAAAAGCCATAATCAGGTCACCGTTTTTCAAGCCAATATGTTTTGCCACGGTCGCGCATTTAACTTTGAAAACAAATAGAATATTTTCGGGTTCAGTTTCAAGGGTTTCAAAGTTTCCCTGCCCTTTTGAAATGACCAGATCGGCTGAATAATAAACCGATTTAAAAATATCGTTCGCCCGGTGCAGTCGGGTCCCGGCAAAAGTGGAGCCCGATTCCAGGATGGTGGCATAACGGTCAATCCCGATTGATTCGGCATCCAATTTCAATACATCGTTTATGGCCGGCTTTGATCTCACGGCATAAAAAAGGCAAGCCCGGGGATTTAACCGTTTCATCTCCTCCAGCAACAGAAAATCAAAAACCGCCTCGCCGGCATTATCGGCGACAACCAGTATTTTATTGCTGACGAGATACTTCTCTCTGAAAACCGGGAAATCATTCAGGGTGATGGATATGTCATGATATTTTTTAAAAAGAATATCCGGATTATACAGTTCCTGGTTCCCATAATCGATAATGTTCCCAAGCAAGGCATAGAAAATCGCCATATACAAAGGGTCCGGCGAACGTTCTATTTGCTTCCTGAAATAATCTATTTGGTTCAGCACCATTTCATTTTGAGATTTTCTCAATTCCTTATAAGGATCACGATTGCCGCTTTCCTCCGTAAAGATATCATATATATATTCGGCAAATTCCGGGGCAGTCATCGAAAAAAAGTCCATTTCCGAAATTTTCCTGGCTGCCTGGATGAAAACATTTCGGGTTAATCTTTCATCGCAATCAAGCAATTGGCAGAGGCGCTGAATCTGATTTAAAACACAAACAATACACTGGGCTTGCATATTCATTTTTCTTTTCCGGGAATTATACCACGGTTATGGCAAAATTCCTCGCATTCTGTCTGAACATGAGTCCATTCTCCCGGAATGAGGAATGGTCCTGATAACAAAAATCACCATAAATAGGTATTGTTTCCGGGGCAAACACCATATGTTGTGTGTAAAAATAAAAAAAAATGCCTTTTAGACTTGACAACATGAAACAGGAAATAATAAAATACAACCAAAAGATCCACCGGGAACAGATGAATATTTCGACTGACAGTGTGATTTTGGTGCGGGTAGAAGAATCAAATGACGAATGAACTTATCTGGCTGACGGAGTGAAATTTTTATGAAAAACTGAGGAGTAAAAATGAATGAATTAATTAACGCCAATGACTCCAATTTCAATCAACTATTAAATGATCAGAAAGCCATCATCGTTGATTTCTGGGCACCCTCCTGCATTCCCTGCAGCCTGCTTGAACCCGAACTGAAAAAAATAGCCTCCTCCTATGATGCAAAGGTTAAAATTATCAAAATCAATGTCAATGAAAATCCGAAAACTTCCTCCAGATTCATGGTAAGAGGACTCCCTACCCTGCTTTTCATCCGGGATGGGAATGTGAAATCACAACTTATCGGTGCCGTAAAACCAAAAGACATCGAACTGAAACTGCAAGAAGTCATTTGATATCTGTATTCGGACCATGAAAAAGGCTCTGCTTTTTGCGCCCCT
>CAZOWT010000099.1:0-10512 GCA_964583345.1 uncultured Clostridia bacterium
CTGGATCCCTATTTTAAGAAGGAAAACAGCTCTCCAGCGCCAGCCTCCAGCCCAAAATTAAAGAAAAAATGATTGGGCAAAGGATTTCTCACTTCAAGATTCTAGAAGAGATCGGATCCGGGGGTATGGGAATTGTCTAACTGACTGAGGATATTAAAATAGGCCGGGAGTTAATTTTTGATTGATAAAATAAAATTATTTATTGAATATTTTAACCAGATATAATATTTATTCATCATAAAAGATCATATTTCATTCAAAGGAGAAATATCATGAGACCTAATCAAATCAACATATTTTTGATAATTGCCATTATATTGTTCTGCGGGACAATTGCCTGGGCAATCACTGAATCCAAACCCCTGGTATTGCAAGAAATGGGCTGGATGGATGTGCAGGATTATTTGAAGACCTGTGATATGGTCATCATCCCGCTGGGTTCCACCGAACAGCACGGACCGCATCTGCCCCTGGGAACCGACTATTACGAAGCCCTGGAAATCAGCAAAAAAATATCCGCTCAAACCGGGGTAGTGGTGGCTCCGGTACTCTGGGTGGGCTACAGTTTGTACCACTCCGGATTCCCAGGCACCCTGAGCCTGAAACCCGAGACCATGGAACAGGTGCTGTTTGAGACCGTGGAAATGCTGATGAAATATGGCTTCAAGCGTTTCATGTTCTTCAACTACCACGGCGGCAACAACATCGTGCAGACAAGAGTCATCCACCGCATCAACCACACCACCACAGCAACCGCCATTTCCATCGGCCACGGCAGCAGCCTGCAGCATGAAGCCGATACCGATGAAGAATTTTTTGACTGGCATGCCGGCAAAAGCGAAACCTCGATCATGCTCTATCTCAGGCTGGACCTGGTAAGGATGGACCGGGCCGAGAAGCCTGGAATCAAATTTACCGAGCGGATGAAAAAACTCCGGGAAGCGGCAGAAAAATATCCGGACCTGATGGAAGTCTGGAGTTCGCTGTTCGGCGTTCCGGTTGAAACCGGGAAAGGCGGCGCCAGCCACGAGCTCTCCAGTAACGGGGTATGGTCGTTCAGCAGTCCGAAAGAAGCCACCGTGGAAATCGGGAAAAAGAGTGTGAATGCCATGGTGGAAAAAGCCGTAAAATTCATAAAAGCCTGGAAGGAAGCGGAAGAATAAACATGCCCGTTTCCAACCTAAAACAAAAAAAAACCATCGGCATCCTGGGTGGGATGGGACCCGAGGCCACGGTTCACCTTTTCGAACTCATCGTAAAAAAGACCCGGGCGGAAAAAGACAGCGCCCATATTCCCATCATCATTTATAACAATCCGGGAATTCCAGACCGTACGGCAGCCATCATTGGAGAAGGGGAATCTCCATTGCCCTATCTGATCAACACTGCAAAAATCCTGGAGCAGGCTGGAGCCGATTTTATTGCCATGCCCTGTGTGACTGCCCATCACTATTACCCGGAGATACAAAAAAATATTAATATTAGGTTCATTCATATGATTTGGGAAACCGTTGATTATATTACCTCAGGATTGACGGAATTAAAGAGATTTGGCCTCCTGGCCACCAGCGGCACCCTGGAGACCGGATTGTTCCAAACAGAAATGGAAAAGAAAAAAATCCGGGTCATCACACCGGCCCCGGGAGAACAAAAACAGGTGATGGAAGCCATATACGGACCACAGGGTATCAAGGCCGGCTTCAAGGATGAACCCCGAAAAAAATTGTCTATAATAGCAAATCATTTAAAAGAAAAAGGGGCGGCAGCAATCATCGCCGGCTGTACCGAGATCGCCCTGGTCATTGAGAAAATCGATACTGATATTCCGACCATAAATCCCCTGGACATCCTGGCCAGCGTCTGCATCCGCACGGCGGGTTACCAGGAAAAGCCGGAAGTTGAGAATATAAGAATTTGACAGCCGAATGCCGGGTGGTGGCATTCCCAATTTGAGAATAACAACTATTCTTGCTGGTTCCATATAAAAACTGCTTTTATAAGCATTCATAAGGATATAATTTTATAACCCTTTTCCAAGACCTGTCGGCCTTCGTGCCCCATGCAGAACAGCAGATCCAGCGCCGAGAGGTTGCGGAGGTAACCTCCCCAGAACTGGGGATAAACCGGAGAAAAGTAGTGAAGAAATCGTACTTTTATCTTTTGATTTTCAAACCTTTTCCAGTCAACCGAGCTCTGAGAGAAATAAGGCAGTATCATTTCGGTGGCTTTCAACCCGACGGCCACATCCAGGAGTAGCTGGTCCCCCCGGGATTCTATCCCCAGGTCAGATTGAAATAAAAAAGGGGTATTAATCCCGAGGACGGATTTCATAAAATTAAGAATCGGATAAATCATGCCGACAAAACCATCGTCTTTTCTTTCAAGAATTTTTCTCAGTTCATCGACAATTTCCCGGTAATGGATCGATTTGTTGTATGCGTGATACAGGGTGGCCAGCCATTTTTTCGCCCAGTATTCCTTTTCATGGATTTTCAGGCCCTTGATATTTTGCCTCTGGTTCGGTAAATTGACCAGGGGAACAGTGGTCCAGAGTTCACCGCCGGGGCCCTTAATCCGGTTGCGGTTGACAAATGTAAATCCCCGGGCAAACCAGGTATGATCCAGAAGTACCATGGCATCCGACGACATCAGGCGACAGAAAAAACCGCCCCAAGGAATAAATGCCGGCTGGTTAAAGCAGATTCTCATTAAATTTATCTCCCAATAAAAAATAATCGAACTTCCGGTCGATGTCAACCGGGAAGATTTTCAAATCCCCTGATATTAGGCTGTGACATCATTTTCTAGCATTAAAAAAAAATAATAAAAACTTGACATTCATTTTTATTTCCATTATAAAATACGCTAGGAGGCTCTATGAAAAGGAAAATTATCAGTTTTTTCGTTATCTTTGTTTTTCTGATGTCGGTCAACGCACTCTTGGCGCAAAAAGAAGTTAAAAGACTCGGAGTTAACCCCTTTTACAGGTCAAAAGATCTGCAGGCAGAGGATATCCAAAAAATCGCCAATGAAAGAGTTGGCGAGGTTAAAATCGGATTTGACGAAGCCGGTTATGGAGACCTCTTTTTTGCATTTATCGAACAGTTAAAATCAGCCGAATTCGAATTCATCGAAATTCAACCCGGTGATTCTATCATGTGGATGATGTTTAAAAGAGGGAAAAAACTCTATGTCGAAAAAGACCTGATCTGGGCAGGCAAAGAACCTTTTACAGCCTACAGATTTGTCATTACCCGGGATAACAAAGAACACGTTTTTATCGTTCCTAAAATCTGCGGAAACATTTCATTGAAAAGCGTATCCGAATTACCGCCGCCACCACCGCCAACGCCGCCGGCAAACCAACCCCCCACCTGTGATCTTCAAGTCAATCCTACCGAAGCATATGCTGGGGAGCTAATTACCCTGGACGCATCCGGTTCAAAAGATCCAGACGGGCAAATTGTCTCGGTTAAGTTCACCATTAATTATGAGAATGGCAATCTGCTGGAAGAAAAAGTACTGGATGCACCGCCCTGGATTTATGAAACCAGGATTAAGAAAGCCGGTACCTTTAAAATTGCTGCTGTGGTCAAGGATGATGCCGGAGCAGAAATTAACGGTGAAACCTGCATGAGAGAAGTTTTTCTTAAAAAGAGAGGTTTCATTGTCGGAGATCTCGGAATTCTGTATATGCCTGATCCGGCCACCTGGTTGGTTTTGAGAGCCGGTTATATGTACAAATTCTCGGAATCCGTTTCCATTATCGGCCTGGTCGGTGTGGCCCCGGAAATTTCCAGTGACGATCTTGAATCCACCGCCATTCTCGCCGATGTCAATCTGACCTTCTGGTTGTCCAAGTTCTGGATAGGCCCGGGTGTTGGTCTCTTCTATACCAGTGAAAAGACCCGATTTGATTTCATTCTGAATACCGGTTTCATGTTCGCTAAACATGTCGGGTTGTTCCTGGAAGGCCGCGTGGCTTTCGATGAATTCAGTGATATCAAAACCCGTTCACGTTATGGCGGAGGACTGAGAATCATTTTTTAAAAAAAAAGGGGAAATAAATACAGAGGGTGGGGGACCTGTTCCCCCACCCTTTTTAAATTGGTCTATTTTAACAAATAAATTATTGAACTTCACTGATCAAAGGCACCCCAATATGTTCCGATCAAAGCGCTGTAATTAAAGCGATAAAATACTCCCTTCATAAAACAAACACTATTTTTTTCCAATCCACCCAATCATTCGAACATCCTTCATGATTACGCCAACTCTGCAACAGAAAATGCGGAAGGTTCTGAAGGAATTAATCCAGATAGAATCGGTTAATCCGTCTCTGGTTTCCGGTGGATCCGGTGAAAAAAAAATCGCGGAATATATACACGCCTATATGAAAAAACTCGGGATTAAGACCATCAAGCAAAATGTCGTCTCAAACCGGTTTAATGTCATCGGAATCCTGAGCGGAAAAGGCAGCGGTAAAACCTTGCTGTTGAATGGACACATGGATACGGTCGGAATAACCGGCATGGAAATCGATCCCTTAAAAGCCCGGGATAAAAATGGATATATCTCTGGAAGGGGAAGTGCGGACATGAAATCCGGTATATCCGCCATGCTTGCTTCCTGCGAAGCCATTTTATCCAGCAGAATCATTCTTGGGGGAGACGTCATTTTTTCCTTTGTAATCGATGAAGAATACAAAAGCATCGGTACTGAAAAACTACTGGAAGCTTTCAACGCCCAGGGGGCCATCGTATGTGAACCGACAGATTTGAAAATAGGGCTGGCCCACAAAGGTTTCGTATGGGCAGATGTGAATATTTTCGGAAAATCAGCCCACGGCAGCCGTCCGGAAGAAGGTATAGATGCCATTATGAAAGCCGGAAAATTTTTATGCGAAATTGATAATCTGGGGGGAAAAAAACTGAATAAAAAAAGACACCCGCTTCTGGGTTATCCATCTGTCCACTGTTCGACCATTATCGGTGGAAAAGAACTCAGCACCTATCCGGATTTCTGTCGCATCCAATTAGAAAGGAGAACCGTCCCGGGAGAAACCGGATATTCATTCAAAAACGAACTGGATGAAATCATAAAAAAATTAAAATCCGGGGATCAGACATTTGATGGCCAGGCATTCATCCGTTTTGAGCGCCCCCCGCTGGTAACCGGAATGACCGAAAGCATTGTAAAGTCGCTTCGGGAAGCCTACCAAAAAGTTCTGGAAAAAAAACCGGTATTGGGCGGTATATCCTGGTGGATGGATTCTGCCCTTATCTCTTCAGCCGGGATTCCTGCCGTCGCCTTTGGACCAGCCGGGAAGGGGTTGCACGGAGCGGAAGAAACGGTTGATTTCAGAAGCGTTGTTAAAACGGCTTCGGTTCTCACCCAAACCATCTTTGAATTCTGTCAGTCATAATTTTGTAACCGACAGTCGCCCCCGAAAAATACAAAAAAAATAGAATTGGTCTGATTTTCGGGTGATAATACTATGATTCAAATTTTTTAAATATAAGTGTACCGTTGGTCCCGCCAAAACCAAATGAATTGGATAAGGCATAATGAATATCCTTTTTAATTCCCTGGTTTGGTGTATAATTGAGATCGCAATCCGGATCCGGAAATTCATAGTTGACCGTAGGCGGGATGAATGATTCCCGAATGGCCAGAACCGAAAAAATGGCTTCGGCTCCACCGGTTGCACCCAGCATATGACCGGTCATTGATTTTGTAGAACTGATTGAAATCCGATACGCATATTCACCCAGCAATCTCTTTATGGCAACGGTTTCATATTTGTCATTCAAAAGGGTGGATGTCCCATGGGCATTGATATAGTCAAGCTGCTCCACCTTGATCCCGGCATCCTGGATGGCCATTTTCATAGAACGATATGCCCCGTCGGCTTCCGGGTCAGGAGCTGTCATATGGTAGGCATCTCCGGTAAAACCGTAACCCACCAGTTCCGCATAAATTTTCGCTCCCCGCTTTATGGCATGCTCAAGACTCTCAAGTACCAGAATAGCCGCACCTTCCGCCACAACAAAGCCATCCCGTTCTTTATCAAATGGGCGGCTGGCTTTTTCAGGTTCATCATTCCTCGAGGACAGGGCTCTCATTACCGAAAATCCTCCCACTCCCAGTGGAGTAATGGGATACTCGGATCCCCCGCAAATCATCACATCGGCTTCTCCCAACTGGATGATTTTACAGGACTCGCCAACCGAATGGGTGCTGGTCGCACATGCAGTCACATTTGCCAGGTTGGGGCCTTTAAGACCATATTTGATGGAAACCTGCCCGGTTGCCAAATTTGAAATAGCGGCTGGCAAGAAAAAGGGCGAGATTCGGGAGAAACCTCTGGAAAGAAGGATTTCATGATTTGTTTCGATTGAGAGTATCCCCCCGATTCCCGATCCGATATAAACACCCACTCTCTCCCGGTTCAGGGCGTCAAGTTTCAGACCCGAGTCCTTGATCGCCTCGTCTGCCGAAATCAAGGCAAATTGAATGAAAGGATCATATTTCCTCAATTCCTTTCTATCAAAAAAACTGAACGGATCATAATTTTTGACTTCCCCGGCAATCTGGGAGTAAAATCCGGCGGGATCAAAACGGGTAATTCTCCCGATTCCGGACCGGCCATTTTTCACATTCTCCCAGCTTTCGGAAACCGATTTTCCAACCGGGGAAATAATGCCCAGGCCGGTAACGACAACTCTTCGCAGATTGACAGTCTTTTTAAAAAAATCCATTAATTACTGTGTTTTTGATAGAATAAAATCAACTGCAGCCCCTATTGTCGATAACTGTTCTGCTTCCTCCTCCGGAATTTTAAGATCGAATTCATCTTCGAGCGCCATGATCAACTCAACCTGATCCAGGGAATCTGCACCCAGGTCTTCGACAAATTTCGCATCTGATGTGACCTGATCCTCACCAACATTTAACTTCTCAGAGACAACACTTTTTACTTTTGCCAAAATTTCTTCTTTGGTCATATAATCCTCCTGTTTTACTAAATTACAAGTCCACCGGAAACATTCAAAACCGTCCCGGTTATATACGAAGCTGAAGGAGACAACAAAAAATACACTGCTTCAGCAATATCATCAATGGTTCCAGGTCTTTTCAAGGGAATCTGGGACATATAGGCTTCCTTGACTTTTTCAGGAAGCTGATCGGTCATTTCGGTCTTAATAAAACCGGGAGCAATGGCATTAATGGTAATGTTCCTACCTCCCAGTTCCCGGGCCATGGACTTGGTAAGGGCAATAACGCCGGCTTTGGATGCTGCATAGTTTGCCTGGCCGGCCGTTCCCAGAATTCCACTGATGGAAGCAATATTAACGATTCTGCCGAATCTTTTTTTCATCATTTCAATGGCGGCAAAATGCGAACACAAAAATGTTCCCTTCAGGTTAATATCGAGTACCATATCCCATTCCTGTTCGGACATTCTGATGGAAAGATTGTCCCGGGTAACACCGGCATTGTTGATTAAAAAATCAAGTCTTCCAAGCTTTTCGATGGTGGTTTTTACCAATTGCTGGGCTTCATCCCGTTTGCTGACATCGGTTTTAACGGGAATGGCTTTTATTCCCATCACCTCCAGTTCTCCGGCGGTTTTTTTGGCCTCGTCAAATATAATATCGGACACCACGATGTTGATTCCCGCTCCGGCCAGTCGTCGGGCAATGCCTTTCCCGATTCCCCGGGCAGCCCCGGTAATGATGGCTGTCTGATGCGACTCAGCCATATTTGAGCTCCTTAAAAACGACTTGCATTTTCTCGATCTCCTGAGTGATTTTCGTCAGCACATTCTCGGTAATGAACCGCTTGCTCAGGTGGATGGCATTTTTTATGGCCTTGGCGCTGGAACGCCCGTGTCCGATAATCACGATACCGTTGACACCCAGCAGCAAAGCGCCTCCGTATTCCTGATAATCCAGTTTTTTCTTGATTCGTCTTAAAGAACTTTTCAGAAAGAAAAATCCTATTTTCGAAAGAATATTGGACATGATCTCCCTTTTGAGCATCGACAACATGACATCGACCACGCCCTCGGCAACTTTTAAGGTCACATTCCCGGTAAAACCATCGGTCACGATGAGATCCGCTTCCCCGAGATATGCCTCTCTTCCTTCTATATTTCCAATAAAATTAATATCCAGCGCCTTGAGCAAGTTATGGGTGGTTTTAATCACGCCGGTCCCCTTTGCCTCTTCTTCTCCGATACTCATCAACCCGATTCTGGGATTTTTGATTCCCTGAACATTTTCCAGATAAACCTTTCCCATTAAGGCAAATTGAACCAGATTTTTGGGTTTGGAATCCACATTGGCGCCCGCATCCACCAGCAGTGAGTTCCCCTTCAGGGTGGGAATCATGATGGCAAGAGCGGGTCTTTCAATACTCTTCAGCGATCCGAGAACGGTTTTGGCAATGGCCATGATTGCACCGGTATTTCCGGCCGAGACCATGGCCTGGGCTTTTTTCTGCTGGACCAAATCCAGCGCCTTTTTTATGGATGTCTTTTCCCGCTTTCTCCAGTAAGAAAAAAAATGTTCACGCATGGAGATCTCTTCCAGGGCATCGACAATTTCTATTTTATTTTCCAGGGAAGAATCTAATTTATGGCATTCCTTCCTGATTTCCTTTTCCTTCCCGACCAGTATGATCTCCATATTCCGGTTATCCTTGATATAATCCGCCACACCTTTGACAATGACTTCCGGCGCATAGTCTCCGCCCATGGCATCAACCGCTATCCGGATATTTTCCATCGGTTAATCTTCCTCGCCTTTGATCATTTGTTTGTCTTCGTAATATCCGCAATTCATACATATCCGATGGGGATATTTCGGCTCTTTACATTTTGGGCACACCGATAATCCTTCTACTTTTATAGCATCATGTGTCCGTCTTTTATTTTTCCGCTGATGCGAATGCCGCCTTTTGGGAAGTGCCATTTTTACCTCTTTATTTTATCAAAAACCAAACTGATTTCATTGATTGCATTGTCACATTTACATTTTTCATGGTTTAAATCGGCTCCGCATACCGGACATATCCCCTTGCATTTGGAATCGCATACCGGATTGATGGGTATGAGGAAGTTTATCTGTTCAATCAATATTTTATCGACATCAATTTCATTGCCTTCATAAAAAATGTATTCCATCTCATCTTCATTCAGGTGCTGGTTTTTCAACTGAATAAGGTTAATAGGGAACAGAATGATGTCAAAAACCGAATTCATCTTTATCTCGAAATTTTCCAGGCATTTCACACATTTTAAGGAGACCTTTGTTTTTATATGGCCTCTTGCCTTAATCTGATCCCCAGCCCGGATAAATCGGATATCATATTTCAAGTCCCCGGTAAAATAACCCCCTTCATCAATCAGGAATTTATCATCCAGTTCAAGGTTGCCCCGGAATGAACTTCCCTCATCGGTTATTTTCCTTGCATCTATTAACATCTTCTCACCTGTTTCAAATACGCCTACTTTTGAGTAGCTATCCTTTTATCACATTTTCTTTTCAAAGTCAAGATAGAACCGGCACGTTGTCAAAGCATATTATCCGCTTCCCTTCCGCGTAACGCCAAGAAAAACAAGTAATGGTTATCGGATCAGACCATGGTCATCCACACAAGAAATTTGGGTGATAATCGAATATTTCCAGGCATATCATTCCCGGTATTCTTTGCCTCTGAGTGAATGGGGCCCCGCATTCTGTATCAGGACCTTTTTAAATTCACCCTCACTGGCGACGGAAGCGAAATTGACTACCCGATAGCTTTCTGTCCTTCCGATCACTTCTCCGGGTTTCCGATAATTTTTTCCGGTGATCAGAACTTCGAGTACCTGGCCGATTAGATTTTGATTGTTTGCGAGTTGAATGGATCCCTGAACCGTCTGTAACCGGTGCAATCTATCTTTCTTGACTTCCCGGTCCACATTATCTTCACTCCGGAACGAACGGGTATGCTTCCGGGGTGAATACACAAATGAAAAAACGGATTCATATTGCACCCTTCTCATTAATGACAGTGTCAGTTCGAAGTCGTGTTCGGTCTCACCGGGAAATCCCACGATAAAATCGGAACTGAATTTGATTTCCGGAATTGTCTTTCTGAACCGCCCGGTGATGTCCAGATATTCCCCCCGGCTGTACTTCCGGTTCATCATTTTCAGAATACGGGTTGAACCCGATTGGGCGGGAAAATGCAGGTGCCGGGCGATCCGGGGGTGGCGAACCATCACCTCGATTAGTTCGTCATCAAAATACCCGGGATAAGAGGTAATGAAACGAATCCAGCGGACATCGGTTTCTTCGGCCAGAACTTTAAGGAGCCCGGAAAATTTCATTTTTTTCGATCCATCCTCCCAGTTGTTCACATTTTGTCCCAGCAAAATAATTTCCCGGTAACCCATCTCCGATAGGTACCTGGCCTCTTTCACGATTTTGACTAGAGGCCGGTATTTTTCCCGGCCCCGGG
>CAZOWT010000100.1:0-10377 GCA_964583345.1 uncultured Clostridia bacterium
GATGATTTGAATTTCAGGATTGGGAACTGTTTCAGTCTTTTGAATAAACCGGAGAATGCCCAAAAATATTATGAATACTGTTTACAGTCCAAGACAGATGAGGATATCTATAAAAAAGCGCTGCTAAACCTGGGATTTCTATTCTTTAAAATCGGGAAATATGATGAATCCAATTCGGTACTGGACCGGAACAAGTTGTCAGCAAACGATCAAATCCTCAACACCATTATCCTGGCCAATTATCTCTGTATCGGAAAGGCGAAAGAGGCCGGGGCCAAGTTTCAGGAATTCAGAAAAGCCGGGCGGCCATATGTTCCCGTATTTGACAAATATCTTGAAATGATTGGCGACATCAAGTATAAATCTCCCCTTAAGGCGGGCCTGTGGTCAGCTGTTTTGCCCGGTAGCGGCAGGATATATGCCGGCAGGCTGAAAGAGGGCTTGATTTCAATGATCACTTTTTTTGCCACCTCATATCTTGCCTATGAAGGATTCAGGGACAATGGAATCAAGTCATTCAAAGGCTGGCTTTTTTCTTCAATCTCCGCTTTCCTTTATATCGGGAACATCTACGGGTCAGTTATTTCGGCACGGCTTACCAATACCCGGATTCAGGACGGATACAGGAAAGGAATCGAAATTTCACTGAGTGTGCTCGTCCATGGCCGATAAAATCTTATTATTTCTGTTGCTGATAGGGGGGGTGGCCTGGTTGTCTCTGGCTTCAGCTGGCAATTCCCGTGATTTCATAAAGGCCTTGGAAGATAATGGGATGATTGACGAAGCCATATCCGAATACAAGCGCCTTCTTTTTTTTGACGAACTCAATGAAGAAGAGAAGGGGATTATATGGTTGAAATTGGCGGTTTGCCACAGGGAGATCAATGACGACGTTGAAATGATGAAGGCTTTTAACCGTTCCTTTATTTGCCTCAGAGACAGTCCGTATATCCAGGATCTTTATCTGGAAATTGCCATTTTTTATCTTTCCCGGGGTAAGACAGACTGGGCAAGATCATTTTTGGGTAAAATAAACCTGCCCGTCCCTGCCGAAAGCGCTAAAAAATACCTGATATTAAGTTATATAATGGATGAAGACTGGAAAACTTTTTTTTTATGCCTGAAGGAGGAAGGATTGGATCAACCGGTTTTGCTGGATATCCGGGAACATGTCCGTCATATAAAAAAAATGAAGCGGAAATATAAAATCCTGATGACCCTGGAATATTTTTTGCCGGGCATTTCTTATGTTTTCCAATCGGATATTTTTGAAGCCGGCGAATCTTTCCTGTTTCATTTTTTTTTCATTCATCAAATTGTGATCGAATCGGCAATTCCGGGAAAAATTATATTCGCCTTGAGTCTATCCCGGCTGTACCTGAGGTCACTTAGCGGAAACCGGCAGTATCTAAAAAAAAAGATCGAAGAAAAGAGAATGATCCTGGAAGAAAAAATATTTAAAAAAATGGCACTATGGTGGGGAAATTAATCGATTTGTCTCAGCGATACTTTTGCCTCCAGACCCTTTCCATCGGGATCTTCAATCTTCATGGTGAGGGAATCCTCAATCAAATCACTTCCCTTTGATTTCAATATAACGGTTCTGGAGATTTTCGAAATGACGTAGTCTCCCCAGATCGGAACGTTCGGACTTGCCTTTCCGCTGATAACCAGTTTTGAATCGCTCATCGATACGACTCGGTAAAGAAGCCTGAAACTTCTTGCCTGTTCGAAGCGTTTCAATCGCTTCATAATCCGGGCAGCCAGCCTGACGATTCTGTTGATGCTGGCTGAGAAATCGAGCGGGGGACTTTTCCAGACCATGGCCGGATTTCTTTTAATGCCCTCGATATTGCTATTGGGAACGAACGGGTGATTATAGGCTTTGGTCATTTCGAGAAGGATATGATAGATATTGAAGTCGATATTCAATATCTCCGGGTAATACTGGAACCGGACTTTCAAATGACAAAATGCCCCGCTATGAAGACCGGACCGGCTCCTTTTAAAACGGATGTCATTTTTGTCATTTGGAAATATTTTAAAAAGAAACGGTTTTTTTCGTCTGACGAAGCGGGCATAATAGGGGGAGATTATCCCGATTTGTTCCAGTTTTTTCCTTGAAAAAATCAAGGCTTCGCCAAGGTCGTTCCCGGCGGTCAGAATGACCAGGGTCCTTCCGCTGAAACCGCTGGTTCTCATCATATATCCGAACTCCGGAATGCCGGCAAAATAGAATTCATCAGCGCCGTTCAGGGATTTTTCGGAAACCATGTTTACCGTTGCAAAAGATTCGTAATAGACCCGGAATGGGATAATCAGAAGAATCCTGCCATGGGTTGACCCTTTGAGGTGGTAGGACAAGTTGTAAGTTGAACCGGCCTGTAAAGGACCGTTGAATGACAATAGAAAAAAGAGAAGACAGGCAAGCCAGCTCAATAAAAATGAGCGTTTCGTCCGGGTTGCTTCAGATTTGAATTCAAGGATTTTCATGGGAATTGATTCTAAATCAATCTGCACTTTCCTGCTGGGGAAAGGAAAATACAATGCCATATTCTCCGTCATTGCCGGCAACCGGTTCTTTATCATCAACTTTGACTTCAGGAGGATAATATTCGATGATCACCGCGGTTATGTTGTCAAATCCCCCCCTTTTAATGGCCTTGCGGACGAAATCTTTGCAAATTTGAGGTTTGGGTTTATTCTGATTGAGAATGGTAAAGATTTCCCGGTCGGATATGTTGTCCCAGAGGCCATCCGTGCATAGCAGGATTTTATTATTGGGTTTCAGCTGGTGGCGGCTATAGTCCGGGGCGATGGATATCGGCGCACCCAGTGCCTGGCTCAGGTGATTTTTTATGTTACTGGTCCGGATGTCATCAATACTCATTTTTCCGGCCTTTACCAGTTCCATGACATAGGTATGGTCAGTGGTAATTAGCGAAATGTTTTTTTGGTCAGATAAATAGGCCCTGGAATCACCGATATGGCCAACATGCAGAAAATCATCGATCAATAGGGCCACGACGATGGTGCAACCCATTCCTTTATATTCGGGATTGCTGTCAGACATTTCGAGTATTTTTTGATGGGCTTCTTTGATACTTTCAACTATTTCATCCCTTATTTGCTGGTTATCACGCTTGATCCGGGCAATCAATTCCAGGCTGAAGTGGGCATAAACCATTTTGGTAGCGTTGAGACTGGCAATTTCGCCCGCATTGTGACCACCCATTCCATCTGAAATAATATAGAGCTGTTTATCTTTATCGATTAAAAAATAATCTTCGTTGTTTTCGCGAATTTTACCGATATCAGTGATTCCGAAAGCTTTTTCTTCGGGAATTTCCTTGGCGGATAATTTCAGCAATTTATTCAGATTAATCATGGCCTATCTCCGGAAACCATAACCGGAACTTTTGAATTTTATATTTTTTTTTATAAAAAAGCAAATCAGCTTGATCATGGAGTTTAATGGATCCCGTCAGTTGGGAAGCCACCTGGTACTTGTAAATGGAAACAGAAAAACCGTCATTCCAGATATTATTTATTCGATTTTTATGGAATCCAGAAAATCCATGGTGGTTTTCCCGGTCAGCAAGTCAGACACGTCAACAATGATATGGTAATTCCCTTTTTCCAGCCACTCAAAGGTCACAGACAGGGTGATGTCTTCCTTCTTGGCTGTTATTAACCTGGTTTGGTCAAAAACCGTCATTTCATCATTCGGATTTTTTACCTGAATTCGGATATTCAGTTTCCCGACCCGTTCTTTGGAAGACAGTTCCGACATCTTGAAATCCGTAATCCCCAGGGTCAGGGTTTTGTTTTTAAATTCCAGATTCTTCATGACCACGGTAGGGCTTTCGGCCTTCTTTTTTTGCAGATATTCATTGATATAATCGGCTCTGAAATTATTATCGTATACCAGGTCGTATTTTTTATTTTTAACCTTGATAACGATTTTGTTTACTTTCTCAAGGTTCTTGGGTGCATAGGTCAGGACGTAATAAAAATCTTCCTTGGTTTCGATCGTATGCAGGGCTGATCCCAGGTCCCTGGTGGTCAAAAGAGCCCCGCCGGTTTTACTTGTCAGTTCTCTCAGGCAATTCTCGATATCGGTTGAAACCCGCTGGAACTGGAGATTTTCATCCAGTGTTTCCTTTTCCACGCCCATGAAGATCGAGTGGAAAGTCGTATCCACCTTGTACATCAGTCTGGTAAGTTCATCGACCGGAAAATCATTTGAAACACTGAGTGCCTTATCAATATTTTCCAGATAGCGGGTGATAATCTGAGAGTGAACCGAGTCTTCGGGTCTGGCAATCATGAGTTCGCTCACCATGGTCTCAATTTTCTGGCGCAACCGTCCGGTTATCTGAATTTTGGGGAACATTTCGATTTGATAGAAATTAATAATCCATTTTTCCATATTGATTTTTTCAAGATGTTTGGCAAAATTGTAGTATTTATCCAGATCCGGGACCAGGTATTTTTTCTTGTATTCCTGCCAGGTTACCAGATACCTCCTTAAAAATTCAATAATGAAATAGGCATTTTGCCCGTAGGTGTCATCTTCAATTAATGTGCGTTGCGTTCTTTCAAGATCTTTCAGGATGTTGAGAAAGAATGAAATCAATCGCTGGTGCGCACTCAAACACTCGTCTCTCAGTACCTCCAGCAGCAGATCTTTACGGTCTATTTTCCAATAGGAGGTGGTCATGGGAATGGTTTTTTCGTTTACAAATGCCAACACCTGATCTTCCGGTTTTATGATGTGATCAAACAGGTAGTTTATTCCTGACCGAAGTTCATCGGTGAAATCGGTAACCCGGAATATTAACACAATGTACCGGCTTTTCCCCTCAGCCAGCCTTTCGCCGGGTTTCAAATTCACGTTCTGAACCTGGATGCATTTGCTTTTTGAATAAAAGCCATTGATAACCTGGCGTTTGTTTCCCTCATACAGGGTGAAATCATCCCTGGTCAGGTTCTTGACATTTTCTCCCTTATTGAAAACCCTTACCGGGATTTCAATATTGATCACATTTATTTTTTCCTTTATTTTGAGGTCATCCTGATTCTGGGCTGATAATAATGAAAAACATGCTGCCATGACCATTAAAAGGTGAAATATCATCTGAAACAATTTTGGTCGAGAACTTCTGGTGCTTGATTTCATGTTATCCTCTTTACCTTCTTATACTAATTTTACTTTAAAAAGGTTATGGAAATGAATTTTTTAGGCATAATAAGTGTAAAAAAATCCTGAAAATGAAACCGGATATGTTTTTTTTCCACTGCCAATGGTGTAGAATTTGGTTGAATAAATTTCAGCTGTTCATCGTACATGACCGGAGGAATAGGTGAAGGTAATCGTTTTGATACTGGGTATCGTGGGAAATGTTTACTGGTTGTCCGGTTCATCCGGAATCGACAGACAGGAATCGTACCGACGCCATATGAATATGAGCGAGCGGTCGATATTCAAGTCTATTAATTGGATCAATATCGGTCCTTTTTATAACGGAGGCAGGGTGACCGATATAGAGGCCTATGAAGATATGCCTTCAACATTCTATGTCGGATCCGCAGCCGGAGGGGTGTGGCTTACCTCGGACAATGGAAAAACCTGGAAGTCAATATTCGGAAACCAGTCTTCAATCGGCATCGGTGATATCGCGATATCCCAGCAGAATAAAAACCTCATCTGGGTGGCCACCGGAGAAGCCAATTCTTCCCATAGCTGCTATGCCGGAACCGGTATGTATAAAAGTGTTGACGGGGGGAATACCTGGATGAATATGGGATTACAGAACACCCATCATATCAGCCGGGTTATCATCGATCCCAGCCATAACGACACGGTCTATGTGGCTGCCCTTGGACATCTCTATACCCGAAACCAAGAGCGGGGCATTTACAAAACCATTGACGGGGGAAGAACCTGGAAAAAGGTTTTATATGTCAGTGAAAAATCCGGATTTAGCGACCTGGCTATGCATCCTCGAAATTCCGATATCTTGTATGCCGCCTCCTGGGAAAAAGATAGAAAAGCATGGAACTTCATTGAATCGGGCGTGGAGAGCGCCATTTTTAAAACCACCGATGGTGGCCAAACCTGGAGAAAAACGGTCAGCGGTTTTCCCCAGGGACGTTATAACGGCCGAATCGGTCTGGCCATCAGCCGTTCAGAACCGTCAGTCGTCTATGCATTGCTCGACAACCAGGAGCCCCGGCCGGAAATGATCAAAAGCGGGATTACCATTGAAATGGTCGCGGCCATGAATGTCGATGATTTTCTCAGCATTAACGGCGATAAATTGGACCTATTTTTGAGAGAAAACCGGGCGCCGCTGATTTATGACAGCCACATGGTTAAGGGATTCGTGAAAAGCGGCAAAATCTCTCCCCGGGACATTGCCAGGATTTTTTCAAATGCGCAGGAACGCAGGTTGAATCCCTATGTAAAAGGTGCGGAAATATACCGATCCGATGACGGCGGTAATTCCTGGCATAAAATGAATCCCGGATATCTGGAAGGTATGGTATTGACGTATGGCTTTTATTTCGGACAGATACGGGTTTCTCCGGAGAATAAAAATATCATTTATATTCTGGGCATTCCGCTGTTGAAATCTGAAGACGGGGGGATATCGACCATAAAAATTTCCGATGAAGAAGCGGCTCCGGGCGAGGAAATGGTTCACCGTGACTGTCACGCCCTGTGGATCAATCCGGGCAATCCTTCACACCTGATTCTGGGAACCGACGGTGGAGTTAATATTTCATATCATGCCGGAAAGGTTTGGCAAAAAATCGGAAATATCCCGCTGGCCCAGTGTTACAGTGTGCAATTTGATTATCATGATCCTTTCCGGATCATCTGCGGACTTCAGGACAACGGTATCATGATTGGTTCCAGCAGATTCCGAATGGGCGATAAGGTCAATGCCTGGAGGACCATCTGGGGAGGTGATGGGGCTTTCGTTGATTTGGACAGGGAAAATCCGGATATCGTTTTCGTTGAATCTCAATTCGGAATGCTATACCGTCTTGATTTCAAGAACAAAATCAAGAAGTCCATTCAGCCTCAACCGGAAAAAGATCGAATCCCTTACCGTTTCAATTGGCTTTCCCCGTTCATGATTTCAAATCATCAGCCGGCAACCCTGTATATGGGATCCAATCATCTGCTGAAATCCATAGACAGAGGGGATTCCTGGTCCGAGATATCACCTGACCTGAGTAACCGGAAAGACATTCTGGGCAATATGCCTTATGCCACCATTACCGCGGTTGATGAATCGGTTTTTTCACCACAAATTATATTTGTTGGCACCGATGATGGCAATGTGTGGGTGACCAGAGACACCGGAGCAAACTGGAAAAAGATAAGCCTAATTCTGCCCGGGAAATGGGTCAGCGGGGTGGTGGCCTCCCGTTTTCGATCAGATCGGTTGTATGTCACCATGACCGGTTTCCGTGAAGATGATTTCGCTGCCTACATCTATTCCACCGATAATGACGGTCTTGACTGGGAAGATCTCAAATCAAACCTCCCTGATGAACCGGTCAATGTCATCCGGGAGGATCCGAAAGACGGTAATATTTTGTATGTGGGAACCGATATGGGTGTCTATGTGACGTTCAACCGCGGAGGAACATGGCATTCCCTGAAAGGAAACCTGCCGAACGTACCGGTGCTTGATTTAAAGGTTCATCCCCGCGATAATATGCTTATCATAGGCACCCATGCCCGTGGAGTTTTCCTTGTGTCAACCGACTCAATTAAAAATCAAAAAAAATAAAGAGAAATGGAATCCGTGCAAATGACTCCGATCAAGGTCCTTTTTGTATGCAACTTCAACATGATGCGAAGTGCCACCGCGGAGATGATTTTCAAGGATGATCCGGTTCTCGAGGTCAAATCCGCCGGAATCAGTCCGGAAGCAATCGTGGTGATTGATGAACAGTTGGTAGGCTGGGCTGATATTATTTTTGTGATGGAGTTGATGCAGCGGCAGTTTATCGAACAAAAATTTCCGGATGGATCATCAGGGAAAAAAATTATATCCCTGGGTATCGGTGATCATTATCAGTTTATGGATGAAAAGCTGATAGAGGTTTTAAAATCCGGTGTAGAAGCCCATTTGAAAAAAATATTTAATGAAGCACCACCCAGTGATCCAGATTCCCGGTGTTGGTGAAGGTATCTCCGGCGCAGGTCAACGGATCCGAATCCCGCTGCTCACGGGAAATAATTAACTGCCCACGATTGACAATTCCCCGGTTCAGGTAATTTTGGAATACCATGTCGCTCAATGTATCAAAGTATGATATCAGTTTCCATCCCCGGGGGGTGTTAACACCGACGGCGATATCCGACATGGTCTGGGATCCGACATGGGTACCGAGGTTTTGACCGGCCACGACCGTATCGCCGATTGAGAGCGGGTTGGATAACCGGATGTGAAAAATGATGAAGAAAAAAGCCGGGTAAAGGTCAGATTGCACCCACAACTGTGTCCCTGCCCATTCCTCGTATACAGTGGAAATTTTCCCGGTCACCGGGGCAAAAACCTGTACCTGCGACCAGTTGACATTACCCCGGGGTTGGAAATAATGCTTCATACTCCGGCAGGCCTCGAAGTCATCGGAATAGTCGTGACCGACGGCCGAACGGAATTTTGATATCCGATATACCTTGGCAAGCTCAAGATAATTGACGTTGACAAATCGGGGAATTCCCTCAAGATCAACATCAAAAGTATCATTGTCCTGTTCATCGTTTTCACCGGTGTCCGGTTTCGATGAATCGCAGGTGAATAAAAAAAAGGCCAAGCAGACAGCCAGAATCATCCTCAAAGCAAACCTGATGTTCATCTTCACCTCATATACTCCTTTCCAAATAATAAAATTTATCTTGTATATTTTAACCCATTTAAAAAAAATATTAAAGTCGAAACCGGGCAATGCCCGGGTCAAGGTTTTTTACTTGATTTTCCCGACCCTCTTCAGCATAATGAATATTGCCGGGATTTACGCGGTAATCATGAGATGCCCTGAATACCGGTTCAGCAGGATGTGATGATAAAAATCGGTTGGTTGAACCAAGGATTGTTGATGATGGCCACGATCGGCTTATGCTCAGGCGGCACTCAAGCCGACAAACCGACTGATTTGTTATCATTGTTACGGGCTTCTCTGGAAAAAGAAATGATAACTTGCCTCAGGAGTCAATATTTTTCTAAAATGGAAGCGGGAATCGATATCGTTTCCATCGATGAGAATAATCCGGTTTTTCAGTATCAGCCGGACCGTCAGTTTATCCCGGCGTCGGTTACAAAAGTCATCACATCCGGCATTTGTCTTGCCCGGTTTGGCGCCGATTTCAGGTTCCAAACCCAGATCCTGACCGATGGGCTTTGCCAAGACGGTGTGCTGAATGGCAATATTTATCTGAAGGGGTGGGGCGATCCCGGTTTGAGAGTATCTCACCTGGATTCTGCGGCCAGAGATTTGAGGGAAAGCGGAATCAGTGAAATCAGGGGTGACCTGATTTTTGATGATACCTTCCTTGACGAAGAACCGCCCCGGTTTCCCCCCAATGCCCGCCACCTGTATTCACCTCCCGGTGCCCTGACCGTTAATTCCAACTGGATTATACTGGGACTGGATGCGGGACCACCGGTCAATCTCTGGACCATTCCCCGGACAAACTATGCCCGTCTTGATTATCAGGTAAGGCTTTCGGAGTCCAATTCACCCGGTAAGCCGGTCATGACCTATAAAAAAATGGAATGGGGTGATCAATATTCTGTGAGAGGAACGGTTACCCGCTGGGACAGACGATACAAAATACTGCGCTTGTGCGTAACCCGTCCCGGTCTGTTCGCCGCGACATTATTCAAGGAATCTCTGGCGAGATCGGGAATCGCCATTAGCGGTAAGGTCAGGCAAGGTCTCACCGGTCCCGGGACCCGGATTCTAAAAATTATAAAAACCGAGCGGTTGAAGGATATCATCCGGGATTTGAACCTGGAGAGCAACAATGTTTTGGCTGAATTGATCAACAAAGACCTGGGTGCAACCTTTGACTCGATTCCTGGCACCCGGGAAAAGGGATTGAACCTGATGAGAAAATATTTGAGGGAAATCATCGGCATAAGCGGTTTTTCTCTGCAGGATTCAAGCGGTCTTTCAGCGGGAAACCGGTTTTCAGCCTGCCAGATTACCCAGGCTCTCAAACATTTTTACCGGGAAATGGGGATGAATTTTGCCGGGACCTTGGCACCCCAGGGTCATCATCCGCATGCCCTGTCACCGGTACCGCCGTCCGGCATGGCCATGGCTGTTAAGAGCGGCACTCTTCCT